>NZ_JBIAVJ010000008.1:0-106163 GCF_042894025.1 Streptomyces sp. NPDC001549
TCCTCCTGCGCATCCGGCGACAGCCGGCGCATATCCCCACTCTCGATCACACCCGACCAACGACCAGGCAACCGAGGAGTTTCGGCTCAATAACTAGAATCTCAAGTCATGGAACTGAGGCAGCTCGAATACTTCGTCGCCGTCGCCGAGGAACAGAACTTCACCCGGGCGGCCGAGCGGGTGCACATCAGTCAGTCCGGGGTCAGCGCCCAGATCCGCCAGCTGGAACGGGAGCTCGGCGCCGAGCTGTTCGACCGCTCGGCCCGCACCGCCACCCTCACCGCGGCCGGAGCGGCCGCGCTCGCACCCGCCCGGGCCGCGCTCGCCGCCGCCGGGGCGGTCGGCCAGGCGGTGGGGGACGTGGCCGGCGTGATCCGGGGCCGGATCACGGTCGGCATGGTCGTCGGCTGCACCGGCACCCCGCTCTTCGACGCCCTCGCCGCCTTCCACCGGGCCCACCCCGGCGTGGAGATCGCCCTGCTGGAGGACAACTCCGACCGGCTCGTCCAAGGGGTCCGCGTCGGCACGGTCGACGTGGCCCTCATCGGGACCGCGACCGCCGCACCGGCCGGACTGGAATCCCTCACGATCGTCAGCGAGCGGCTCGTCGTCGCGGTCCCGCCCGATCACCCGCTGGCCCGCCGGCGCCGGGTCACCCTGCGCGACCTCGCCGGCCACCAGGTCATCTGCATGCCCGCCGGCACCGGCCTGCGCACGGTCTTCGACCAGGCCTGCGCCGCACGGCGGGTCCGGCCCGTGATCGCCCTGCAGGCCGGGGCCGCGGACGCCATCGCCGACCTCGCCGCCCGCGGCCTGGGCGTCGCCGTCCTCAGCGAGTCCATGGCCGAGAGCTACCGCGACACGCTCAGCGCCCGCGTCCTCGACGACGTCGACATCCCCGCCCTGCTCTGCCTGGTCTGGCGCGCCCCGCACGGCCCCGCCGTGCGCGAGCTGCTCGCGCACGGGCGCCGGGCCTTCGGCGGCGGCGGTCTACCGGAGCCGGCGGCGGCGGGAGATGATCCGGAGGACAGCCGCGCCGCATCCCCGGAGGAGCAGTGACCGAGCCGATACGCCCCGCCGGGTTCGCCCACGCGTTCCCCGGCGGACCCGCCCTGTTCCGCCTCGACCCCCGCGTCGCCCACCTGAACCACGGCTCCTTCGGCGCGGTGCCCGTCCCCGTCCAGGAGGCCCAGGCCGCGCTCCGCGCCGAGGTCCACGTCGACCCCGACGCCTTCTTCATCGCCGTCCCGGACCGCCTCGCCGAGGCCCGTACCCGGATAGCCGCCCACCTCGGCGCCGACCCCGACGGGATCGCCTTCATCGCCAACGCCACCGAGGGCGCCAACCTCGCCCTGGACGCCGTCCCGCTCGCCGACGGCGACGAGATCCTGGTCACCGACCACGGCTACGGCACCGTCGTCGCGGCCGCCGCCCGCCGCGCCCCGGTCACCACCGTGGCCCTGGACCCCCACCTGCCCGACGAGGACGCCGTACGCGAGACCGTGCTGGCCGCGCTGACCCCCCGTACGAGGGTGGCCGTACTCGACCACGTCAGCTCGCCCACCGCCCGGATCATCGCCTCCCCCCGGCTCCTCGCGGACCTGCGCGAACGCGGGGTCACCACCGTCGTCGACGGCGCCCACGCCCTGGGCATGCTCGCCGACCCCCTCGCGGGCGGCGCCGACTTCTGGTTCGGCAACCTGCACAAATGGGGCTACGCGCCCTCCGGCAGCGCGGTCCTTGCCGTCGCCCCGCAGCACCGCCGCCGGATCAGGGCCCTCGTACCGTCCTGGGAGGACCAGCACGGATTCCCGCGTTCCGTCGAGAACCGCGCCACCGCCGACTACACCGGCTGGCTCGCCGCCCCCGAGGGGCTGGACCTTCTCGAACGCCTCGACGCGGCCAAGGTCCGGGCCCACAACAGCGCACTGGCCGCCCACGGAGCGGCCTTGCTCGCCGAGCTCCCCGGGCTCACCCCGCTCCCGCACGGCGAGGCCCTCGCCATGCGCACCCTGCGCCTGCCGGCCTGGGTCGCCGACACCCCGGACCGGGCCCGCGCGCTGCGCGAGCGAATCGCGGCCGAGCAGGGCATCCGCGTGCTGATCTGGCCCTGGCCGGGCGGCGGCGGCATCCGCGTCTGCGGCCAGATCTACAACCACCCCGAGGAGTACGAACGCCTCGCCGCCGTCCTCCCGTCCTACCTCAGCCGCGCCTGAGCAGGTACGTGTCCATGATCCAGCCCTTGCGGGCGCGGGCCTCGGTGCGCAGCTCCTCGATCCGCCCGGCGACCTCCGCGAGCTTGCCCGAGACCAGGATCTCGTCCGGGGTGCCCACATAGGCCCCCCAGTAGATGTAGAGGTCCTGGTCCAGGTGCGCGGTGAAGGCGTGCCGGGCGTCCAGCATCACCACCACGTCGTCCACGTCGTCCGGCCAGCCCTCGGCCAGCCTGCGGCCGGTGGTGATCTGGACCGGGCGCCCGACCCGGTTCAGGTTGGTCCGGTGCCGTGCCAGCAGCGCCGAGATGCTGCTGATGCCGGGCACGACCTCGTGCTCGAAGGCCACCCGGCCGCGCTCCAGCACCTCGTCGAGGATCGCGAGCGTGGAATCGTAGAGGGAGGGATCGCCCCAGACCAGGAACGCCCCGGTCTCGCCGTCCGCCAGATCCTCCGCGATGAAGCGCTCGAAGAGCCCGGCCCGCGCGCTGCGCCAGCCGTCCACCGTCGGGGCGTAGTCGGCGGGCGTCCGGTCCCGGTCCGGGTCGCGGCCCTCCACCAGCCGGTGGCCGGGGCGGGCGTGCGCGTCGAGCATCGCGCGCCGCAGCCCGGTCAGATCCGCCTTCTCCTCGCCCTTCTCCAGGATGAGGAATGCGTCCGCCGCGCCGATCGCCCTGACCGCCTGGAGGGTCAGATGGTCCGGGTCGCCCGCGCCTATGCCGATCACTGAGAACTTCTTCACCGGGCTATTGTGCCCATCATGCGAGCCGCCCTGTTCGTCACCTGCGTCAACGACGCGCTCTACCCGCGGACCGGCATCGCCGTCGTACGCCTCCTGGAGCGGCTCGGGGTCGGCGTGGACTTCCCGGCGGCCCAGAGCTGCTGCGGGCAGCCGCAGTACAACACGGGCTACCGGTACGAGACCGAACCGCTCATGCGGCGTACCGTGCGGGCCTTCGCGGGACACGCGTACGTGGTCACCCCCTCCGGATCCTGCGCCGCGATGATCCGCGAGCACTACCCGCGCATCGGCCGGAAGGCGGAGGCCGAGGGGCGCGGCAGCGAGCTCGCCGAGGCGGCCGCCGCGCTCGCGCCGCGCGTGTACGAGCTGACCGAGTTCCTCGTCGACGTGCTCGGGGTGACCGACGTCGGCGCGTACTTCCCGCACACCGTCACCTACCACCCCTCCTGTCACGGCCTGCGCGGCCTGGGGCTCGGGGACCGGCCGCGGCGGCTGCTGGCCGCGGTCAAGGGCCTGGACCTGGTCGAGCTGCCCGGCGCCGAGGAGTGCTGCGGCTTCGGCGGCACCTTCGCCGTCAAGAACCCGGACGTCTCGACCGCCATGGGCACCGACAAGATCACGGCAGCGGCCGGCACCGGCGCCCAGGTGCTGTGCGGCGCCGACAACTCCTGCCTCGCCCACCTGGGCGGCCTGCTGCGCCGCGCGGACAGTCCGCTGCGGACCCTGCACCTCGCCGAGATCCTGGCCGCGACCGAGGAGGAACCGCTGTCGTGACGGGCACCACGGGTACTACGGGTACCACGGGCACTTACCTGGGCATGCCCGCCTTTCCCGCCTTTCCGGCCTTTCCCGAGGCGGCCCGCGAGGCCGTACGGGACCAGGTGCTGCGCGCCAACCTGCGGCACGCCACGCACACCATCCGCGACAAACGCGCGCGGGCCGTCGCCGAACTCGCGGACTGGGACCGGCTGCGCGCCGCGGGCAAGGCCGTCAAGGACCACACCCTCCGCCATCTCGACCGCTACCTGCTGCAGTTGGAGGAAGCGGTCACGGCGGCCGGCGGCACCGTCCACTGGGCCGCCGACGCGGACGAGGCCAACCGGATCGTCACGGAGCTGGTCCGCGCGACCGGCGAGCGCGAGGTCGTCAAGGTCAAATCCATGGCCACCCAGGAGATCGGGCTCAACGAGGCCCTGGAGGCCGCCGGGATCGCCGCGTACGAGACCGACCTCGCCGAACTCATCGTGCAGCTCGGCCACGACCGCCCCTCCCACATCCTGGTCCCGGCCATCCACCGCAACCGGGCCGAGATCCGCGACATCTTCCGCGCCGAGATGGGCGGCTGGGGCAGGCCGGCGCCCGAACCGCTCGGCGACGACCCGCGGGAACTCGCCGAGGCGGCGCGCCTGCACCTGCGCGAGAAGTTCCTGCGCGCCAAGGTCGCCGTGTCCGGGGCCAACTTCATGGTCGCCGAGACCGGCACGATGGTCGTCCTGGAGTCCGAGGGGAACGGCCGGATGTGCCTGACCCTGCCCGAGACCCTGATCTCCGTCGTCGGCATCGAGAAGGTCGTTCCGACCTTCCGCGACCTGGAGATCTTCCTCCAGACGCTGCCGCGCTCCTCGACGGCCGAGCGGATGAACCCGTACACGACGATGTGGACCGGGCTGGGTCCTTCAAAAGGGGCGGACGGCGACGGGCCCGCCGCCTTCCACCTCGTCCTCCTCGACAACGGCCGCACCGACACCCTCGCCGACGAGACCGGCCGTCAGGCCCTGCGCTGCATCCGCTGCTCCGCCTGCCTCAACGTCTGCCCGGTCTACGAGCGCGTCGGCGGCCACGCCTACGGCTCCGTCTACCCGGGCCCCATCGGCGCG
This sequence comes from Streptomyces sp. NPDC001549, assembly GCF_042894025.1. NCBI lineage: Bacteria > Bacillati > Actinomycetota > Actinomycetes > Kitasatosporales > Streptomycetaceae > Streptomyces > Streptomyces sp. NPDC001549. The sequence continues at coordinate 4,833 of NZ_JBIAVJ010000008.1, forward strand.
ATCCTCAGCCCCCAACTCCGCGGCACGGGCAGCGCGATCGACGCCTCGCTGCCCTACGCGTCCACCCTGTGCGGAGCCTGCTACGAGGTCTGCCCGGTCGCCATCGACATCCCCGAGGTCCTCGTCCACCTCCGCGAACGGGTCGTCCAGGGCGGCCCGGTGACCCGCGCCGGCGTCCGCGTCACGCTCCGCCCCGCCGACGGCCACACCGCCGAACGGGCCGCCATGCGCGCCGCCCGGCTGCTCCTGGACCATCCGGGAGCCCTGCGCGCGGGGGAGCGCCTGCTGGCCAGGGCCCGGCGGCTGGCCCCCCGCCGGCTCCCCGGAGCCGGGCGGGCCTGGACCGACAGCCGCGAACTGCCCGCCGTGGCGGCGCAGTCCTTCCGCGACTGGTGGGCCCGGGAACGGAGCACCCCGCAATGAGCAGCAAGGACCGCATCCTGGGCCGGATCCGCCGGGCGCTGCGCGACGACGCACCCGCGGTGGAGATCCCCCGCGACTACCTCCCCGTCCACGGCGCCCGGACCCCGGCGGAGCGGGTGGACCTGCTCGCCGCCCACCTCGCCGAGTACCGGGCCGTGGTCCACCGCACGGACGAGGAGGCACTGCCCGCGCTGCTGACGCGGCTCCTCGACGCGCGGGGCGCCCGGTCGGTGCTCGTCCCGCCCGGCCTGCCCCCGCACTGGCTCCCGGCCGGGGGCCCCACCCGGGTACCCGACCGGGCGGCCTCCACCCCGTACGAACTGGACCGGGTCGACAGCGTGGTCACCGGCTGCGCCCTGGCCGTCGCCGAGACCGGCACGATCATCCTCGACGGCGGCCCCGACCAGGGCCGGCGGCGCATCACCCTGGTCCCGGACCACCACATCTGCGTGGTCCGGGTCCCGGACCAGGTGGTGGACTCCGTCCCGCAGGCCCTGCCGCTCCTCGACCCGACCCGCCCCCTGACCTGGATCTCCGGCCCCTCCGCCACCAGCGACATCGAACTCGACCGGGTGGAGGGCGTCCACGGCCCCCGCACCCTGGAGGTGGTGCTCGTGGGCACACAATGAGGGCATGCCCTCGCACATCGCCCTCACGGCCCTCCTCGTCCACGACTACGACGAGGCCATCGACTTCTACACCCGTGCCCTCGGCTTCGACCTCGCCGAGGACACCGCCCGCCCGGACGGATCCCGCTGGGTCGTGGTCCGCCCGCCCGGCGCCACCGAATCCGCGCTCCTCCTGGCCCGGGCCAAGGACGAGGCCCAGCGCTCGCGCGTAGGCGACCAGACCGGCGGCCGCGTCGGCCACTTCCTGTACACCGACGACTTCACCCGCGACCACGCCCGGATGACCGCCGAGGGCGTCCGCTTCCTGGAGGAGCCGCGCCACGAGCCGTACGGCTCCGTCGCCGTCTTCGAAGACCTGTACGGCAACCGCTGGGACCTCCTCCAGCCCGCCGCCTAGAGTCCCAGCCTCGGCGCCTCGCGCGCGGCATCGACGGCCGGGCCGCCGTCCGCCACCCGGTCGGCCAGCTCCCCGGCCCACCGGACCAGGCCCGGCACGTCGACCCCGTACGGGCCCCCGTCCAGCCCCTCGATCCCGGCGGCCCCGCGCCGCAGCAGCCGCGCCCCGCCCACCGCGTTGCCGCGCGCGGCGTGCGTCAACCCGACGGCGAGCTGCGCGAGCCCCCGCCAGAGCGGGGCCGCGGCCTCGGGCCCGGACTTCCAGGCATCCTCGAACACCTCGTGCGCGTGGAACGGCATCCCGGCGTCCAACAGCCGCTGCGCCTCCCGCACGGTCTCGCCGGGAGAGCGCACCACCCCTTCGGGCTGCCGCTCCACCCCGGCCACTCCGTAGGCGAGCGGCCGCCCCAGCCCATCCCTCGGCCGCGCACTGCGCGCCCGCCCGTCGACGTCCCGATCCCGTGCGTTCACCACCCCATCCTCCCCCTCGCGATTACCCGTGCATGCACACCCCTCGGCGTGGGGTAATGTTCTGCATGTGCCGCCGGGCAGGGGGAAACCCCAGGTCGCAGGCACAACGGGACGTGGCGCAGCTTGGTAGCGCACTTGACTGGGGGTCAAGGGGTCGCAGGTTCAAATCCTGTCGTCCCGACTAGAGGTTCGCCTCGTAGTCGCAGATCAGAGCCCTGTCTCACTTCGGTGAGACAGGGCTTTTGTGTGTCCTCCGGGACTGCCGTGTCGCATTTCGTCACAGGCCTGGGGTTGGTGAAGGACAGATCGCTGTGCCCTGCCCACGCGGAGACCACGGTGTCGGGCACGCCGTTGTCGGCCATCCACGTGAGGCACGCGTGGCGGGCGTCGTACAGACGCACCTTGCGCACGCCCGCCCCGGACATCATCCGGTGGGCCTCGCGACGCAGCCCCAGCGCTTCTGACTTTGCTGTTCGAAGATCAGATCCCACACTTCACCGCCCTGTGCATACCCTCATCTTGCCCCCAGCCCGTGCCGGAATGGAGTGTGCGGGACACGCATCGCCAAGAGATGAACTATTGTCCGTCCCCTTGCCCGCCTTGAGCACCCTGCCCACCACCAGACTGAACTCCTGCAGATACGGCAGACTGAGCTGTATTTGCGGCCGCTCTAATCCCGAAGTACGCCGAAGTCATCGCAGTTATTGCGGTAAATGCGCTGGTGAGAATGGCTACCGCCTCGGAGCCCGTCTTGAGGTGGAGCGCAACCAGAATCGCGGCTAGCGCGATGCCGATATCACCGAAGAGCACGACGAGAAGACCAGCCCAGGCCCGAGTGGTTTGAATTGCCTTGTTGTCGTTGCTGTCCAGCATCGCGATCCTCCAGTGCCACTAGTAGCAGTCATAATGCTGGCTTTAGGGCACCCCGCGAGGTTACAACGCGTCACTTCCAGGCTTACACAAGGGAACCAAACGCACATCTCGGCGATGGCGTTCCTGAACTCGGACCGTTGAAACACGCACTATAAGGGGGTGTCTCACGTGGCACGTTTCGCGAGCTTCTTGTAGCGGTGCAGCCGACGCCACAGGCCAGCCTCGGTCCATACCGTGAAGAGGCGATGCGCGGTGGCGGGCGACGTGCCGAACGTCGGCGGCAGATGCCGCCAGGCATAGCCGCTGGTCAGCGCGTACACCACTGCCGTGAACACGGCCCGCTCGTCCCACGGAGCGGTCCCACCGCCTTGCGGACGAGCAGCGAACGACGGCGGCAACCGGGCGGCCGGCTCCCGGAGTTCATCAGGAACCAGACGCCTCGATAGATCAGCACCCACCACCGGCACCATGCCGCACGAACATCACGTCACGTGAGACAACCTCTAAGCCTTGATTGGTGCGGCCGACCTGGCGGCCCGCTCGATCTTCGCGCAGTAGGCTGCACGGGCTTGCTCGTCGATCTGCTTCTCGTGTTCGGCGCGCAACCCGGTCCGGCCGTCGAGGCCCTCGCGCAGGATGTCGGCGTGCCCGGCATGCCGGATGGACTCGCCGAGGACATGGACCATGATGGCGAACAGGTTCGTGTTGGAATAAGGCTCCGGCCACCACGGCACGTGGCCGGGGGCGTCGAGGGGAAGCTCGTTGATCGTCGCGTCCGAGTGTTCCCACGTGCGCCGGTAGAACCCGATGATCTGATCGCGGGTCTGGTCCTCGGTCGCCCACAGATCGCTGCCGTCGGAGTCCTGCCACCGGGGCAGCGGTTCCGGGGAAGGGCGGCCGAAGACCTCGCCGAAGTACCTGGCCTCGACGGTGGCCACATGTTTGACCAGGCCGAGGAGGTTGGTCCCGGTCGCTGTCAGAGGCCGGCGGGCGTCGTATTCGGACAAGCCGTCGAGTTTCCAGAGCAGCGCCTTGCGGTCCCGCCGCAGTCTCCCGTGCAGGTTGTCCTTCGCGAATCCATCGATCATGCGGCATGAGCCTGCCATGGGCTGCTCGTGGTCTCAAGATCCCTTACGTGGTCAGCAACGACCGGCAGAGCCGAGGCCTGGCATGGCCGCCCCGCCCTGACCTGCTATCAAGAAGCTCGCAAAACGTGCCATGTGAGGCAACCTCCAAGCTCGCAGTCGGCCCGCACCAGGATGGAGTGTGCTGGACAGGCGCGGGTACCCCTCGCGGGACGCAGTACGACCGGGGCCGCTCCGGTCTCTCGGCTCGCCGAGTACGAGCCGGCGGATGAAGCGGGATGTATGGCAGAGGCTGCTGTGGCCTCCTTCACGTAGGCCATGTAGATCCGCCAGGCAAGGCGTTCGGCTGTAGATGTCGGCGGTGGTCGACCGGGTGGCGTGCCGCAGGGTCTGCGGACGTCGGCTCGTCAAGCACCGGTGCGGGTCATGAAGGGGAGCGCCATCCTTGCCCCGCTCCCGCATCCGCTCCCGTTCCCGCTCCCGTTCCCGCATCCGGGCCGGGTGGGCTCCGCCGAACGGGGGTTTCGGGGTACGGGTCGGTGCCTGCGCCGCCGCAGGCGGGTATGGGCGCGCGCATGAGCGGAATTGAACTCAGCAGCAGCGCGTTCGAGGACAACACGGTGATCCCCCGCCGGTACAGCGGAGAGGGAGAGAACATCTCACCGCCCCTGACCTGGTCGGGAGTACCTCAGGAGGCCACGGAGCTGGTGCTCCTGTGTGAGGACCCGGACGCACCGGGGGCGACCTTCCTGCACTGGCTGGTGACAGGCATCGATCCGGGGACGACCGGGGTGTCGGAGGACCAGAAGCCCCATGGCGGCCTGCCTTGGCCCAACGGGTTCGGGCACGTGGGCTGGGGAGGGCCGATGCCCCCACCGGGGCGCGGGCCGCACCGGTACCTCTTCCGCCTGTACGCCCTGTCCGAGCCGTTGCCGCTGCACGACCGCCCGGGCGTCGAGGACGTGCACCGTGCACTGAAGGGCCGGGAGCTGGTCTCCGGCACCCTGATCGGGACCTATCAGCGCTGAGCGCGTCACGGCGCATGTGGGCCTCCGCGACCTGGTCGGACCGAGTTTGGCCCAAGCGCCTTTTTCGCCTTGCGCGTACCACCGTCCGAAGACCTCCACACGATATGCGCAGCCAGATGGATGAATGCCTTCCCTCCGATTGTGGCAGCCGGTGAACGCGCTGATACTGAATGCGCTGTGTCAACTGTCGCGCAAGCGAGAAAATCGAGGGAGTCGGAATGCCTGGGTATGAGAACGGCTTCGCCTGCAAGGCTGTTGGTGAGGACTTCACCGCCACGGCGTATCGGAACAGCAAGGGTGAACGCTGGGTCACGGTGGAGGGCACGTGCGCATGCAACACCGAGGGCTTCGAACTGGCTTTGGTGCTCGCGTCCCCGCCGATCGTTCCGGTTCCTGAAGAACTTCATCTGGAACTGGTGGAACACGCACCCGGCGGGCGAGTTCCTCAAGTCATCACGACGACGCCGGTCAAAGAAGAGTTCCGCATCGATGACAAAAAGGAACGAGTGGTGATCCGCAACAGGCACATCACCGTACCGATCAAAAAGGAATGAAAGCCACGGTTCATTCACCCGGCGCCGGTGCGAGGGAAGCATTCCAGAAATCGGCGTAGCGGCCGCCACGGCGCAGCAGTGCCTCGTGGCTGCCTTCTTCCACGATCCGGCCGCGGTCCAGGAAGACGATGCGATCGGCGCTTCGGACGGTACGCATCCGGTGCGCGACCATCACCACCGTCCGGCCGGCCATCAGGTGTTCGATGCCCTCATGGACGGCCGCCTCGTTCACCGGGTCCAGCGCTGAGGTCACCTCGTCCAGCAGGACGATGGGCGCGTTCTTCAGCAGCGCCCGCGCGATCGAGACGCGCTGGCGTTCACCGCCCGACAGCCGTGCGCCGCCCTCGCCGACATTCGTCGCCCATCCGCCGGGCAGCCGCTCGATCACCTCGTCCAGCCGTGCTGCGGTGGCTGCCGCCCGCACCTCGGCTTCGTCGGCGTCGGGACGGCCGAGGCGTATGTTCTCCTCGATCGTGCCGTCGAAGAGGTAGACGTCCTGGAAGACGATGGCGATCTGCGCCATCAGCACCTCCGTGTCGATCGCGCGCACGTCCACACCTCCCACGCGCACCGCGCCGACGTCCACGTCGTAGAACCGCGCGAGCAGTTGCAGCAGGGTGCTCTTGCCCGCGCCCGACGGTCCGACGACGGCAATCCGCTGTCCCTCCGGCACGGACAACGACGCGTTGTCGATCACCGTGCGGTCGCCGTGCCGGAAGGCGACGCACTCGAACTCCAGGTCATGGCGCACCGGCTGGATCGGTTCGGCCGGTTCCGGCAGCGGCTCGGTGCGCAGTACCGCGTCGAGACGCGCCAGTTCGTACCGTGCGCCGCGGAGTCGGCCGCCGATGTCCGACAGCGACAGCAGCGGATCCGCGCAGCGGGCGGCCAGCACGAGCATCGCCAAGACCTCGGCCGCACCGATGCTCCCGTCGAGCGCGAGGCAGGCACCCAGGGCCAGCACGACGGTGGACATCGCCTGCACCGTGAGTGCCAGACCGACCACGCCGGGCAGTGCCGTCAGCGCGGTTCGGCGGGAGGCGCGCCGGACTTCCCGCAACGAGTCGTCGAGCACCCGGAAGCGTTCGGCGGTCCGGCCGCCGGCGCGCAACACCGGCTGGGCCTGAAGGTATTCGACGACTCGCCCGGTGGCCTCGTGGTCGCGTTCGTGGCGCTCCGTGTCCGTGGCGGCCATCGAGCGTCCCGTCCGGGTCTGGATCGCCGCCACGATCGGTACGGCGGCCAACGCGGCCAGGCCCATCTGCCAGTTGAAGGCCAGCATGACGGCAACGATCGTCAGGGGGGTCACGCAGGCGGAGATGAACGGTGCGAGCAGATGCGCGATGACGCTCATCGCCTGGAGGACGCCCCGGCCGGCCAGGACGGACACCTCCCCGAGGCGGCCGGCGTCGTACCAGCCGAGGGGAAGCCGGGCCAGATGGTCGCCGAGACGCTGGTAGGTGCCGCGCAACAGCGTGGTCCCGGCATGGAAACCGGACCGGTCGCTGACATGGCGGAGCACCGCGTAGACGGCGACCGCGGCCCCGAACGCGGTCAGCCAGGGCCAGGCGCCCCCGGGTGTGCTCCCGAACAGTGCCCGCAGCACGGGAACCAGCAGTGCGTAGGACAAACCCTCGACGAGGGCGGTCGTCGTCATCAGGGCCACGGTGCGACGCACCGGACCGGCGTATTCGTGTCCCAGCACGCGCAGCAGCAGGCGGATCATCGGGGCTCGCCTCCTCGCGATACGCCACCGTGGGCTTCGGTCCGGTCGGCGGTCACCGACCTTTGGGCTTGCCAGAACGCGGCGAATCTTCCCTGCTGTGCCAGCAGTTCGGCCGACTTGCCGCGTTCGACGACCGACCCGTTGTCCAGCATCACGACGGTGTGGGCGTCGGCGATCGTCTCCAGGCGATGGGCGATGACCAGGATCGTCCGGTCACCCTCCAGCGCTGCCAGTGCCCGGCGCACCGCCTGTTCGGTCTGCGGGTCCGCGAAGGCGGTTGCCTCGTCGAGCACGAGAACCGGCGTGTCGGCGAGCAGTGCGCGTGCGAGCGCGATCCGCTGCGCCTCGCCGCCCGACAGGCCGGCGTCTTCACCGATCACCGACTCGTATCCGCGGGGCAGCTCGAGGATCCGATCGTGAATGTTCGCCAGCCGGGCGGCGCGCACCACGTCGTCGAGGCCGGCGTGCGGGACGGCCAGCGCGATGTTGTCCGCGACCGACGCGCGCAGCAGCCGGACGTCCTGGAAGACGAAGGAGACCTTCCGGTGGAGCTCCCGGCTGCCGAGCTCGCGCAGATCGACACCGCCCAGGGTGACCGAACCGTGGGTCGGGTCGAAGAACCGCGGCAACAGCTGGACCAGCGTGGACTTTCCGCTTCCCGACGGCCCGACCATCGCGGTGGTCGTCCCCGGTTCGAGCACCAGGTCGACCCCGCGCAGGACCTCGTGACCGGCTTCATAGCCGAATCGAACGTCACGCAGTTCCACCCGGTGACCCTGTGGAGCGACCGGGTGCGCGGGTTCCGGCAGCGACCGCACCGTGAGCACCTCCCGGATCCGGCCGAGCGCGCGCCGGGCGGCCTGTATGTCGTCGAACCCGTGGCCGAGGGCCGCCACGGGAGCGGTCAGGCCCAGTCCGAGCAGCAGGAAGGGCAGCAGGTCGGCCGGAGCCATGCCACCGGTGGTGATCAGAGCCGTACCGCCGATCAGGACGACCAACAGCACGAAGGGCGGCGACAGGACGACCTGCATCCCGGCGGCGATCCCGGCGAGGCCGCGCACCCGGAAGAAGCTGCCGACGAATTCGTCCACCGCCATGAGGAACCGACGGTGGGCGCGCCCGGATCCGCCGAACGCCTTGACCACCGAGATGCCCTGGACGAACTCGACGACGGAACTCGATATCCGTCCCAGGGCCGCGTCGAACTCCTCCTGCTCGCGCAGCCGGGCCGGGGTCATCATCAGGGGGACCAGCCCCACTGCCAGGACGACCGGTATCAGCGTGATCAGTGTGAGCCGCCAGTCGACGGTGAACAAGTAGATCAGCGACACCAGCGGCACCACGAAGGCGGAGACGAGTTCGCCGGGGGTGTGGGCGATGAACGGGTGCACGGCGCTGACGTCCTCCCCCACCACCTTGGCCAGCTCACCGGTCCGGCGCCGGGAGAACCATCCGATCGGTACGCGCCCCAGTTGCGCGGCCAGTTGCAGGCGGAGCCTCAGCTGGACCTGGCCGTCGACGATGTGCCCGATGCCTGACGACGCGGCCGTGAACAGCAGCCGGAGGAACAGGCCGGCCGCACCCGCGATCACGATGATCCGGACATGACCGTGATCGATCGGTCCGGGCGCCAGCAGAGTGCGCCCCAGTTCGACGACCGCCAGCAGCGGCACCAGGCCCGCCAGGGCGCCGATGACCTGCAGGGTCACAACGGCGGCGAAGCACGGGTAAAAGGGGCGCAGCAGCCCCGCCATGGTCGGTCCCGCTGCGGACTCGGCGTCGGACGGGGGTGTGGTTCGGCGCAGGACGGTGAGGGCCACGAGGACCGCGGCGACCAGGAGCGCGGCGCTGAGGGTCAGCCCGAGCGCGTATCCGTCGTTGAGTGCCCCGGGTGTGGCCGTCCGGCCGGTGCGGTGGTGCGCCGCGGCGCCGAGGGCGGCGAGTCCCAGTGAAGCGCCGATCTGGCGTGAGCTGTTGAGCAGGCCCGCGGCGGTGCCGGTCTCGTGGGGCGCGACGCCGGCGGTGGCGAGGGAGACGACCGGTCCGAGGCAGAGCCCGAAGCCGCCGCCGGTGACGATTGAGGGCCCGAGGACGTCCGTGGTGAAGGCGCCGCCGGGGCTGATCAGGCCGAACCAGGCGAGCCCGGTCGCAGCCAGGAGTCCGCCGACGACCAGAAGAGTGCGGGGCGCAAGACGGTAGCCGAGCTTGACGGCGAGCACGGAGCCGGCGACCAGCGCGAGGGCGAGCGGCAGGAACATCATCCCGGTCCGCGCCGGTCCCGTTCCGAGGACTTGTTGGAGGTAGAGGGACGCGAAGTAGAAGGAGGAGGTCATGGCCGCGCCGATCAGGAGCGTGTAGGCGTTCGAGCCCGCGACCGAGCCGTTGGCGAACAGCCCGAGCCGGATCAGCGGTTCGCGGGCGGTGGTCAGCTCGACACGGATGAACGCGGCCAGCAGGACGGCGGCGACCGCCAGGGTCGTCAGGGTGACCGGCGAGGTCCACGCGTACTGGTCCGTGCGGACGACGCCGAACACCAGCAGGGTCATGCCCGCCGTGACCAGGACGGCACCGAGCACGTCCGGACGGCCACCGCGAGCGGCCGGAGGTCCCCCGGTGACGCCGCGCCATGCCAGGGCCAGCGCGCAAGCCGTCATCGGCACGTTCACGAACATGACCCACCGCCAGCCGGCGTACTCGGTGAGCACGCCGCCCGCCAGGACGCCGAGGGCGCCTCCGGCGGCGTTCGCCGCACTCCATGTCCCGAAGGCCCGGATGCGGGCCCTGCCCGTGGGGAACGTCGCGGTCAGCAGCGCCAGAGCGGCCGGAGCCAGCGCGGCGGCCCCCATGCCCTGTGCCGCTCGGGCGGCGACGAGGTGGCCGGGTTCCTGGGCGAAGCCGCCCACGAGAGAGGCGAGCCCGAACACCACGAGCCCGAGCAGCAGGATCCGCTTGCGGCCGTACCGGTCGGCGGCTTTGCCGCCCAGCAGGAGCAACCCGCCGAAGGTGAGGGCGTAGGCGTGGATCACCCAGGTCAGGCCCACCGCGCCGAAGCCGAGGCCGGCGGCGATCTGTGGGAGTCCGACGTTCACGACCGACAGGTCCAGCGACACCATGAACTGCACGAGCGCCACCGCGGCGAGCGTGAGCCCTGGCCGAGCACCCGAACCATGCGTCATCACGAACTCCGCCCCCGCACACTGTCGTCTAACTTTCGGAACATGTTCGGAAAGTATCATCGGGCGGGCCGCCGGGAAACACGAAAGGCCGAATCCGCACCCGTTTCGAGGCGGAGGACGGCCGGGCGGCATGATGGGACGATGTCCCGAGCGCCCGCGCCGCACGGCCGCACCGGCCGGCCACCCCTGACCTCCCGTGCGCAGATCCTGGTGGCCGCCCGTCGGCTCATCGACCAGGACGGCTGGGAGAAGCTGACGATCCGTCGCCTGGCCGCCGAGATCGGCGTCGGGGCGACGACCCTGTACCACCACATCCGGAACAAGGAAGACCTTCTGCTCCTCCTGCTCAACCAGCACATCGAGCAGATCGGACGCCCCCGACTGCCCGGTGACCCGCGGGAGCGCATCGTCACGGCCGCCACCGCGATGCACGACGCACTCGCGGCCTGGCCATGGGCCGCCGAGGTTCTCTCGGCCGACGGTTTCGTCGGCCTCCTCGACGAATCGGCGATGTGGATGGTCGAAGCCATCGTGGCCGGCGCAGACGCCCACGGATGCACACCCGAACAGAGCGTCGACACCTTCCGCAGCATCTGGTACTACACCGTGGGCGAGGTCCTCGTCCGCGCCCACTCCGCCCGCCGACAGGACCAAGGCCGGCCCTTCGCCTACCGCGACGACCTGGACCCGTCCCAGGTGCCCCACCTGGCCGCCATCGGCGTCCGATGGGCCGCGCTGGCCGCACGGGACATCTACCCCCAGGGACTCCGCACGTTCGTCGACGGGCTGCTCGCACAGGCCACCCCCCGTGGCGAGGGCTGAGCACGGGCAACGGGGATGAGCGCGCGCGAACGGCCGACACGGCGTTCGTGCCGCCCGACCGCCCCCTGGCGGTCGGCGACAGCGGCACGACGGCCGCCGAACAGCGCACGGGCGAGAGCCTGGGGGAGCGGCTCGCGCCGGAGGAACCCGAGGTGTCCGCGCGGGACGACAGCCCTGACGAGGCCGGCGAGACCCCGCTGGCCGGACCGGGCCGGGCCGGCCGCCCGACCCCGGTGGAAGAACCGGTTCCGCAGCGTCACATCTCCGTACCGGCCCACGACGTCGGGATCGACGGCGGCGCGGCATCGGCCGAGGAAGCCGCCGTGCACGTGGTCGAGACGACCCCGCCCGCCGACAGCGATCCGGAGGCCACCGAGGGGCAGTGACCGGCGGAGGCCGCCTGCGTTCGAGCAAGGTGATACTCCTCCGGGACGAACGCGGACGTCAGGCCCCCCCGAACCCGGTCGTGACGCGCCGGCGCGGGTCCGCCGCTCCGGGGCACCACGGTTTCACCCGTACGCCGACTCGGCCGACGGGTGTCGGCGCCATGTGGCGGATCCGGGGTGCGGGAATCCACGTGGTCTCGCAGCATGACGGTGACTCATCCGCCGATGAAGGAGGTCCGCGATGCCCGAGATCCCACCGGAAGGCACGAGGCGATGACCACGGACGCCGACGCAGCACAGCGGCCTTCGGCAGAAGTGGTGGTCACGGCCACCGGTTGCTCGGAGGAAGCCGCCCGAGTCCTCCTGGACGTTCTCGAGCGGGCCTTTCCGGCTTCCTCGGCGGAAGGCGTGGCTCTTGAGCCGGGGCCGCACGGGGCGGCCACCGTGTGGTGCACGACCGTGGACGCGGCGGACCCGCCCAGAACGACGGAGCGCGTGCGCCTGGACGGAACCGTCGACATCGGTCTGCAAGGCGGCCCCCGCGCGGTGGATCGGGTCGTGGCCGCCCTCGCGGACACCTTCGTGGTGGACAGAAGGGGGACCGTGTCCGGAGACCAGGAGAAGGAGGTCGACCTGCTGATCCGCTCCGTGTGACCCCGTGCGACCCCGCGGCCTCGTCTCCGGTGAACAGGGACCGGATCACTTCATCGAAGGCGGACCTCGTACGGGGTCGGCGGCCGGCCAGTGGGTCTTCGGCGCCGGGCCCGGTGCGGATCCGCCCCTGCGGATTGACGCCTGGCCGGTCTCCGACGAGCCGGCGGAACCCCGTACGGCACTGCGCCGGCTACCGGCGTGCCGGCGCGCCCCGATGCGCGTGTCACCCTGGTACCGGGGCGAGGGCGGGTGAGGGTGCCCGTCGGGATCGGGGGAGGAACGTGGCGGACCGGGAAGCGCCGGAGGATCGTCTCGGCGGGTACGTCGGCATACTGCGGGACGCGTGTGCCACGGGGCGCCGCCTCACCCGTGCCGAGCTCGAGTCCCGCCGTGCCGAGGGGCAGCGGGCGGCGGAGGCGGGTCTGCCGCTGCGCGGGCTCATACGGGACCACCTGGCCGCCGCCCAGAGCGTCCTGACGCGATCGCCGGCGCCGCTGCTGGCCGCTGTCGAGCAGGCGGTGGACGCGTTCGTCGAGGGGTACGAGCGGTCCCAGCGCCAGGCGGTCCGTCAGGAGGAGGCGGCCCGGCGCGAGTTCATCGACGACCTGCTGCACGGGCGCAGTGGGCTGGGCCTGCTGGCGGAGCGGGCCGAACGGTTCGGGCTGCGCCTGTCACAGGCCCACGCGGTGGCCGTGGCCGCCGGCCCCGAGCCGTACGGCGACGGCTACCCCGTGGCGCGCCGCATCGAGGAGGCGGTCCTCGGCCGGTTCGGCAAGCGGCAGATCCTGCTGGCCACCAAGGACGGCAGCCTCATCTGCGTGGCGCCCGGCGATCAGCCCGATGTCCTGGCCTACTTCGCCAAGCAGGCGCACGCGGTGACGGACGGCGGACGGGTCGCCGTCGGCCGCTCCCACCCGGGCCCCGGCGGGGTCGTCCACTCCTACGAAGAGGCCCTCAACGCCCTTGACATCGCTGAGCGGATGGGGCTGGAGGGGCCGCTGCTGTACGCCTCCGACCTGCTGGTCTATCCGGTCCTCAGCCGCGACCGGCAGGCCATGGCCGACCTCGTGGAGAGTGTCCTGGGCCCGCTCCGCCAGGCGCGCGGCGGCCCTTGGCCCCTGCTGGACACCCTCACCGCCTACTTCGACAGCGGCTGCGTGGCGACGGAGACCGCCCGGCGCCTCTCGCTGAGCGTGCGCGCACTGACGTACCGGCTGGGGCGCATCCACACCCTCACCGGCGCGGATCCGGCGGATCCGGCGGACCGCTACACACTGCAGACCGCGGTGATCGGATCACAGCTGCTGGGCTGGCCCGACACCACGGCGTGACCCGTCGGCGCCTGCGACCGCCGGGACACCCTGCCGTACCGCGGCGTCAAAGAGTCGTAAAGATTGCCGAAGGCAGGCAATGTGCGGCACCTTCGCGCGCTGGCACGATGCCGTTGTCCGGCGGAAATACCGGCCGAGCGGGGGAGGTGCTCATGGACTTGTTTCTGGGTCTCGGCATCGGGGGAATCGTCCTGCTGGCCGGCTCGCTGGTGTTCGACGGGGTCCTCGAAGGTGTCTTCGACGGTGCCCTGGACGGACTGTTCGACGGGTGGCTGTCGCTCCCGGTGGTCGCGGGCTTCGTCTCGATGCTCGGTTTCACGGGGGCGATCGTGCTCGGGACCACGGGTCTCGGGCCGGGAGCGGCAGCCGCCGCCGGTGCCGCGGCCGGTGCCGGGGCCGGCTGGTCGGCGTACCGGCTGTCCCGGGCCCTCGCCCGGGACACCGGCGGGGCCGCCCCGCGCCACGGCGAGCTGGTCGGGTCGGCCGGGACCGTGGTCACGGCCATTCCGGCGGACGGGTACGGCGAGGTCCTGCTGACGCTGGGCGGCCAGCCGGTCAAGTACGCCGCGACCGCCGACGGCCCGGTGGCCCTCGGCGCCGAGGTGTGGGTGACGGCGACGCCCTCATCCACGTCGGTCGGCGTGCGCGCCGTCGAACGCTGACTCAGCGCCGCCCCGTGCGCCGCCCCGTGCATCGGTCCGTGCGCCGGTCCGAGCGCTTCACCTCCTCATCCACCACCGATCTGCCCTCGCGAGAGCGGGCAGGGGGGATCCACCATGAGTTCAGTCGTCGTTCCGGTCGTGGGAGTGCTCGTACTCCTCGTGCTGCTCGCCCTGGTCGTCGTCACCCGCTACAAGGTCGCCGGTCCCAGTGAGGCGTTCCTCATCACCGGCCGGCGCGGCAAGAAGTCCACCGATCCGGCCACCGGACAGGTCTTCACCGACACCAGCGGCCAGAAGGTCGTGGTCGGCGGCGGGGTGTTCGTCGTGCCCTTCGTCCAGCAGCGCTACACCCTCGACCTGTCCAGCCGGCACATCCCCATAGCCGTCCGCGGAGCGGTCACCCTGCGCGGCATCAAGGCGAACCTCGAAGGCGTGGCGATCGTCAAGGTCGGCGGCAACGAGGACGCCATCCGGGCCGCCGCCCAGCGTTTCCTCCAGCAGCAGGACGGCATCGTCGGCTTCACCCAGGAGGTGCTGTCCGGCGCGCTGCGGGCCATCGTCGGCCGGATGTCGGTCGAGGACATCATCCGCGACCGGGCCGCCTTCGCCGGGCAGGTCGCGGAGGAGGCCGAGGCCAGCCTCTCCGGCCAGGGCCTCGTCCTGGACGCCTTCCAGATCCAGGACATCACCACCGAGGGCTCCTACCTGGAGGATCTCGGCCGCCCTGAGGCCGCGCGCGCCAAGCAGGAGGCCGACATCGCCGAGGCCAACGCCCGCCGGGCCGCCGAACAGGCACGGCTGAAGGCCGAGGAGGAGATCGCGGTCGCGGAGCGCACGCTGTACCTGCGCCAGGCCGAGATCAAGGCCGAGACCGACGCTGCCGCCGCCCAGGCGAACGCCGCCGGACCGCTGGCCGACGCCGACCGGCAGCAGCAGATCCTGGCCGAGCAGGAAAAGGTGGCCGAGCGGCAGGCCGCGCTGACCGACCGACAGCTCGACACCGAGGTCCGCAAGCCCGCCGATGCCCGCCGCTACCAGGCGGAGCAGGAGGCCGAGGCGCTGCGGGTGGCCCGGGTCAAGCAGGCCGAGGCCGAGCGCCTTGCCGCCATCGCCGCCGCGCAGGCGGAGGCCGAGCGGGCCCGCCTCACGGGTGAGGGCGAGAAGCAGCGCCGCTCCGCCCTCGCCGAGGCCGAGGCCATCGAGGGTGCCAAGCGCGGTGAGGCGGAGCTCGCCCACCGTACGGCCATCGCCGACGCGGTACGCCTGGAGGGCGAGGCGGAAGCGGCGGCGATCGCCGCCAAGGGCGCGGCCGAGGCCGAGGCGATGCAGAAGAAGGCCGACGCCTTCGAGAGCTACGGCGATGCGGCGATGGTCCAGATGCTGGTCGAGGTGCTCCCGGAGGTGGTCGCCAAGGCGGCCGAACCGCTCAGCGCCATCGACAAGATGACCGTCATCTCCACCGACGGCGCGAACAAGCTGTCCCGCACCGTCGCCGAGAACGTCGCCCAGGGCATGGAGCTGCTCGGCTCCACCACGGGCGTCGACCTCGCCCAGCTCCTCAAGGGCCTCACCGCGGCCAGGCCGGCGACGACCCCCGAAGCCGTCCCGGTCAACGGCAAGATCGCGATCACCGACTGACGTCCGGTGTCGTCGCCACCGGGCGCATCGTCCGATTCCCCAGGATCCCTGTCAGCCGGTGGCGGCGAGTTCGCCGCTCAGGGTCTTGTGCAATCGGGCGCTGCGCTCGTTCAGGCCCGTGATCCGGACGTTCTTGCCGCGCTGCGCGTAACGGTGCTCGATCGCATCGAGCGCGGCGACCGAGGAGGCGTCCCAGATGTCCGCGGCGGACAGGTCGATGACGACCTCGGCGGGGTCGCCGGCGTAGTCGAAGCGGCCCACGAGCTCATTGGAGAAGGCGAAGAACAGCTCGCCGGTGACGGTGTAGACGACCCGGCTGCCGTCCGGGTCGGTGACCGCTGTGACATCGGCGAGCGTGGCGACACGCTTGGCGAAGATGACCACCGCTGTGACGGATCCCGCCACCACGCCCACGGCGAGGTTGTGGGTGGCGACCACGCAGACCACGGTCACCGCCATGACGGTGATCTCGCCCGTCGGCATGCGCCTGAGGGTTGCGGGCGCGATGGAATGCCAGTCGAAGGTCGCGAAGCAGACCATGACCATGACGGCGACCAGGGCGGCCATCGGGATGTCGGAGACGACCGGGCCGAAGACGATGCACAACACCATCAGGAACACGCCCGCGAGGAACGTGGAGAGCCGGGTCCGGGCGCCGGAGACCTTCACGTTGATCATGGTCTGGCCGATCATCGCGCAGCCGCCCATGCCGCCGAGGAATCCGGTGACGATGTTCGCGATGCCCTGCCCGATGGACTCCCGGGTCTTGGAGGACCGGGTGTCGGTGATCTCGTCGACCAGCTTCGCCGTCATCAGGGACTCCATCAGCCCGACGAGTGCCATGGCGAAGGCGTACGGGGCGACCGTGGTCAGCGTGTCGAGCGTGAACGGCACGTCGGGCAGCCCGGGCTCGGGGAGCGAGGAGGGCAGCGCGCCCTTGTCTCCCACGGTCGGTACCGCGATGCCCGCGGCGATGGTGATCACCGTGAGGATCACGATCGCCACCAGCGGGGCCGGAACCGCGGTGGTGATCCTCGGGAACAGCACCATGAGCGCCAGTCCGGCCGCCAGCAGTGCGTAGACGGCCCACGGCACGTTCCGCAGCTCCGGCACCTGGGCCATGAAGACCAGGATGGCGAGTGAGTTGACGAAGCCGACCATCACCGAGCGCGGGATGAACCGCATCAGCTTGCCCACCCCCAGCGCGCCGAGCGCGATCTGGAACACCCCGGCCAGGATGACCGCGGCCACCAGGTACCCGAACCCGTGCTCCCGGTTCAGAGGGGCGATGACCAGGGCCACCGCACCGGTGGCGGCGGAGATCATCGCGGGACGCCCGCCGACGACGGCGATGGTGACGGCCATGGTGAAAGAGGCGAACAGGCCGATCGCCGGATCCACCCCGGCGATGATCGAAAACGAGATCGCCTCCGGGATCAGCGCCAGAGCGACCACCAGACCGCCCAGCACCTCGGTGCGCAGCACCTTCGGCGAAAGCCAGGCCGGGCGGAAGTCGCGCAGCCGCGCGGATGTGGACACAGCGGAGTGAGGCAAGGGAAGGAGACCTGTCAGGCGGGCACACCGCCAACCGGCAGGCGGGCGTACGGGGGACGGAACCAACCAAGGTACAGCGCGGTCCCGTGCCGCTCGGTGCCGCGCTGATGCTCCCGGACCCGCCGGTGGCATTCAGGCCGGGAAGGAAGGCATCCCGCTCGCGGGACTTCGGTACCTGGCGGAACCGAATTTTCCGGTCAGACCGCGCCGGCCGGGGCAGGTACCCGGGTGCACCGTTCGGTACACCCACGCTCAATCAAACCTGCTCACTCCGTTAACATGTTCGACCTGACAATGTTCACGTTGGACCACGATAAGCGGCCGGAAATTGACATCTACGATATCGCGGGTTCTTTCTCGAATAGGCGACGGCGCCAGGTCCGCCGCGCGGCCCCGACCACGGGTGGTGCTGTGGGCCGCGGTGGGTGTGATCGGCCTCGGATTCCTCGTCGCACTGGAGCTGGCCGCGCGCCGGTACGGCGTGCCGGGTCCGATCACCGTCCAGACGCGAGAGGTGATCTTCGCCCCCCAGTCGGGGACGGTGCTGTACGCCAGCATGGCGCTGATGATGGTGGTGCTCACCTGGCGGCAGCGCTTCATCGGGCTCGCCGCCGCGATCGGCATCGACCTCGTCTTCTGGCTCGTGCGGTGGCTGGTCGGCGCCGAGATGATGTTCGGCAACGGCGCGTTGCTGGTGACCCTGGCCTGGGCCGTCATCGCCGTCACGCGCCGCACCGGCCATGAGCGGCTCCTGCTGCTGAAGGGCGTGGGACTGGCGCTGCTGCTGGTGGCCGGCCGCAAGACCGGCTACACCTGGCTGCTGATCACCTCGAAGTCCCGCCCGATGGTGCTCGACCAGTACGTGGCGACCGCCGATCACGCACTGGGCAACCCGTCGTGGGTGGCGGGCCGGATCGTCGAGGCCACCGGCACGGTCGGCTTCCGTGTCCTCGAATTCGTCTACATCCAGCTCGCGGTGGCCGCGGTCGCCGTCGCGCTGTACCAGCTGCGCCACGTGGCGGCCCTGCGCCGCTTCCCGAGCCACCACCTGGTGCGCACCTTCCTGGTCATCGGTCTGCTCGGGCCGGGCATCTACATGATCTTCCCGGTGGTCGGGCCGATCTTCGCCTACGGCGCCGACGGCGCCCACTGGGCGGTGGCCGACCTGTGGCCGAACACGCCGCCGCCGGTCGGTGCCCCCGGCCCGATGCCCTTCGACGAGTTCACCCCGCGCAACTGCATGCCCAGCCTGCACACGGCGTGGGCCACCGCGATCTTCATCCATTCCCGTAAGGCCCCGCGGGCGCTGCGTCACGCGGGCACGTTCTGGCTGATCGCCACGCTCGGCGCCACGCTGGGATTCGGCTACCACTACGGCGCGGACATCATCGCCGGCGTGGTGTTCACGGTCACGATCGAGACGGGGCTGCGCTCGCTCGCCCGCGGCTGGGACCGGCCCGGCGTCCTGCTGACCGCCTATGGCGCGGCGGTATTCGTCGCGTACCTGGCCTCGTACCGCTATCTGTCGATGCAGCTGGCCGCGTACCCGTGGGTGTTCGGGCCGCTGCTCCTCCTCGCGATGGGCTCGGTGATCTACGGCTACGTACGGATCACCAGGATGTGGGAACGGGAGACCGCGGCAGCGGCGGCGGTGCGGGTGCCGGAACCGCGACGCGAACAGCAGCCCGAACTGGTGTGAGTGCGCGAGGTGCCGTGGCCGGCCGGCCGTGCCGCCCCGCCAGGGGAATTCCGGTGGGGCCGGTGATCTTCGCCGAGTAGGGTCGACCTGTCGTGTGGGACGCGGGGGACGGGCAGGTCAGGCATGGAACACGCGAAGGCGCCGACGCCGGCGGCGGCGGTGGAGCGGGTGGAACTCGTGGGGGAGCGGGTCCGGCTGGAGCCGCTGGAGCTGCGGCACCACGACGGGCTGTGCGCGGCGGTTCGCGACGGCAGCCTGTGGGAGCTCGCCGTGACGCTCGTACCGCACCCGGACGACGTCCGCGGCTTCATCGAAGAGGCGATGGCGGCCCGTGCCGAGGGCACGCAGATCCCGTACGCGACGGTGGACGCGGCGACGGGGCAGGTCCTCGGTTCGACCCGGCTGATGGTGATCAACACCGCGCAGCGGCGGCTGGAGATCGGCTGGACCTTCCTCGCGGAGTCCCGTCAGCGGACCGGTGTGAACACCGAGGCGAAGCTGCTGATGCTGACGCATGCCTTCGAGGCGCTGGGGATGAACCGGGTCGAGCTGCTGACGGACGTACGGAACACGAAGTCACGGGCGGCGATCGCCGGGCTGGGTGCGACGCACGAGGGCGTGCTGCGGCACCACATGGTCATGCGGGACGGCTGGATCCGCGACACGGCGGTGTACAGCATCACCCGGCCGGAATGGCCGGGAGTGAAGCTCGCGCTGGAGGCCCGCCGGGCCGGCCGCCCCGCGGCGCGCTCCGGAGACTGAGACCCGGAGGCTGAGCCCCGGGGAACGAGTCCCGGGGAACGAGCCCCGGAGAACGAGTCCCGGGGGTGAGCGTCGGGTGGTGAGAGTGACGGGTGACCGCTGCGACGATGGCGATCAGGACCAGGCCCGGCAGCAGCGGGACGCGGCGCGCGGGTCGTGCGGGGCGGTGGGAGTTCGACGCGGTGGCTCCGGTGGTGCGGGGGCGGGGCGTGTGCGGGGGCGGATCAGGCGGCGGGCTTGCCGGGCTGGTCGTGGGTCGAGCAGTGGATGCCGCCGCCGCCCGAGGCGATGGTGTCGATCTTCACCATGACGACGTCCCGCTTGGGGAAGTGCTCCCGCAGGATGCCGCGGGCGCGGTCGTCGGCCTTGCGGTCCCCGAACTGGGGCATGAACACCGAGTCGTTGGCGACGTAGAAGTTGGCATAGGCGGAGACGAAGTCGTCCCCCTCGCCCGTGATCCGGTTCAGGTCGGGCTGCGGCAGGTCGATGACCTCGAAACGGCGGCCGCGGGCGTCCGTCGCCTTCGACAGGACGGACTTCGCCTGGTCGGCGGAGTGGGACCAGGAGTCCGGCGGGGTGCCGGGGTGGGCGCGGTCCAGCAGGACCACACCGGGGGCGGTGAAGCGTACGAGGCTGTCCACGTGCGCGTCGGTGATGTCCTCGCCGCGTACGCCGGCCAGCCAGATGACCTTCTGGACGCCCAGGGTCTGCTTGAGCTCGGCCTCGATGGTGTCCCGGCTCTTCCCCTTGTTGCGGTTGTCGTTGACGATCGAGCTCTCGGTGACCATCAAGGTGCCCTCGCCGTCGGTCTCGAAGGAACCGCCCTCGGCGACGAGCGGGGCCTGGACCCGGGGGATCTGGTACTTCTGCAGCAGCAGGCGTCCGACCTGGGCGTCGTTCGTGTGCTCCTGCTTGTTGCCCCAGCCGTTGAAGTCGACGCCGACGACCTTGGCGCCCTCCTCGATGAACACCGGGACGGTGTCGCGGGCCCACAGGTCGTCGACGGGCAGGGGGATCACCTCGACCTGGGAGCCGCAGGCCTTCTGGGCCGCGTCCGCCTGCTCGGGCCGGGCCATCATGACCACTTCCTCGTAGCCGCCTACGGCCCGGGCGATCCGCGCGATGTCCTCACGTACGTAGGGCAGGTCCTGCTCCCAGACCGAGGCGAGGGCCGGCCAGGACATGAAGGTACGGGTGTGGCTCTCCCACTCGGCGCCGAACCGGCGCTTTCCGTCCGCGGCGGGCCGGGGGGAGCCCGAGCCGGCGGCGCCGGGCCGCGTGCCGGACTCGGCGGGACCGCAGGCCGCCGCACCGAAGACGGCGGCGCCGATCCCGGCGAAGGTACGGAGGACGGACCGGCGGGTGGGGGGAGTGAACGACACGGGGGACTCCGATCGGGTGCTGGCGGAGCGAGGGACGTCCGGCCAGGTCGGGCACGGGAGGCGTGACACAGGCCGTCGGGCCGAGCCCTATCCAAAGGGTGCACGCTTTGCACCGAGAACATCCGGTACGCACGGGAAAGGGTGCGGCCGGATGTCGTCCACTGTTGCACTGACTGGAATTTCAGTCAATTTGCATGGCGAGGGAACCGAGCCGGCCGATCTCGACTCCGATCGCCCCGCGCATCAGGTCACGGGCGTGCCCCACGGGCAGTAGGCCGCTCAGCCAGCGACTGCTCAGGCCCTCCAGGAGGGCGGTCAGCCGCTCGGCGGCGGCGGTGACGGCGGCGCCAGGCGCGGCCGGGCATGCGGCGGCCAGCAGGCCGGCGACCTCCTCCACCCAGGCCGCACCGGCCGCGGTCAGCTCCTCACGCAGCTCCGGGTCGAAGATCGTGTGGGCCCGCAGCTCCCCCCAGGCCGTGCTGTTCTCGCGCACCTCGGGCAGGTCCTGGAATTCGAGCAGCAGGATCCGCTCCAGGAGCCGGTGCGGGTCCGCGGCGGGGGGTGCGGCGCCCACCTCGTCGGCGGCGCCCGTGTAGCGGTCGGCCCGGTCGCTGATGAAGGCCAGGGCGTGCCGCAGGATGCCGGTCCGGTCCTTGAAGTGGTAGTAGATCAAGGCCGTCGACACGCCGGCCTCGGCCGCCAGGTCGCCCACCCGCAGCCCGCGGACCCCGCGCCTGGCGATGACCCGGGCGGCGCCCTCCAGGATGGCCCTTCTTCGATCCGACACCGGTCGATCCTCCCTTCTGGCGGTGTGCGTCTCGCATTGTCACACATTGACTGAAACTTTAGTTAGCGGCACGATGCGCCCCAGGTCATTGCCGCATCGTTGAAAGAGCCACCGCATGTTCGCTCAGCTTCCCGGCGTACAGTCCGCCCTCACGGCCCTGTCCGCCGACGACCCCCACGAGATCGGTGGCTACCGCCTCCACGCCCGGCTCGGCTCCGGCGGCATGGGGGTGGTCTACCTGGCGTACACGCCGGGCGGCCGGCACATCGCGCTGAAGGCCGTCCGGCGGGAGTTCGCCACGGACCCCGAGTTCCGCGAGCGCTTCGCCCAGGAGGTGGCGAGCGCCCGCCGGATCCACGGCCTCTTCACGGCGCAGGTCGTCGACTCGGGCGAGGACGACCGCACCCCGTGGCTGGCCACGGCCTACGTGCCCGGCCCCTCGCTGCACCAGGTCGTGCAGCGGCACGGGCCGCTGCCGGTCCGTACGGTGCTGCTGCTCATCGCCGGCATCGCCGAGGCCCTCCAGGAGATCCACCGGGCGGGCGTCGTCCACCGGGACCTCAAACCGGCGAACGTGCTGGTCGCGGGGGACGGGCCGCGGGTGATCGACTTCGGTATCGCGCGCGCCGCCGACGCCGCCGCCCTGACCGGCGTCGGCCTGCGGATCGGCACCGCCGCCTTCATGGCGCCCGAGCAGGCGCTGGGCCACCCGGTGACGCCGGCGACCGACGTGTTCGCGCTCGGGGCGCTCGCCGGCTTCGTGGCGGGCGGGGTCCCGCCCTTCGGGAACGGTCCGGAGTCCGGCGCCCTGTACCGGGTGGTCCACGAGCACCCGGACCTCGGCCGGATCCCCCCGCGAGCTGCACGACCTGCTGTCGTGGTGCCTGGCCAAGTCTCCGCAGGACCGTCCCACGACCGCCGACCTGATCGTGGCCGTCCACGCGCACCCCCTCGTCGGTCCGCGGCCGGAGTTCACCGACGGCTGGCTGCCCCGGCCGGTGCTGGAGGAGGTCGGGGGCCGGACGGACGCCGGCCCGGCCGGGGAGTCCGCGGGGTCCGGCCCGTCCGGCGGCCCCGGCCGGCCGGGGCCGCCGCCTGGCCATCACCGAGCTGCCCGGACCGGACCGGCGCGAGATCCGCGGCCGGGGCGAGGAGTTCCTGTCCAGCTACACCAACTACTACACGGCGAACGGTGCGGTGATCGCGCCGCAGTTCGGCGACGGCTACGCCGACGGCGTCGCCTACGCCATCCTCCAGGCCGCCTACCCGGGCTACCGCGTCGAACAGCTCCCGATCGACGGCATCGCCTCCGGTGGCGGCGGAATCCACTGCGCCACCCAGTCCCACCCGGCCGTACCGCCGGCGCTCTGACGGCCGGGCCGCCCCGGTCGGCGCGGCCGGTCCCGCCCGCCGGGGCGGCCCGCGCGCCGTCCGGCACTCCTGGTGACAGGCCGCGTACGTACGCACCCGATCATCCCGGTAGGGTGCGGAGCATGTCGTCTCGTAGTACTCAGATCCTCGAAGCCGCCGCCCGGGTGATCGCCCGGCGCGGTGTACGCGGGCTGCGCGTGGAGGAACTCGCGGCCGAGGCCGGCGTCTCCACCGCCCTGATCTACTACCACTTCAAGGACCGCACGGGTGTCCTGCGCCAGACGCTGGAGTTCATCAACGACCGGGCCGAGCGCTACA
The DNA here is from genome assembly GCF_042894025.1 of Streptomyces sp. NPDC001549. Lineage (NCBI taxonomy): Bacteria > Bacillati > Actinomycetota > Actinomycetes > Kitasatosporales > Streptomycetaceae > Streptomyces > Streptomyces sp. NPDC001549. Next base: position 28,560 of record NZ_JBIAVJ010000008.1, read on the forward strand.
CCACCGACCGCGATCCGGACGACCCGCCGCTGACCCCGCGCGAAGAGCTGGAGGAGACCCTCCTGCTGGAGCTCCAGGACACCGTGGAGGTGCGGGAGAACAGCTCGGCCTGGGGCGAACTGCGGGCGAGCGCCGTCTTCGACGAGGTCCTGCGCGAGGACCTGGCGCGGGCGACCCTGGTGTGGGTCCAGGAGGTGGCCGCGCTGCTGGGCCAGGTCCAGCCGATGGTGCCGGCCTCCGCGCTCGCCGCGGCCGCCGAGCGGCTCACCGCCCTGCTGGAGGGGCTGAGCATGCGCTGGCTGAGCGGCGGCATCAAGATCGGCCACGCCCGCGAGCTGATGCGGGGCGCCATCGACGCCGAGCTTTCGGGGCTCGGGCAGGGCTGACGTCCGCCGGCCGGGGCCGTTCCACGACCTCGGTCCGCTCTTGCATTGCCCCCGTGCCGCCCTGGCCTCGGGCCCCGGCATGCCTCCCACAGGTCGCCCGCACGACTCACACGCGTCGTCCGCGCGCCTTCCGCTCGACTCCCGTGATTCCTTGCGGACTGGGCTCTGTTCAGCCTCTTGGCTGAATTTTCAGTCAATGTCAGAGTGAGGATTCCGAGCAGGGCGGACCGAACCTCCCGCCCCCTTCGGACCGCCGGCCGGCCCGTGCCACCTCACGGGCCCGCGGCCGGCCCGCACTCCTCTACGTACTCCTCTACGCACCCCTTGAGGCGTCCCCCGGCGCGCCACCGGCCCTCGGCCAGCGCCTCGCGCACCACACATCCGGACGGCGATGCCCCGGCCCCGGCCGTACCCTCGCCCGCCTTCCGGAGGAAGGAATGATCATGATGGTTTCGACCGGCCCCGACGCCGGGCGGGACGGCCGGGGGACGTCATGCCCCTGACCCCCACCGAACGTGACCGGCTGCTGCTCTTCACCGCCGCCGAACTGGCCCGCACCCGGGCCCTGGACACGGCCCTGCGCGTGGCCGAGGAGCATGACGTGCAGGTCGCCCTGCACAGCGACGGCCTGAACGAGTGTCTTTCCGTCGAGGACACCCTGCGGGTCCTGGACGGCCGGACCATCCACGCCTTCCACATCGAGGGCTGCGGCGGCGGGCACGTCCCCAACGTCCTGAAGATGGCGGGTGTGCCGAACGTGATCGGCTCCTCGACCAATCCCACGCTGCCCTTCGGCCGGGACGCGGTCGCCGAGCACTACGGCATGATCGTCTCCGTCCACGACCTCAAGCCCGACCTGCCCGGCGACGCCGCCATGGCCCGCGACCGCATCCGTGCCGGGACGATGGGAGCCGAGGACGTCCTGCACGACCTCGGGGCCATCGCGATCACCTCCTCCGACGCCCAGGGCATGGGCCGCGCGGGCGAGACCATCCGCCGCACCTTCGCCATGGCCGCCAAGATGAAGGGCGAGCTCGGTCCGATGGACGGCGACGGCGAGGGCGACGACAACGCCCGCGTCCTGCGCTACATCGCCAAGCTCACCATCAACCCGGCCATCGCCCACGGACTCGCGCACGAGATCGGCTCCATCGAGGTCGGCAAGCTCGCCGACATCGTCCTCTGGCGCCCCCCGTTCTTCGGCGCCAAGCCGCAGATGGTGCTGAAGTCCGGCTTCCCGGCCTACGGGGTCACCGGCGACCCGAACGCCGCCACCGACTGCTGCGAACCGCTCGTCCTCGGCCCCCTGTTCGGCGCGCACGGCGCGGCGCCCGCCGACCTCTCGGTCGCCTTCGTCAGCCGCGCCGCCGCCGAGTCGGGCTCCTCCGGGGTCCTGGCCACGCGGCGCCGCCGGGTCGCCGTACGCGGCACGCGCGGTATCGGGCCGAAAGACATGGTCGGCAACGCCCGCCTCGGCGGTGTCGACGTGAACGCCCGGACCGGGCTCGTGACGCTCGACGGCGAGCCCCTGCGCTCAGAGCCGGCCCAGCAGGTCTCCCTGAACCGCCTCTACTTTCTCTAGTCGCTCCCTCCAGTCCTCCCGCGCGCCCTGCCTCGCCCCGCACCTTCACTCTTGACTGAATTTTCAGTCGAGTGGAAGACTCCACCCACGCAAGAAATGAGACACCTGATGACCGAATTCCGTATGCCCGCCGAGTGGTCCCAGCACGACGGCTGCCTGATGGCCTGGCCCACCCGCGAGGAGCTGTGGGGCAGCGTGCTCGCCGAGGTGAAGGAGGAGTACGCGAACGTCGCCCGCGCCATCGCCGCGTTTGAGCCCGTGACGATGGTCGCCCCGCCCGGCTTCGGCGAGGACGCCCGTGCGCGGTGCGGCGACGGCGTCACCGTCATCGAGCTGCCGCTCGACGACTCCTGGTTCCGCGACTCCGCCCCGCTCTTCGTCCTCGACGGCGACGGCAACCGCGCCGGAGTGGACTTCCGCTTCAACGCCTGGGGCCGCAAGCACCACCCGTTCGACGCCGACGACCGGATCAGCGGCCTGCTGCTGGAGCACCTCGGGGTCGACCGCATCCCCTCCGGCATGATCCTCGAAGGCGGGGCCGTCACCGTCGACGGCGAGGGCACGCTGATCACCACCGAGCAGTGCCTCCTGCACCCCAACCGCAACCCCGGCATGAACCGCGACCAGATCGAGGCCGAGCTCAAGTCCCGGCTCGGCGTCACCAAGGTCATCTGGCTCCCGTACGGCGGCCTGCTCGACACCGAGACCGACGGTCACGTCGACGGCGTCTGCGCCTTCGCCGCCCCCGGCACGGTCGTCATCTCCCTGCCCTCCGACCCGGACCACCCCGACCACGCCCGGATGCGCGCCAACCGCGCCGTGCTGGAGGCCACCACCGACGCCCGCGGCCGCCGCCTGGAGATCATCGAGGTGCCGCAGACCGCCTTCGCCGACCTGGCCGACGGCGAGATCGAGGTGTCGTACCTCAACTACTACGTCGCCAACGGCGGCGTCGTCGTCCCGGTGGCCGGCGTGCCCCAGGACGAGGAAGCCCTCGCCGTGATCGCCACGGCCTACCCGGGCCGCAAGGTCGTCGGGGTACGGGCGCTCGCCATCGCGTTCGGCGGCGGCGGCGTCCACTGCATCACCCAGCAGATCCCCGCAGCGCGGACCACCGTCTGACCCGGGAAACCGGCCGCTCCCGGCGGACCGCTCCGGCGGTCCGCCCGCTCCTCCCCCCCCCCGCATCCCTCACGGAATCGAGAGCGCGACGATGACCACCACCCCGCCCCGCACCGGCAGACGCTTCCGCGGCCGGCGCGGCCGGCTCAGCCCCGTTGCCGCGGCCGCGACCGCCGCCCTGACGTCCGTCTCCCTGCTCGCGGCCTGCTCCGGCCCGCCGAAGGAGAAGGCCGGCGGTGTCACCGACGTCAGACTGTCGGTCTCCACGCCCCAGGCCGCCGGCGAGATCGACTCCTTCACCTGGGCCGTCTACGCCGAACCGCCCACCCTCGACTACACGGTGGCCTTCGACTACCCGCAGAACACCGTCCTGTCCAACGTGTGCGAGAGCCTGATGCGCTGGACCCCGGGCCTCACCACGGAGCCCGGTCTCGCCCAGAAGGCGTCCAACCCGGACCCCACCACCTGGGTCTACGACCTGCGCCCCGGCGTCCGCTTCCACGACGGCAAGGAGATGACCGCCGACGACGTGGTCTTCAGCCTCGGCCGCCAGACGGACCCCGACAACGCCGCCGCCTGGGCCCAGGTGTTCCAGAACGTCGCCTCGATCACCAAGAGCGGCCCGCTGCAGGTCACCGTCAAGCTCGACAAGCCCGACTCGCAGTTCCCCCAGTACATGGCCACCGCTGCCGGAGTGGTCGCTTCCAAGGCCGCCGTCGAGGCGGCCGGCAAGGACTACGGCACCACGGGCGGCCTCGGCTGCAGCGGCCCCTTCAAGCTCGGCACGTGGAACAAGGGCCAGTCGATCGAGCTGGAGCGCTTCGACGGCTACTGGGGCACCAAGGCCAAGTCGAAGAAGGCCGTCTTCCGTGTCCTGACCGACCCCTCCGCCCGGACGAACGCCATGCTCAGCGGGGAGGCCGACGGCGGCTACCTGATCCCCACCGAGAGCTACGCCCGCCTGCGCAGCAGCGGCACCGGCACCCTCTACTTCGGCGAGGGCCTGAGCACGGTCAACGTCAACGTCACCAACATGCAGGGCCCCCTCGGTGACATCCGCGTCCGCCGGGCGCTGTCCCTGGCGCTGGACCGCTCCGGCTTCGTCAAGGCCGGCCTCGGCGGGGCGGGCACCGTCACCAACTCCCTCACCACCCGCGCCGCCTGGGCCGCCGCCCCCGAGCGCACCCTGAAGACCGCCTTCGACAGCCTGCCGCCCACCGGCCAGGACATCGAGAAGGCCAAGGCCCTGGTCAAGGAGGCCGGCGCCACCGGCAAGACGCTGACCGTGGCCACCAGCTCCATAGGCCAGGACGTCTCCCTCCTCGCCACCGCCGTCCAGGCGGCCGGCACCCGGATCGGCCTGGACATCCAGCTGAAGACGATCGCCCCGAACGCCTTCACCGCGCTGTTCACCGACCCTCAGGCGCGCGAGGGCATCGACATGTTCCCGCTCACCTACTACGACTCGATCACCGACCCGCTCGACCTGCTGCAGAACTTCAAGACCGGCGCGTACATGAACTTCGCCGGCTACAGCGACCCCGGGTACGACAAGCTCGTCGACCAGGCGAGCGCCGTCTACCCGATCGAGCAGCGGATGGACATCGAGGCGAAGCTGCAGCACCACGCCTCGGAACAGCTGCTGTGGATCCCGGTGGCCGAGTGGCCCACCGCACTGTTCATGAACAAGCGCATCACCGGCGCCCCCACCACCATCTCGTACATGTACTACCCGTGGGCCGCCGACGTGGGGGCCGCGCAGTGAGTTTCGTCAGATTCGCGCTGCGGAGGGTGGCGGAGATGGCCGCCACCCTCCTGACCGCCTCGTTCGTGGTCTTCGGGGCCATGTACCTGGCACCGGGCAACCCGGCGAGCTTCCTGCTCGCCGGCCGCTCGGCCTCCCCGGAGGCCCTCGCCTCGATCAACGCCCAGTACCACCTGGACGACCCCTTCCTCATGCGGTACTTCCGGTGGCTGGGCGACGTACTGCAGGGCGACTTCGGGCGGTCGATCACCTACCGCACCGATGTCTCGCGGCTGCTGGCGGACCGCCTGCCCACCACCCTGATGCTCATCGTGATGTCGCTCGTCGTGGTCGTCGCCGTCGGCCTCTTCCTCGGCCGGATCGCCGCCGTCCGCGGCGGGGCCGCCGACTCCGCCATCCTCGTCACCACGACGTTCGCCGTCGGCACCCCGTCCTTCGTCGCGGCGGTCCTGCTCCAGGGCCTCTTCGCCGTCAACCTGGGCTGGTTCCCCAGCAGCGGGGCGGGGGACGGCGGTCTCGGCGACATGCTCTGGCACCTCACGCTCCCCTCCGTCGCCCTCGCGCTCTACCTGATCGGCATGCTCGCCCGGGTCACCCGCTCCGCCATGCTCGAAGCCCTCGACAGCGACCACGTCACCGTCGCCCGCAGCCGGGGCGTCCCCGAACGCCAGGTCATCAAGCGCCACGTCTTCCGCAACTCGCTCGGCACCGTCCTGACCACCGGCGGCCTCATCGTCTCCACGCTGCTGGTGTGCACCATCCTGGTGGAGACGGCCTTCAGCATCGGCGGCATCGGCCAGCTCCTCGAACTGTCCACCACCACCAAGGACTTCCCGACCGTCCAGGCGATCTCCCTGATCATCGTCGCCCTCTTCATGATCGTGAACCTGATCGTGGACCTGCTGCTGCCCCTGGTCGACCCCAGGGTCACCCTCGGATCGAGGAGCGCCGCCGTATGACCGCCGTCCTGACCCGCCGGCCCGGCCTCTCCCGGATCCGCGCCGCCGGCTCCCCGCTCCACCTGGTCTGCCTGGTGCTCGTCGCCGTCGTCGTACTGGCCGCCCTGCTCGCACCCTGGCTGGTACCCCACGACCCCAACGCCGTCGACCTGGGCAACGCGCTGGCCGCACCCTCCGCCGCGCACCCGCTCGGCGTGGACGCGGCCGGCCGTGACACCCTCTCCCGGCTCCTGCTCGGCGCCCGCACCTCGCTGCTCGGACCGCTCGGCGTCGTCGCCTTCTCCACCGTCGCCGGCATCGCCATCGGTACGGCGGCGGCCTGGCGGGGCGGCTGGATCGACTCCGTGCTCTCCCGCAGCACCGAGCTCGTCTTCGCCTTCCCCGGCATGCTGCTGGCCATCCTGATCATCTCGGTCTACGGAGAGGGGCTGCTCGCCCCGGTCATCGCCCTCGCCGTGGCCTACCTGCCCTACGTCAGCCGCCTCACCCGGTCCCTGGTCCTGGCCGAACGGGCCCGCCCGTACGTCAGCGCCTACCAGGTGCAGGGCCACCCGGCGCTGCAGATCTGCCTGCGCCACATCCTGCCCAACATCGCCCCCGTCGTCCTCGCCCAGTCCACCATCAACTTCGGCTACGCCCTGATGGACCTGGCCGGACTGTCCTTCCTCGGGCTCGGCGTACCCGCCCTCACCCCCGACTGGGGCCGCATGGTCTTCGACGGCCAGACCGCCATCCAGCACGGCTACCCGCTGTCCGCGATCCTGCCCTGCGCCTTCATCGTGCTGACCGTGGTCGCCTTCAACGTGGTCGGCGAACGCTGGGCCGACCGTATAGCCAGGAGGGCCCGATGAGACCGCCGCAACCACCGCACCCCACGAAACCGGTGCACACCCTCGACATTCAGGGGCTGCGGATCACCCTGCCCGGTACCGCCCGGCCCGTCCTCGACGGCGTCGGTCTCACCGTCTCCACCGGTGAGACCGTCGCCCTCGTCGGCGAGTCCGGCTCCGGCAAGAGCCTCACCTCGCGCAGCGCGCTGAACCTGCTGCCGCCCGGCGCCGTCGTCGAGGGAGCCGTGCGGGTCGGCGGCGAGGACGTCCTCACCATGAACGCCGACCGGCTGCGCACGGTACGCGCCTCCGCCGTGGCCATGGTCTTCCAGGACCCGCGCGCCGCCGTCAACCCACTGCGCCGCATCGGGGACTTCCTCACCGAGAGCGCCACCCTGACCCGGGCCATGAGCCGGACCGAGGCGACCGCGCGCGCCACCGAGCTCCTGCAGGCCGTGGGCCTGGACCCGGCGGTGCTGCGCAAGTACCCGGGCCAGGTCTCCGGCGGCATGCTCCAGCGCGTGGTGATCGCGGCAGCCCTCATGGGGGACCCCTCCCTCCTGCTGGCCGACGAGCCCACCACCGCGCTGGACGTCACCTCCCAGGCCGAGGTCATCTCCCTGCTGGCCGGGCTCCGCGCCCGCTTCGGCACCGGCCTGCTGTTCGTCACGCACGACCTCGACCTCGCGGCGGCCATCAGCGACCGCGTCTACGTCATGTACGCGGGCCGGATCGCCGAGAGCGGGCCCGCCGAGGCCCTCTTCGCGCGCCCCCGGCACCCGTACACGGCCGCCCTGCTGGCCTCCACCCCGCGGATGGACGGCCCGCGCGGCCGGCTCGCCGCCATCGAGGGCCAGCCGCCGGACCTGCGCCAGGCCCTCCACGGCTGTGCCTTCGCCGCCCGCTGCCCGCTCGCCACGGAGGTCTGCGACCAGCAGGTTCCCCTGCCGGTGGCCGCCCCCGGCCAGCCGGGACACCTGGCCGCCTGCCACCACGGCGACCGGCTCGAAGGGAGCACCGTCGATGCCCGATAACGGACTTCCCGACAACGTCCTGGAGGTTACGGGGCTGCACCGCTCCTACGGAGCCGTGCGCGCCGTGGACGACGTGTCCTTCGTCCTCCCCGAGGGCGGTTCGCTGGGGATCGTGGGGGAGTCCGGCTCCGGCAAGACCACCACCGCGCGGATCGTCGTCGGCCTGGAGCGTGCCGACGAGGGCGAGGTCCTGGTCGGCGGCCGGAACCGGACCGCGCGCGGCGAGGGCCGCGGCCGTGCGCGGCGCCTGGCCCGCGCCCGCGAGGTCCAGATGGTCTTCCAGGACCCGTACCTCTCCCTCGATCCGCGGACCAGCGTCGAGGCGGCCCTGCGCGAGACCCTGCGCCTGCACTTCCCGGGCCGGGACCACGCGGGCCGGATACGGGAGTTGCTCGATCAGGTGGGTCTGGGCACCCGGGCCGCCGACGCCCTGCCGCGCCAGCTCTCCGGCGGCCAGCGCCAGCGCGTCGCCATCGCCCGGGCCCTGGCCGTCGAGCCGTCCGTCCTCGTCCTGGACGAGGCGGTCGCCGCGCTCGACGTCTCCGTACAGGCGCAGATCCTCAACCTGCTCGCGGACATCAGGGAGCAGACCCGTATCGGGTACCTCTTCATCACCCACGACCTGGGCGTCGTACGGTGCGTCACCGACGAGATCGTCGTGATGCGCCGCGGCCGGATCGTCGAGGCGGGCGCCACCGCCCAGGTGCTGGCCGCGCCCCGGCACCCGTACACGCGGCTGCTGCTGGAGTCGGTGCCGCGCCCGGGGTGGGACCCGGAGGCGATCGCCGCGGCCCGCCGGGCGCTGTAGCCCGTGCCGGTCACGGCCCGGATCCGGCTCCCGCTCCGGCTCCCGCGGCGAGAGTACGGATCAGGGTCCGCAGGACCGGCCCCGTACCGCCGTCGGCGCCCAGGGAGTCCATGGCCGCCAGACCGTCCACGGCGGCGGCCACGGCCAGTCCCAGGGGGCGCGGGTCGAGGTCCCCGCCGCGTTCGTCGGCCAGGACCTGGAAGAGGGCGACGAAGCAGGCGCGCCAGCGCCGGTACTCGGCTTCCAGGCTCTCCCGGACCCGGGCATCGTTCAACGCCTGCCAGTGCAGGGCGGAATGGAGGTGGGAGAGCTCGGCACCCTCGGGCCGGCCGAGCAGCTCGACGACCCGTTCGGCGCGCTCGGCGAAGGGTCCGGGGCCGGACACCGCCGCCTCCAGCGGCGTGATCCATTCCGGGCGGATGTCCTCGATGACCGCGAGGACGAGATCCGTCCGGTCCTGGAAGTGGTAATGGCACATTCCGTGCGAAACGCCTGACAGTGCGGCGACGTTGCGGGTGGTGAAGCCCTCGCTCATCTCGCCCGCGAGCAGGGTCCGCGCGGCGGCGATCAGTCGTGCCCGCGTCTGTTCGCCCTTCGCCGAGACCCGTGGCCGGCCGGCCCTTGCAGGGGGAGTGGCCGGCTGGCCCCCGGAGCCCTTCGCGACAGCTGTCATGGCGTCACTCTAACCAGCCTTCGGACCGCGACCTGGGGCTTTCCGTGATCCACCGGAATGACCTCGTCCAAACTATTGACCGAGCGCTTGGCCAGTTTTAGCTTTCCGGTCAACCCCGCTGTCCCCGCGGGGAGTTGAGCCATCGGAGGACCCTCACATGAACGATCACGCAGTGAACCGGCCCGCAGGCGAGGGCATGGGCAGACGCAGGTTCCTGGCAGCGGCGGGACTTACCGCCGCCGCGGCCGCACTGGCGGCGGCCGAAGGACGGGCCGGGGCCGCGTCCGCGCTCCGTCCGGCGGCGGCCGGCGCCTTCCGCGTCCCCGTCGAGGACGTCCGGCACACCCGCACCTGGATGGCCTGGCCGGACTCCACCTCCATCTGGGGCAACACGCTCGGCGGCGTCCAGCAGGACATCGCGCTCATCGCACGCACCATCGCCAGGTACGAGCCGGTCCTCATCTGCGCCAACTCCGGCAGCGCGGCCAAGGCCCGCTCGAAGTGCGGATCCACCGTCACCGTCATCAGCACCATTCCCGTTGACGACTGCTGGATGCGCGACACGGGACCCGTCTTCCGCACGAACGGATCCGGCGGCCTGGACGCCGTCGGCCTCAACTTCAACGGCTGGGGCAAGAAGCAGGCCCACTCCCGGGACAACCTGGTCGCCGGCCGGATCGCCTCGTACGTCGGGGTCCCCTTCACCGCCGCAGCCCTGGTCGGCGAGGGCGGCGCGGTCGAACAGGACGGCGCCGGCACCCTGATGGCCACCCGCAGCAGCCTGATCAACAAGAACCGCAACCCCGACAAGTCGCAGGCGCAGATCGAATCCGCCCTGCTCGCCGCCTACGGCGCCACCAAGGTCATCTGGTTCGACGGGGTCAAGGGCCAGGACATCACCGACGACCACGTCGACGCGACCTCGCGCTTCCTCGCCCCCGGCCGGGCCGCCGTCCAGATGCCCCTGGCCTCGGACAACGACGTGTACGCCAAGGACGCCCGCCAGCAGTACCAGATCCTCTCCGCGTCCACCGCCGCCGACGGCACGCGCATGAGGGTCGATCAGATCCAGGGCCCCGACTACAACAAGATCCGCTCCTCCAACCCGGACTTCCTCGCCTCCTACGCCAACTACTACCTGTGCAACGGTGCCGTCATCAGCGCCCACTTCGGCGACACCCGCGCCGACACCGCGGCGAAGGCCACCCTGGCCCGGCTCTACCCCGGCCGCACCATCGAGCAGCTCAACATCGACCGGCTCGGCACCGGCGGCGGCGGCATCCACTGCGTCACCCAGCAGCAGCAGCCCGTCCCGTAACCGGCACCCGCACACCACACCCACATCCACAGCAGAGCGCCAAGGACCACGGGGGCCGTTCCGGAGCGATCCGGAACGGCCCTCCACCGTTTCCGGGCACGAACAGGTACGAGATACCGCCATACGGGAAAATCCTTGGACCGCGCGGACACCGCCACGGGACACTTCGGTTTCCTGCAAGCCACCCGCACACGACAGCACAGGGTTGTAATGGGAACGCCTGAATCGCCCGTAAGCCCACCGGGCAAAGGCCCGGTACTCCTCGCACTTCGCTACTACGGACGGGAGTTGGCCCGCCTCCGACGGCTGACCGCACCCGCGATGCTGCTCCCGGCGCTGGGCAACATCGGCATCAACTACATCGCGCCGCTGATCGTCGCCAAGCTCGTCGGCCGCATCGCCGGAGGCGGCACCGCCACCGTCGACGCGATGCTCCCGTACGTCCTCTCCTTCGCCGGGGTCCTGCTCCTCGCGGAGGCACTGTGGCGCCTCGGCCTGCACTGCCTCAACCGCCTCGACGCCCGCGGCGTCGAGCACCTGTACGTGGTCGGCATGGACGAACTGTTCGCCAAGGACGCCGCGTTCTTCCACGACAACTTCGCCGGGTCGCTGACCAAGCGGGTGCTGAGCTTCGCCTCCCGCTTCGAGGAGTTCGTCGACACCCTGACCTTCTCGGTCATGGGCAGCTTCGTACCGCTGGTGTTCGCCTCCGTGGTGCTGTGGCAGTACGACCCGCTGCTCGTGGCCGGACTCCTGGTCCTGATCGCCGTGACGGCACTGGGCGTTGCGCCGCTGATCCGCCGCCGCCAAGGACTCGTCGCCCAGCGCGAGGAGGCGATCGCCCGGGTGTCGGGCCACGTCGCCGACAGCCTGATGAACATGGACACCGTCCGGGCCTTCGCCGCCGAGGAACGCGAGGCGGCCGAACACCGCTCGCGCGTCGCCGAGTCGCGCCGCCTCACCCTGCGCTCCTGGGACTACGGCAACCTGCGCATCGATACGCTGGTCGCACCGATGTCCGTACTCACCAACGCGCTGGGCCTGCTGCTCGCCGTCACGCTCGGCGGGGGAGAGCACGGCGTGGAGGCGATCATCGTCGCCTTCACCTACTACGCCAGCGCGACGCGGATCATGTTCGAGTTCAATGGGGTCCGGGATTCCCTGCGAGCTCGCTTCCAGATAGCGGGCGGGATTCACCGAACTGACCATGTGGGGATGGATGCTTGTTGAGCCTGGTGGATGTTCTGGGCTTCCCCTTCCGGAGGTCCGTAGGGCCCCCTGGAGCGCCTTGGGTCCTGTTGGTGAGTCTCAGGTGTATCAAGCTGTGGTCTGGTTTGATCAGGCGAATGCTGACCCCATACTGACATTGATGACGAGTAGTCAGGGGTTGTGAGTCGTCGGATGGTGAGCGCCTCCCGGAGCGAAATGCGCGGTGCCGGGGGGCGCATCCCTGCCCTATCGGTGGCTGTCAGTGGCCCGGAGGCCTTCTTACGAGGCTGGAGCCCACGTCGTCGCGTTGCGTGGATCGGGATATCCCGTCGTTGCGGGTAGTCGACAAGTGAACCCTGTCCCCTGTCACGTCCTGGATGACTGGGCTCTGCTCGTCGCGGCGTACCGGCGCACGAACTTGACGATGCGCCAACTCGCCCGGCTCTTCGGGGTGTCCAAGTCGGCAGCGGTCGTCGGTATGGCCGTGGGCCTGCTCGCGATGCTCAGCACCTGACCCCCGCGAGGAGCAGGGCGGCCCAACCGACTCGGCTGGGACCGACGGGAGCCCCAGCACGTGAGGTACCGAGATCCGGCGTCGACTACTTCCTTCGAGACACGAATCCGAGAGATCGCACTTTCCATGGTCCTGGCTGTCGCTACCGAGGGCGCTGTCCTCAGAGCTCACGCGAGAACTGTGGCCAGGGCTGCAGTAACGGCAGCGGCAAGGGTGACTACTGCAGTGAATGCGGCCGCCGCGTGGAGGATTGCGGTGGGGTAGGTGGCGCCGTCGAGACGGGCGAGTTTCCCGGCGCCTGCTCCAACAAGGAGCGCCGCGATCAGCACGAGGGCGATGGCGAACAGGACTGCGGTAAGGCCGGACACGATTAGCTCCCAGATGTTCGGTGAGGTTGGTGTCGTCGACACTCCCGGAATCGGTGTGCAGCGGGGTTCAAGTGGTCGAAGATGAACAACGTTGAACAGTCGCGTGGAGGGCAACGGGGAGCAGCGTGCACGAGGGGCAGGATGAGCAGCGGGCGGCCCTTGCTGAGCTGCAGGCACGCCTGTCCGACGGGCGCGCGGCGATGGGGTTCAGCATCGCCCGGCTGGCTGTACGGGCAGGGTTGGGGCGCACGACTGTCAGCAAAGCGTTTAACCAGGCGAGGCCGCCGTCTCCGCAGACCGTCGCGGGCTGTGCAAGGCGCTCAGTCTGGACTTGCGTGAGTTGCTGGATCTTCAGCGTCGGGCTGCCGGCGCTGTTGCGAAGGTCGCCGATTCTGAGGCGGACCGAGCGCAGCTCCCGGGCTCCACGATCCCGAACGGTGCGGAGCGGACGGCGCTGGAGTTGGCTGAACGGCGTTCCCGCGCTCGCATTCAGGCTCGTCTGAGCAGTACCCCTGATGACCGGCGGGACGACGTGGCTGCGTGGATGCTCGGCCAGTCCGGAGCGGTGGTCACCGTCCCGGCAGGCAGTGCGAGGGTCTTGGTGGCGCCGATGGGGGCGGGCAAGAGCGAGAAGGCCGAGCGCTGGTGGAACGAAGGCGCAACGCGTGCCGGGGCCGACAGCAGGGTCGCGGTGCCCGTGTGGCTGGATGCTCGCGACCTGGTGAAGCGCGGTCTCGAATCAGCTGTACGCGATGCCCTGGGCGCAGACCTCGAGCGTGAGTGCCGCATCGTGATCGACAATCTGGAGCTCGCGAGTCCCACGGAGGCCAGCGACGACCTGCTGGAGCAGGCCCGTCAACTCGTGGCGACCTGGCCCACCGTGAGCGTGCTGGCCACGACCCGGCCCGGGGTGGGCCGTGTTGAGCCGCACGAGCGTATCGACGTCGCACCATGGCCGCTCGAGCGGGGACTGGACCTGCTCCGCATCGTCGTGGGCGACGCGGCCTTCCGGGCCGTCAGAGAGTACGAAACGAGGCAGCTTCTGACGAGTCCGCTGCTGGTCCACGCGTTGGCCAGTCGGCTGTCTGACGGCGGCGACGTCAGGGTTTCCACTCAGGAACTCCTCGCGGGCCTGGCCGGCGCGGTTCTCCGTCGCAAGCGGCGGCCAGTCAGTCAAGAGGTGCGGAGCAGCCTGGCGCGGCTCGCCGCGTTGGTGCTGGACTCAGGAGGGCAGGTCAAAGCCTCCTCGTTCGGGCGCGAGTATGACCTCTGGGAGCTGGAGGAGACGGGCCTGGTCGTCCGGGACGGTGACCGGCTGCGGTTCGCTCTGCCGCTGTTCGAGCAGCACTTCGCCGCACAGGCACTCCAGGATGGTGTAGCGCGGCTTGAGGAGGCTGCGGATCCCGAGAGCTTCCCCCGCTGGCGATACGCATTCGCCTTCGCCGTGGACACCGCGGCTGTAGACGTAGGACCGGATCTTATGCTGCGGCTGGTTCGCGCCAACCCTGCCGCAGCGTCGTGGGTGCTCGACGAACTCTCTGGGCACACGAGACAGGCAGCCGCGGGGCGCAGGCGATGGGACCGTGATGGAGAGCCGGCGCTGGCTGCAGGGTGGTGGCTCAGGGATGCGGTGCTGGCCTGGATCGAAGGTCTCGGCAGCCTCGGTTCCCGGCTGGCCCGCGAGTACGACGGGGTGCTGGCGCCGTGGGGTGTCTGTCTTGACGGTGAATTCATGTGGGTGGCCGAAGGTCGCAGGGGAGTCCTGGATGCGGAACTCGTGGCTCGGCCGGAACTCCGGCGTGGGGGCGGGGCGCGATCGCAGTTCTGCAGCCGGGACGGCTTCCAGCTGCCGCAGGACGACCTGTCGAGGTGGGTCTGGGCACGGAACCGTCTGCGTAGAACCCTGTCCACCTGTGTCCGCCGGAGGGTGCTGCCCGTACCGCGGCTGTCCCCCCTTGCCACCGAGCGCATGTGGTTCCTCGCCCGCCGTGTGCTCTCGGACCAGCGGTTCCGAGACGATGCGCCGATTTCCGTCGAAGACCTCCGGCTGTCGGTGAACGCGATGATGGAGCACGCCGAGCACACCGAGTGGTCCAGCTGGAGGGTCGGGCGCGACACGATCGACACCGACGACGTCTTCTGGCTTCACACCGAACTCCAGCACACCGAAGAGGACGCCCTCACAGCACCACGCCCACCAGGCGACCGCAGAAGGGGCAGTGCTCAATATCTCTGGCAGGAGTACTCCCCAGAGCTGACCCTGTCCATCGCCACCGCCGTCCTGCGCGACGCGCTCACCGGCTACCGGCAACTCGTAGAAACCAACTTCCCCCGCTTCGGACACGCCCTGGGCCTCTACAGCAACCTGCCCGCACGCGCCAAAGGGCTCCTGATCCTGCCTGGCCCGGCCGCCCCCGCCGCCTGGCCACCGACCTTGGAATACACACTTCACGCCGACCCCGTGGCAACGCTGTCCGCCGAACCCACGGTGCACCTCGAACTGGTCGAGGAATCCGACGTGCCACCCAACCAGTGGATGGACCTGGCCGAAGACGAGGCCTCATCGGTTTTTCTCGTTCCTGGAGTCATCCAGCAGGAAGTCTCCGGAGACCACGAGCGAAAGGCGACAAACCTCGCCTACACCTGGCTCGCACGCGACCTCCACGCCGTCGGCTGGCTGGAGGACCCGCCGTACTTCGGCTAACGAGCTCGTGGCTCGATCGCTTTGCTTGTCCCCGCAGGGCCGAGAGGCCCCACCATCTTGGCTAGCAGCTCACATACCAGACGCGTGTCCCAGGGGCCCACATAGAGCCGCTGGTTGGTGAGGATAAGCAGACCGCCGACCAGTGCAAGCTCGGTTCCAGGAACGAGGGCCGACCCTCTCTTCACGCAGAGCACCACTTCATTCGGCTCTGGCGGCAAAGTGACCCACTGATCCATGCTCATAGCGGCCTCCCATCCACCCTCGGACTGGATACCGCAGACGTTATCCGTTGCTGGTTGATTCGTCAGATTCGGGAGAGTTATCGCCCAGGCCAGATTTTCCTTCCTCCTCACGGTGATCCTCATCGTCACGGTTGTCAGTTCCGACGAGTATCTGGAATGTAGGGTCATCTGCCAGTGGATGGAAAACCTCGCCAGGTCTCGACTCATCCTTCGCTCTGTCGCGGCTTTCGCTATCTGATTCGATGGCGGCGGCGAGCAGCCCGAGTGCTTCGATCCTCTTATCCTGACGCATGGAATTGCAGGCCGAGTTGTATAGGGCGCCGGCATAGGAAGGATCCACGAGGAGCGCCCTACGGTACAACTCATTCGCCTCTTTATATCTCGCTTGGAATTTTCCGCGTACGACGCCTGCTTGATCAAGTGGTGCGGGGTCTTCCGGTCGTAGCTCGGCAACTCTCAGGTACGCCTCAACTGCACTGTCGTACTTGCCGACATCTTTGAGTTGCTGGGCAAGAGCCACATATGCATTAGCGTCCAATCGCAGCCCAGTCTCTTCTTCGAACCTCTCTACCTTCTTACCCAATTCCTCAACCTTTTTCTTTTCTGGATCCTCGCCTTTCTGGGCAAAAATCAGCGTCTGGATCTTTCTTTGCAGTTCGTGAACCCCTGCGTCGGCGGAACTCAAGGCCGCAGCCATGCATAGCCTGGTGAGTAGATAGCCGACAAAGAATCCGGTTACGGTGTAGTAAGCAGTCAGGCCGATGGCGAATGCTTCGGTGCTCGGTACATTTCCGAGCGCCGGCTTGAGCCACCGACCTAGCGACTGAGCCGCTGCGGGTAGTTTTATCAATTGCACAAGACCTACGCCGACTAGTATCTTCGTCAACCAGTCAGATATCTGCTCCAAATTCGTATTGGATCGATAGAGCGACCACGAATAGAGGGAAAGGCGACGCCTTGCCGGTGGATCGTCCGTTTGTAATCCGGAAGCGGAGTCTTCAAATGTGCGCGGGAGTCCAAATATGAAACCGAGTAGCATGCCTATAGCGAATGCGGCTGCAGCAACTATGAGGGTTGCTCCGATTACGGCCCAGGCTGTAGTCCACTCGAATTGGCCCACGTAGGCCAAGATCGTAAGAACTCCCACGAGTACTGCCGCTATCGACCATCCGATGATTCGGCGGGACGCGCGTGTGTTCATACGGTCAGGTTTACTCGCCTTCCCTGCTGATGCAACCGGACCACTCGGGCTTCCCCGGCGGTATCCCTGCTTGCGCTGCAAAACCGATAACGCTGTCTTCGCGAAAGTAGGTGTTGCTTAGATAGTCCCTCAACTCAGGTGCCACCAGGCTCGTCCAGTTGAAGGGAGGGTGTCAAGGATGTGCGGCATCGCGCGCAGAGCCCCTTCTGCGCGTTGGTCTTCTGATGCGCCCACGGCATCGGCGGAGGAGCATGGGCAGGAGAAGGCGGTGCTGTCATGGCAGACGAGAACCGGTATCCCAACATCCCCGGGTGGGTGGTGGAGAGGGAATTGGGGCGGGGCGGCATGGGTGTGGTGTACGCCGCGGTGGACTCTACGAGCGGCGAGCGGCGTGCACTCAAGACCATCAACACCACGGTGGCCGAGCCCTCCTCGGAGGCGGTCGCGCTCTTCGAACGTGAGATCCGCGTTTCCATGGGACTGGTGCATCCGCACATCGTTCGGCTGGACACCTTCGGGCAGGCGGGCTCGCTGTGCTATCTCGTCATGGAGCTGTGCGACGCGGGTTCCCTGATGGACCGCGTGGAGGCGGACGGCCCGATGCCCGCCACGGAGGCGGTGCCGCTGTTCCTGGACGTGCTCGACGCCCTCTCCTACGCGCACACGTCGGGCGGGACCGTGCACCGCGACATCAAACCGCAGAACATTCTGCTGACCGGGAGCCCGGGCAGCGGAAAGACGGCCAAGGTCGCCGACTTCGGTCTAGCCAAGGCCTATCAGACTGCTGGCATCAGCGGGCTCACGCAGACCGGTACGGTCGCGGGCACACCCGCGTTCATGCCGCGAGCACAGGTCGTCAACTACAAGTACGCCAAACCGCCCGTCGACGTCTGGTCCACCGCCGCATCGCTCTATTACGTCCTGACAGGACACACCCCCCGCGACTTCGTCCCCGGTCGCAACCCTTGGCTCACGGTCACCGACTCCCCCGCCGTTCCGGTCTCGGACCGCGGCGTCCCGCTCCCGAAGGACCTCGCCGCAGTCCTCGACCGGGCGCTCAGCGACGAGCCGGACGAGATGTACCCCACGGCCGAGATGCTCGCCGAGGCGTTGGCGCGCCCCTGAGCCCGGAAGCGCAGGCCCGCCCATGACCACCGACTGGCAGCCCGGCACCACGGTGCTGAAGGAGTTCACCGTCGAACGGATCATCGGTGCGGGTGGCTTCGGCCAGGTGGCTCTCGTGCGCAGCCTGAGGTCCGGGGAACAATACGCGGCCAAGCGCCTGTACGGCGCCGACCTCGTACACCAGGGGCACATGATCGCCGAAGCACAGCGCTGGGTCGCCCTCCCCGCCCATCCGTACATCACCGAGTGCAGGTTCACCCGGACCGTGGGGGACCAGCTCGTCGTCTTCAGCGAGTTCGTCCCCGGCGGCTCTCTGGACGACCGCATCCGGTCCGGAGAGCTGTACTCCGACGACGACATGCTCACCCTGCGCCGGATTCTCACCGTCGCGACGCAGGTGGCCTACGGGCTCGACGCCGCTCACGCGACCGGGCTTCTCCATCTCGACGTCAAACCGGCCAATATTCTGTTCGACGCCGATGGCCTCGCGAAGATCACCGACTTCGGTCTCGCCGATGTACCGCAGGCAGGCCTGGAGGCGAAGCTCCAGATCGAGCAGGTCCTCGTTAAGGCATCGATCGGCGACCGGATGGTGCCCGAGTATGAGCACCTGCCGGGGCTGATGGCGCCGCAGGCTCGAGGGCACACCTCGGCCTACGCGTCCCCCGAGCAGAGCGACGGTCTGCCGGTCGGGCCGGCGGCGGACGTGTGGAGCTGGGCACTCACCGTGGTCGAAATGCTCGTCGGCGATCGGACGTGGCAGTCCGGGGCCGTCGCGATGCCGGTACTGCAAGCGGCTCGACGGGAGCGTCTCACCGACCGGTCCATCGCCATACCACCGCCTGTGGCCGAGCTGCTGGGGTCCTGCTTCCAGGAGGACCCGCAGGCTCGACCGGTCTCGCTGCGACAGCTGGCGGCCGGGTTGCGGAGCATCGCGGAGCGGGAGACGGGAGGCCCGTTGGCGGACGAGGTCCCTCCACGGCCCTCCCCCTGGTCCCCGGACCGGCAGACGCACGGACGCCGCTCGATGATCGGGGTGGAGAGGGAGGATCCCCGCGAGTTTCTCCGGTACGCGTACGCGGTCGCGGGCCTCGACGAACATGAGGCCGTCAGCTACTGGCCCACCCGTACCGGCGGCCGCAAGTCCCAGCTCCTGGAGGACCTGCGGGCCCTGAACGAGGTCTGGCGGGTCCTAGCGGAGATTCCCGACGGCGCCGATCCGGGCCCGCAGATCGTACGAGCGCGGTGTGCCGCCGCGCTGGGCGAGGTACAAGCCGACCTGGGTGATCTGGCCGATGCGATCGAGCGTTACCGCACTTCCGTGCGCATCCTTGAGGCTCTCGCCCCGGAGGAATCCCAAGGGCATCTGTCACCGGCGCTCAACTGCCTGGCGGTACTGCTCCGTCGAGATGGGTCCACCGAGGAATCCCTCCGGGTCTCCGACCGGGCCATCGAGGCCGCACGGCAGCAGAGCGACTCGACGGGGGCTGACAATGCACTCAGCGACGCGCTGCTGACCAAGGCCAACGCCTTGGCCGGCACGGGTGAGGCGGAAGCGCTGTACAGGGCGTCTGCCACAGCCGCCCAAGCGGCTGGTAACGACGAGGGGCAGGCCAAGGCCATCACAAACCTGGCTATCTGCATAGAGCAGAACGGCTCGCCCGACCGTGCCGCCGAGTTGTGGGACGACGCCGACCAAAGGCTGGCCCGCTTCGACGGACCCGAGCACCGGGACCTACAGGCGGTACGCGCCTCCCTCTGGTTCAACCGGGCTATTCTGACTTGCATTGGGCCGGATGCCGAACTCGGCCATGCGAGAAGGGCCGTGGAGCTCTACACACCCCTGATCCGCGCGCACGGGATGCACAACTACGCGGGGAATCTGGGCAGAGCGCTCCTCCTTGTTGGGCGATGCCATGAACTCAGAGGTCGCGTCCGGGAAGCCCTTACGGCCTACCGCGAGGCATCTGAGCAACTTGAGGCAGCCGTGCTCCGGGACGGCAAGTCGGAGCTCACGGAGTATCTCGCACAGTCCTACGACTATGAATCGGCTCTGGTCGGGCAGCTCAACAACCCGGAGCAGGCGGTCGAACCGGCACAGCGAGCGGTCGACATATGGCGCCACGTTACCGCGCTGGATGGTCTGGGTACCGGCGGTCAATCACTGGCCGAGGCGCTGTCCAAGCTTGCCGAAGCATTGCGGGACGCAGGCCGCCTCGACGAATCCGAGCAGCGGATCGCGGAAGGCCTGCGCGTCGTCGACGACCCGGAGTACTCCTGCGGCAGTCACGGCGACGTGACCAAGGCAAGGGTGTACCGGAACCGAGCAGTGGCACATCGCCGCCGTGGCCAATTCTACGAAGCCTTTCACTGGTGCCAGGCCGCGCTCGATGTCCTGGCACCAGCTGAAGGACACGACGTGGTACTGATGCGCATCCTTATCCGGCAGACCGTCACCGGCCTCTACAGGGACTGCGGGCTCCACCGTGCCGCCCTGGAGGAATGCGAGGCCACCATGTCGGAGACCGACGCATATGTCCGACAGGGCACCCTCCCCGCCTTCGAGTTGGCCGACGGCTTCCGCCGGCTGGCCGTTGTCCGGATACAGTTCGGCCTCGCGTATGACGCTGCGGCCGCCGCCCGCTCCTCACTGGCCACCTACGAACGGCTCATCGCAGACGGCCGCCTCGACCTCGCTTCCAATGCGGCCAACACGCGGAGGATCCTCGCCCTCGCCCTGATGCGGACCGGTGAACTCCGCAGTGCGGCATGGGAGCTGGAGGAGGGCGTCCACCACTTCCGAAACCTGCCTGCCACGGACGTGGCGTTGGCCAAGGATGCGCGGATGCGCTCCGGTCCGTCCGGTGAGCCCGCCGAGGAGTTGCCCTCCGGTGACGCTCCCCGTCCGGCCTGGGCAGCGCTACGTGACAGCATCGTCCAATCCCTCACGGACCTTCTTGCGCAGGTGCGCGCCACCCTCGATTCCGGCCCCGTCGAGGTGCCGGAGCTTCTGGCCCGATTCCGGAAGAGCTACTCCGACGCAGGGGAGATGGGCCGGAACGGCGAGGTGCAGGAAGCCAGCCATCAGCTGGAGGACACCGCCGGGCAGCTGACCTGGCTGGCCGCCACCTTCCCAGGCGATGAGGTGGAGCGGCTCCGCGCCGAGACCGGGCAGCTCCTGGGCCGGTACGCCATGCAATGCGGGCGCGGCGGGGCAGCAGAGCACGGATTCCGGATCGCCGTAGACAGCTACCGCAGGCTGAGGTCGGAGCGAGGACAACCGGAATACGTCGAGCGGTGGTTCGAGTCCTACATCGGCTGGGCCGCCGCACGCATCGTCGAGGGCGACGACGCCGGCGCGGAGGATGTGGTGCGCGAGATGCGACAGCACCTGCGGCACCTCCGGCCGAAGCAGACCCGGGCATGGGAACAGCGGGCGGACGACACCCTCAGGAAGCTCAGGGAGCATCCCGGCTGACCCGCCCGGCGGTGCCTCGGGGGGATGCCGGGCGGCCCGTCAGTAATCACTTGGGCTCGGTTCGCACGAGCTTGCCGGCCGCGCTCAGCATCCGGGCCAGGGACGTCGGGGCGGTGCGGCGCCTGCGCGGTGAGGTGGTGGCCGAGCGCTGGCCCCGGTGCCAGCCTGTAGCCGTCGAGGTAGTAGGCGACCTGGTCGGACCAGCCCCAGACGCCGTCGGTGCGGACCCCGTCGGCGTCGCCGAACCGTTCGGCTGCGCGGTACAAGCGGTGCGTGCGGTAGAGGTTGCCGGCGTCCTCGGTGTGCCGGGCCGCCTCCACCGGCCTTGCGGCGGCCTCCTCGAACAGGCCCCACTCCTGGTGCACGACGGCCCGGCCGCCGGATAGCCGAGTTCCTGGCGGCTGCGGCTCAGCTGGTCGCGGCGCCCGGCCTACGTCGTCGAGTCGGGGAGAGGCGGCGCAGCGTTCCAGTGCCTCCCGTTTGCGGAACTCGGTGTCGGCCAGCGGTACGGCGTCGCTCCCCGGCCCAGGAATAGGCGTACGGGGAACAGGTCCGGCAGAAGGGAGTCGGCGAGGTGGGCGAAGAACGCCGACCAGAGTGCGGCATCGCGTGCGGTGTATGCCCTTAACACGTCGGTCGTGAGGCCAACGGTCCAGCAGATCACCGGTGTCACGCAGCGGGAGACTCTTCCCGACGAGGCGGCACGCCGCGCGGACCAGATCGAACTGGTCGACCTGCCGCCCGAACTGCTGCGCCGGCGCATGCTGCACGGCGAGATCTATCCGTCGGACCGCATTGAGGCCGCCCTCACCCACTACTTTCGTGTCGGCAACCTCACCGCTCTGAGGGAGCTCGCCCTGCTGTGGCTCGCCGACCGCGTCGAGGAGGGCCTCCAGCGCTACCGCGCCGAGCACGGCCTCACCACCCCCTGGGAGACCCGCGAGCGCATCCTCTGAAACCCTTGGCCCGTTCTGGAGTCTGGGAAACGGCGTGCGATGCGCTCGAACATCGAGGACTCGGGCGGATGGAAGCGATACTGGTACGAACAGACGGGCGTTCCGCAGACGGCGCAGACTCGTCGATCGCCGTCGGGAATCGTGTCCCAGCTCCCGACCTTTCGCCAATGCTGTCGCCCGGCCGGTGCTCTTCAAGTCGTCATGCCGAGCATTCTCGCTCACAGAGATCCGCCCAGCACAGCCGTCCGAGCAAGACTCCGGCCGACCACAGACCGTAACCGCCTCTTGATCACCTTCACGGAATCCCGGCGCCCCGCGACCCCGATCCGGGGCTCGTATACCGCAGGACGGTCAGGCGCTGGCCGGGCGGCCGGAGGGTGGCCGGACCACACCGACCTGGCCGTCGAGATTCGGGGAGGCCAACCAGAGGTCGAAGGTGATCCCCCCGGCTGGTATGGCGCCCTCCCCCCACGGTGTGCGCAGCCAGAACACGGCCGTCTCGCCCGCCTCCACCCAGAGCGGCAGCCGCAGGGCACCGTCCGGTTCCACCGTCGCCCACTCCTTCCCAGGAGCGTCCGTGTCGCCGATCGATACACTGGCTGGCAGCTCGGCACCGCCCACCCTGATGGTCGCCGCACGCAACTCGAAGTCCTCGCGCACGGCGATCAGGTGGCGCACCATGAGCGCCTCGTACGGTGTTTCTCCCTCGCCGGTTATCTCCACGACGGTGCCACCGGCGGGAGGAAGCAGACCCACGAGGTCGGTGCTCCGCAGACTGCCCGGCGGCGCCAGATCGAGCAGCCACAGGCCGCCCGCCGCGTCACGGGCTGCCAGCCACGTCCCGTCCGGCGCGATCGCCAGGGTCTCGACGGCGCTGTCCAGTTCAACGGCGTGCACCGGCTTCGGCGAGGCGTCGTGCCACAGGAGCAGTCGCCCGTCCCGCCCGCCGGAGACCACCCACGGGCCAGCGCTCGCGACCGCCGTGACCGGTCCGTCGTGCCCCGGCCGCGCCTCGCCCGGGCGGGCGGAGTCGAGCGGGACTACGCACACGGTCCCGTCGGCCGAGCCGGTCACCATACGATCGCCGCCGGCCACCGTGACGGCCGTGACGGCGCTGGCACCAACGGTGATCGTCCGCGCGGCGGCAGCGGTGGCCGGGTCGAGGAGGAAAACGTTCCCGGCTGCCGTGCCGACGGCGACGCCGGCGCCCATGCCGAGCGCCGGTTCCAGCTCTGCCGCTCCGAGCGCGGTGACCCGCTCTGGGAGTTCTGTGACGGCTATGGGCGACCAGGCCAGGTCCGTGACACGCACCTCCGGTCCCGCTGAGGTCACGATCCGCCCACCCGCGAGCCGCACCAGCCGTTCCGGCAGCGGCTGGGCCGGCGACGGCAGGAGCCCCGCGCTTCCGAAGGCATCCACGTTCCAGAGCCCGCCCGAGTGGTCCAGCAGGATGACTTCGTCCCTATCGGGGGCGGCCGCCAGGGCGACCGGCTCCACAGACAGCCGGTGGGGGTCGCCGGCCACTCCGTGCCGGTCGAAGACCCCGAGCAGGTAGTCGAGGCCGACGAGTACGTCGGTCCCCCGGATGGCGAGGGCACCCAGCCCGGCCCGCACGTCCGACGGCGACGTCGGCAGGACCCGGCGCTCGACCGATCCGTCACCGCACAGCACGGCGTACGTGCCCCGGGCTGCGGTGACGGCTCGGATGCCGCCGGGGAAACCGCGGGCCACGTGCCAGGCCGGGCCACCCCTGGCCGACCACAGCCGCACGGTGCCGTCGGCGCTCCACGACAGGATCCCGCTGTCGGTCTCCAGACAGCCGGCCACGGCGTCCTCGTGCCCGGTGAGCACCAGTGGGTCGGTCCCCGTCAGCCCCCACACCCGCAGTGTGGTGTCGGCCGAGGCGGAGACCACTCGGCCGTCGGCGAGGACCGCCAACGCCAGCACCGGCCCCACGTGCCCGGCCCACCGGGCGATCGGCGAGCGGCGCCCGACGTCCCACCGGAGCACGTCGCCGTCGTCGCCACCGGAGACGAAGGTCCGCCGGTCGGGCAGGTAGGCGGCACAGCGGACGGCGCCGCGGTGGGCCGCGCAGATGCGGGCCCGGTCGCGTCCGGCGTCCCACAGCCTGATCGTGCCGTCCTCGCTCGCTGTCAGCAGCAGCTCGCCGTCGGAGGCCGCCGTGACCCGGGCACCGTGGCCGACGAGCAGGCGGCGCCGCCACCCGCCGGGTCCAGGGGTCCCGTCCCAGGTGTAGTGCCGCACCGTCCCCTCGGGGGTGGCGAGGACGACTGCCGACGGGAGCCGGGCCGCGAAGTCGACGACCCCGGGCCGGCCCGGAACAACGACCAGGCTGGGCAGGTCCAGGAGCATCGGCGGCTCTTTGCCCGTGACGACGAGCTCCTGGTCCGACCACGCCGCGAACGAACCGGCCGGGCCCGCCACGGCACCATTCACCGACCGTACCGGCAGCGGCACCGCGTCAGGCTCGTCCAGGGAACGGAGGTTGTCTGGCCCCAGCAGCGTGGTGAGGCCGTCTGGCGTCATGGCGCAGGCCAGGAAGGGGCCGTGCTCACGGCGGGTCAGCGTCGCCCCCCGCAGGGCTTCGTCGTCCAGGTGCCGGGTTACCCGCAGCGGCGTCCGGGCCAGCGCCTCCCAGAAGACGCCGTCGATCCACTCGCCGTCGGTGGTGTGCGCCCGCAGCCGGTCGTGCAGGCGGGCGGCGAACGCGGCCGGCGCCACCCGCGCGTTCGCCAGCGCGTGAACAGACTGACGAAGGCTTTCCACCCGGGGATCGCCGGTGCTCGCCACTACCGCCGCGAGATCGGCGGTCAGCGCGGCGGGATCGTCCGCATAACGCACCCGCAGGTAGCGCAGGCTGAGGCACAGCTCCATAGCGAGTCCCGGATCGGACGCCGCCAGGGCGTGCCGGACCGCCGTGGCCCGCCAGGTCGGCGTGGTGCGCTCGGTCCGCAGCGGGCGCCGATCCGGCTCCATGGAACGCCCCGGCTCCGGGGGCAGCGCGAGGCGGCGATGAGCGCGGCGCAGCTCGTCTCCGCCGCGGTCCAGCTCACGTAGCCGCTCGCTCACCGAGATGTCGGACAGCCGGATCACCCCGTCCGCGATAGGTGGATCTACCAGGCGTTCGGCGACGAACTGGTCCATGAGCTGCTGCCATGGACCGGTGGCCCGGTCGCTGCGCACGGCGTCGGCGCAGTCGGCCCACGTGTTCCGGCCGTCGGCGGCGACCACCAGGTACAGCCAGTTCAGCCAGGGCACGCCGGTACCCCGCGGCGACGGCTGTTCCAGCACCTGCTGCCAGCGGGTCGTCAGGGACGGCGGCACGGCCTCGACGGCGGCCGTTCCTGGCGGCTGTCGCAGCGCCCAGGCGATCAGCCCCGCCAACCGGCCCGGCAGTCCGTTGGTGAGCGTGACGAGGTCGTCGTCCGGGACGGCGCCGCCGAACGCCTTCACCAGACCGGTCCGGTCGCGTGCCAGCATGGCAGTGCAGACCTCGTAGTCGCTCTCCCGGCTGCCGGTGATGTTCCGCCACCGCAGGCCCCGCGACGCCCGGCCCCGGCGGAATCCGGGCGGGACGTCCGACCGTACGCTGACCGCGTACCGCACGCCCTCGGGCGGCCGGACCGGCAGGGGCGGTGGCGGCTCCAGGTCGGCGAGGTCGTCCCCGGGGGTGTGACAGCCGTCGATCAGGATCACGAGTGGACGGACGTCGAACGCGTCAGCTTCGGCCAGCTCCCGTAGCCGCCTTCCCAGGAGGAGCTGGGGAGAGCGCTCCGCCGCGCTGGCCTCGCCCGTGGACTGGATCGTGCCCTCGGCTGCGGTGGTGGGGAGGCGCCGGTATTCGGCCGTCAGTTGGGCCAGCAGCGACTCGGCAACCACGTCGGGGTCGTCGCGTTCGGGCGGCCCGGAGCCGTAGAAGTGCTCGATGACGGCGACACCGCGCCTGGGCAGCTCGTCGGCGGCGGCGACGAGCAGCACCGACTTGCCCATGCCCTGCGGTCCGTGCACCACGACCCAGCCGCCGTCCAGGGGTGGGTCCGCCAGGGCCTCGCGCAATCGGTCCAGCTCCTCCCGGCGCTCGAGGCAGGGGCGGAGGGCGACCTTCACCGCGTCATGCCGCAGTCCGCCGCGGTCGAACCGGGACTCCCGCTCCTCCTGCCGGTGCAGCCGGAACGCTAGGCCGGAGAGGGCGACCAGGGTGACGCTGTCGGTTCCGGTCTCGACCTGGATGGGCTCGTCGGGGCGCACGGCTACCTGGAGGCTCACCGCCCGCTCGCCGTCCTGCCAGCGCACTTCGACGACCAACGGGTCGGTTTCCGGTATCCCGTCCAGCAGTATCGCCTGCGGGCCGGGATCGCCGCCCAGCACCACGGCCCCGTCCAGCAACTGGACGGACAAGGTCGTATTTGGGAGGGACCGGAGGTGCCAGGGCAGCCAGGCCTCGGCCTCCGCCGCGGTCAGGTCGGTCACCTGCTCGGCGCGGCCGTCGAGGCGGGCTCCGGCGGCCACCTTGGCGACGCGCGGCACTTGCGTGCGGGCGAGGTCCGACGGGAGGCGCCCGACGGCGCCGAGCAGCCAGCGGGCCACACCCGCCGCGGGGTCGTGCTCTCCGTTCAGCTCCTCCAGGCCGGCGAGCAGGAGCTGTTCAATGGCCTCGCGGGCACCCGGGGGCCGGGCGGTGTCCAGGTAGTGCACCTGCTCCTCCAGCCGCACCGACCAGTGAGCGCCCTGGTGGGCGGACCGGATGAGCTCCCAGGCGTCGTGCAGCAGCCGTGCGTGTCCGGGAGCCGACAGCTCACGGCGCAGCACCTCGGCCACCGGCGGTTCTAGCACGATGGCGGTCACGTCCCGGGCCGACAGCAGGTCGCTGAACCACAGGTCAGCCTCGGCGGCGACGTCCGCGTGCGGCAGCAGCAGCCGCAGGTTGCGCAGCAGCGGCGGCTCCACGCGCACCGCGAGCGAGCAGGCTTGGGCGAGCTCGGCCGCCGCCGGGTGGGCCTGACGAAACAGGGCGACGCGGGCGGCGGCCTTCACAGCGGGCTCCGGGCGAGGCCCGCCGCCCGCTTGGCCGCCCGGCGGGCCTGCCCCACGGCCGTCACCAGGTCCCAGGTGACGATCGCGAGCCGGCGGTCCGCCCAGGCTGGCCACCGCTCCGGTGGACAGGGGACGAGGAGGACCAGCGGGCAGCCGGCGCCGTGGACGGTCCGCACGAACGCGGCCCAGTCCTTGGGCCGGGCCGGGGAGGTGCCGGTGGCAGCTGCCGCCGTGCCGAGGTCGGTGGCCACCAGCACGGCGCACGGGGTGACCGGGGGCTCGTATGCGCGGTCAGTCATCCCGCCGTCCAAATCGCGGACCACGGTCGGCCGACCGGCGAAGCGCAGTGCGGTCACCGCGTCCTGGCCGATGACGCTTCTCGACGCCAGGACGAGCAGGCGCAGGTCCCGCAGGAAGGGCCGCATGGACGGGCCCATGTCCAGCAGGAGGTGCAGGCCGGCCCGGGTCGTCCGGGCTGTGGCACGCGGGACGTCCTGGATTGGCCGACGGGTGGCGAGCAGCTCGATCAGGTGCCCGACGTCGATGTCCGGGCCCGGACGGGCGGCCCGGGCGAGCTCCGCGACGATAGCGCGCTGGTAGTCGGCGCGGAACAGGGACGGCGCGGTCGGGCCGGGCCTGCCGGGCGGCTGCGGAAGCAGCTCGTGCACGGGCAGCCGGGCCCGCCGGGGCGGGCCGGACGCGACGGTCAGCCGCTCGACCCAGACGTCCGGGTGGGGCGGGCGCGGGTCGTTTCCGGCAGGCCGTACCCGGTAGCCGAGCTGCTCGCGGTCCACCTCGGGTGCCGGGGGCGGTCCGGCCAGCGGGGTGGCCGGGACCAGGGGCGCGGGGGCGGGCGCCGTCGGCGCGGCCGGGCCCGGTTCGGCGGGCGGCCACAGCAGGCGGGCGGCGCGGGCCAGGATCTCCGGCGCCGGGCGCAGAACGCCCGCGACGCGGATCAGGTCGCCGAGGGAGACCGGCGGCCGTCGGCCAGCATGCCGGTCCCAGCCGGTCGGTACGGCGGCTGTCGTGGCGGGCGTGGTGGTGTTCACCGCAGCTCCGGTTCAGGCTTGAGGGCGGACGCCTGGATGACGCTCGGCCAGAGTTCGTGCCCTGGAACGATGTCGAGCTTGACGGCCGCTGCGATGGCGTCCAGGAACTCGGCTGTGCTTACCTCGACGCCGCCCTCACCGCCCGCCGCAGGTACGCCGAACGACTGGAGGATGTCGTCGTAGAGTGCGTCCGTCCTGGGGCCGAAGTGCGCCTCGGCGATGTCAAGGAGGCGGTACCGCCCCGGTGGTTGCAGCACTAACACCACGCACCGGCGGAGGAAAGCCTTGGGGAGTTCGCGCTCCTCGTTGGTCGTCAGCACGACCAGCGGTGCCGTGCTCGCCTCGACGACTGGCCCGTCCTCCCGCTGGAACTGGTACGAACCGAGGGATTCGAGCAGGTCGTTGGGTACGTCCGGATCGGCCTTATCGATCTCGTCGAGCAGGACGACGGCCTTGGGCCCGCCGCCGGTGCCCTGGTTGGGGTCCGTCAGCGGGGGTCGGGTCTCTCCCTCGGGGAGCCCGCGGCGGGCCGCCGTCTCCGGTTCGAACGCCCACCAGAGCGCGCCGGGCACGACGTAGTGGGACCGCGGCGCCGCCGTGCCCGCCGACGCGTCGCTCAGCCGGGCTACCTCGTCCACGGTCCACTTCAGGTCCCGCGCCTGGGTGCGGGAGGAGATGGTCATGCTGTAGAAGCGCCGCCCCAACTGGTCGGCCACGTTGGGCGCAAGTCTCGACTTGCCGCGCCCAGGCAGGCCGCGGACGAGCAGGGGGCGGCCGGTGGCCAGGGCGACGTTGACCGCGAGCACGATCTCCTCGTCGTAGACGTAGACGTTGGATTCGCCGGTCGTGCGGTCGCCGATGCGCTGACCGGTCGCCGGCGCGGGCGGCTTCAGTGGCGGGTCAAAAATGCGGTCGTAGTGCGGGCGTTCGTTCACCGTCCCGCCACCTCCTCCAACTGGCGCTCGATCGCCGTGTACGTCGCCACCGCCTCCTCCTCGTTCTCGGCGTCCAGTGCGGCCGGGACGGACAGGAGCAGGGGCGATCCGGCGATTCCCCGGGACAGCTGCCGGGAGGAGATCGCGAACAGGACGGCGGGGAACGCCGCCTTCAGCCGCTCCAGGAGGTCTTCGTCCAGCTCGCCGGTCTCGGCAGGCAGCACCAGGAGGAGCTCTCTGGCTTGACGGAGAGCGGCGTTCCGGCTCCGCTCCGTCTGCCACCCGCGCCGGACCTCGTCCTCATTCTCCCAGGGGAGGCCGGCGTTCGCCAGCAGCTCCGCCCGGATCGAATGGAGCAGCCCCGCCGGCAACCCCGTCTCGGGGTCGGTCTCGGCGTCCAGGGCTTTGACCGCGACCGTGTGCCAGTCGGGCTTGAGGGCGGCGCGGCCCACGTACATCTCGACGGTCCGCACGGTGGCGCAGTCGATGTGCACCACGTGAGGGCGGGGGAACTCGCGCTCGGCAGCCAGCAGCGCCGCACCGTCCGGGGCGACCCACGGCTTGTCCCGGACCGAGGACCAGCAGGCTGTGGCGCGCAGCAGATAGACGGCCTGGCGGTGTTCGTGCTGTGCCTCCGCCAGTGCCCGCAGGGCCCGGCGCAGATCGTCCAGCGAGATGCCCAGCAACTCCAAGGCGAGGTCATTGATGTCGACCTGGCCCACCGGCTCGACCCGCAGGACCTTCAGCATGCTCCTGCGCGGTTGTTCCGTGATCGCGTCGAGTTCGTTCAGGACGGCCTGGAGGACCCAGCCGAGCCGGCGACGGTGAGCCTCCAGGCTGGCCTGCTCGTCGGCGGGCGCGGCGGCCTGGTTCTTCGCCGGTAGCTCGAACTCCGCGAGCTTGGCGAAGACAGTCGTCATCGGGACGATCACGGCGCCCAAGTTCGTTGTCTTGTCCCGGGTCATCTTGACGATTCCGACGACCTTGCCGCTGTCGAGGTGCACCACCCCCGCCCCGCTCGCCCCTGGCTGTACCTGGCCGTCTTGCGTCTTGTACAGGAGGGGATCCGCGTCCTCGCCCCCACGCTGTCCGTCGAATTTCATGGACATCGTGTCCCACATCGGCCGACCCGCGATGGACGGCCAGCCACTCGCGTACAGATCGTCGCGGTTGCCCGGTTCGCGGTCCTCCAACTCCACGCACGTATGCTGGGGCAGGGGCTCGGCCGGTGTTCCGACCTTGAGCAGGGCGATGTCGGGGAAGGTGTACAGCTTGATACCGTCACGGTCGGGAAGCCGTTGCAGTACCTCGGCGGGGTACTCCACCCCCCGGTACACCACGGTCGGAGTTCCCATGGGGGGGACGACGTGCGCGCAGGTCAGCACCCAGTCCGCGGTGACGAGGATCCCGGTGCCGTGCTCGATCACCTTGCCACTGGCGTCCTTGGTCTCGATGCGCACCGTGGCCGCGTCCAGTGCCCCACGGTGGCGTTGGCGATAGCCGGACATGACGCTGGTTGGGGGGCGGTTAGCCGCCCCACTCCAGGGTCACCTTCACCGCGGCCTCACCCGTGGCATCCACGAGTAAGGCCGTCATCGCGCCGCTCTTCAGCGCGATCTTGAGCCCGAACTCAAGCGACGCTTTCTTGGGCTTCGCCGACTCCAGGGCCTTGCGGAAGTCGGTGGATAGGTCGGTGACCTGGCGCATGACGTCCTTCAGATCCGGTATCCGGCTCCCCGCGAGCTCCTCACCGCCACCCAGTTCTCCGTCGATATCGACTACCTCGACGAGGAGGGCCGTGCCCTCCGACGTGGTCGCGGCAATGGTCTTCGTGCTGTCCGACATGTGCCACCTCCACTGGGACATGCGCTGTGAGTGGCCTGCTCTTCCACGATAGGACGTACACTCACGGCCTGCCCGCCGACTCCCAGAGCCGGGGCGGAGTCGAGTGGACGCCCGTCACTGACGGTTGCCCAGGATCCTTCGTGCAGCTGCTCGCCTGGGCCGCGCTCGAACCTGTACGCCAAGGTCACCCTGGCGGCGCCGCGCGTCCCGCTCTCGACTTGGCCGCCGAGGCCGAGGGCCCGGCCTGGGCGGCCGGGCCGGGTGTCCCGGTGGCGCGCCGTCGAGCATGGCGCGGCCGCCGCCGCGGTCTGGCTGGTGACCGAGGCCGTACCCGGGAGTGAGCGGGGCCGAGCGTGGCGGGCGAACCTGCGGCCTGCCGTGGCCCCGACGATCGTCTCGGCTCCGAGCGCGTCGATGACGGCCTGCGGCGCCCTGGTCGCGACCCGCGCAGGGCCCAGAGGGTAACCGCACCCCGGTTCGTTCCGACGGCCAGCGTGCTGCCGTCCGATGCGAAGGCCATGGCCCACACCGGCAGGTCGTGGGCCTGTTCGTGACGCGGTACCCAGTCCTCGGCGGAGTGGACGCGCACCCGGGCGTCCTCGCAGCCGGTGGCGAGGAGTGCGCCGTCCGGGCTGAATTCGAGGCAGTTCACCGTTGCGGCGGTCGGGCCGACCGCTCGCCGACTCGGCGCTGCGCCGAGCATTCCGCGCCAGCTGCTGGACGAACTGCAGGAGCGTGTCGACACGATGACTGATGGGGAACTCCACGACGGGGTGAACCGCGTGCTGAGTTGCTTCGTGCAGTGCCAGCCGCACGCCCTCACTCCCGCCCAAGCGGGGCGGAGAACGGTCGGGCGGTTCCTTGGCTTCGTGAATCGGCAAGTTCCTTGGACGCGACGCGGGAGTGTGCACCCGGTGTCTGCCTTAACCGCGTCGGCGTGTGGCGAACCATGAGGCGAGGAAGAAGACGGGCAGGGCGACCCTGTCAGGAGCAGGGTGCCGGTGGCCGCGCTCAACAGGAAGCGGCCCCCAAGGTGGGCCACGCCCTGGTAGTAGCCGAGTGCCACGGTCATCAGCAGCGCGTATCCGCCGACCGCAGCGCCTACCACTTGGCGGACCAGTGCGAGCCAGCCGTGTCTGGCCTCCACAGGGGCGAGCCGTCGCGCCGGCACCCAGGGTCGGTCGGGGCGGCGGCGGAGCATGAGCAGACCCAGGCCGAGGTAGGTCATGACCATGACGTAGACGGTGATCATGAGGGTGATGTTGGGGGAGACCGGCAGCATGGCCTTCCCGGCCGTCTCAGGAGGGGTCCCGGAGTAGGAAGTGCCAGCCGCGTACGAAGGTGTGCCAGCCGAACCACAGCCACAGGCCGAATAGGGCCCAGCGGCCCACGGGGTAGCTCATGACGGCCCTGGTCGCGTCGCTGAGGGTGGGGAAGCCGTCGTCCGGCCGGAGTAGGCCGAGGCCTTCCCATGTGAAGATCGCGCCGAACAGCACGGCCCAGACCAGGTGTCCGATCACCGGATGCTCTGCCACTGCGCTGGCCGTCCTCTCGCGCCGTAACCGGAGTGGTCGGGTCGATCATCGGACAATGGCGGACCGCCTACCTCGCACGCGCACCGCGCGTCGCGCGTCGGTCAGGCCGGGGCTCCGGGCCGCCCTCGATGTACGCGGTAGGGCGGCTGGCGTCCGGAGCCCTCCACACGCAGTGGAGGCTGGGCCCACGTCACCGGAACGGGCCTGTGCCTGACGGTATTCAGGACTGGTGGCGAGCGCCGAGAGGCGGCGAAAGGGCGCGGACGGTGTGTGCGTCATGCGGCCAGGCCGGCGTTGAGGAGTTTGGCGGCTGTGCCGATGGAGCCGGGCATGAGGTGTCGGTAGGTCTTGAAGGTGATGTCGATGTTGTTGTGTCCCATCCATTCGGCGACGTCTGTGATGGGGATGTTGTGTCTGAGGCAGTTGGAGGCGAAGAAGTGGCGGAGGCTGTAGATGACCATGCCTTCGGGTATGGCGAGTGCGCCTCGTCTCTTCAGTCGTTGCCATTGGTTTTGGAAGAGGTAGGGCTGGAAGGGGCGGCCGACATCGTTGGGGTGGCGCAGTAGGTAGCCGTTGGTGGTGCCGTGTTTGTCGGCGTATAGCTCGATGGCGTTCTTGGTTCGCTGGGGGAGTGGGACGTCGCGGTACTCGCCGGGCTTGCGGTGCTTGAGGCGGTCGTATTGTTTGGTGGTTTGGTTGACTTGGTTGCTGACGCGGTAGGCGTCGTCGGCGACGATGTTGTTGATGTTGGCCGCGGCGGCCTCGCCGTTGCGTAGGCCGCAGCCGCTCATGAGTTCCACGATGAGTTGGAACGTGTCGTCCCCGGCGCCGCGGAGGGCCTGGAGCTGTTCGGGGGAGGGGATGATGGCGCGTTTGGGGTTGTACTGGGGTGGGTTGACGCCTTGGAGGGGGTTGTCTTCGTAGAGGCCCAGACGGTGGGCGTCGAGGAGGATCGCCTTCAGCTTGTCGTAGGCGTTGGACTGTGTTGCCAGGCCGACGGCGTTGCGCTCCATTGTCCGGATGAAGTGGTCCACCACTTTGGGGTCGAACGTGAGCATCTTCCGAGTTCCGAGGGCGGGGAAGATGTGGTGCTGGAGGAGCGAGTCGAGGCTGATGACGGTCGCCGGCCCGAGGTGGCGCTGGCCGGCCTTCCATTCCTCGGTGTACTCCCGCAGGCGCATCTGGCCGTACTTCTCGATGCGCTCGCTCTTCGCCTGGCTCGCCTGGCTTGGAGGCACGGCCTTCTTCGCCTTGTAGATACTGGTCAATCGGTCGATGGCCGCGTCCGACGTCAGGAAGCCCGACTCCTCGACCTGATTCCCGCCGGCACCCCTGTAGCGGACCTTGTACAGGTGCGGGCAGTTGGCCCATCGGGACATGGGGTGCCCGCAGTCCTTGAAGAATGAACCCATTCCTCGGGCGAGTCTCTTCGTTGCCATGCGCTTGGCCTCCTCGGATACCGATGCTGACACTTTGCTGACCCCCGCCGACCAGTAGGCCATCTGACCTGCGGAAATGTTCCAATTCATCGTTATCGAGTTCAACCAGATCTACCGCCGGCTGGAGAGCTCCATGACGGAGGCCGCGCAGTTCACCGAACTGCTGCTCACGCCGCCGACCGTACGCGACCCGGCCTCCCCCGAGCCGCTGCGGACCGGGTCCTCCGACGTCCGCTTCGAGCGGGTCACCTTCGCCCACGGCGGCGGCAAGCCGCTCTTCGACGGCCTCGACCTGAACGTGCCCGGCGGGACGAAGATCGGCCTCGTCGGCCGGTCCGGGGGCGGCAAGACCACGCTCACCCGGCTGCTGATGCGGATGACGGACATCGAATCCGGCCGGATCCTGATCGGTGGCCAGGACATCACCCGACTGCGCCAGGCCGACCTGCGCAGCCTGATCGCCTACGTCCCGCAGGACCCGGCGATGTTCCACCGCACCCTGCGGGAGAACATCGCCTTCGCCCGGCCGGACGCCACCGAGGCCGAGATCCGCCGCGCGGCCGAGGCGGCGCACGTCACGGAGTTCACCGACGCGCTGCCCGACGGCTTCGACACGATGGTGGGCGAGCGCGGCGTCAAGCTGTCCGGCGGACAGCGCCAGCGCGTCGCGCTCGCCCGGGCGATCCTGCGCGACGCGCCGATCCTGCTCCTCGACGAGGCCACCAGCGCCCTGGACTCGGAGAGCGAGATCCTCGTCCAGGAGGCGCTGTGGCGGCTCATGGAGGGCCGGACGGCCCTCGTGGTGGCGCACAGGCTGAGTACGGTCGCGAACATGGACCGGCTCGTCGTCCTCGACCGTGGACGCATCGTCGAGCACGGCACGCACCAGGAGCTGCTCACCTCGGAGGGCGCCTACGCGAAGCTGTGGCAGCACCAGTCGGGGGGCTTCCTCGACGACACCTCCGCCGCGCGCTCCGACCTCCACTGACCGCGGGCCCGGCCGGCCGGGCCCGCGCCGCGCGCGACGTCCTCGTCGCGCGGCGGATCACGGGGCGGGCACGAACCCGGCCACCAGCCGCACGAATTCGTCCTCCTTCCCCGAACGATTCCCCTCCGAAGTAGGTTGACCGGATGTCCACGCCACCCCTGATCCTGCTCCTGTCCGGAAGCCTGCGGACCGGTTCCTCCAACGAGTCCGTGCTGCGCACCGCGCAGGCCGTGGCACCCGCGCAGGTGCGCACCGAGCTCTACGAGGGCCTGGCCGCCCTCCCGCACTTCAACCCCGACGACGACACCGACCCGCTGCCGCGCCCGGTGGCAGAGCTGCGCGCGGCGATCGGCGCGGCGGCGGCGGTCCTGATCTGCACCCCGGAGTACGCGGGCACCCTGCCGGGCTCGTTCAAGAACCTGCTCGACTGGACGGTCGGCGGCACCGAGATCTGCGACAAGCCCGTGGCCTGGGTCAACGCGGCCGCCGCCGGCCGGGGCCGGGGCGCGGAGGCCACGCTGCGCACGGTACTGGGCTACACCGGCGCGGACATCGTGGAGCCGGCCTGCGTGAGCATCCCGGTGGACCGGGGCACGGTCGGCTCGGACGGGATCATCACCGACGAGGGGGTGCGCGAGCGGCTCGGCACGGTGCTCGCACGGCTGCTGACGCCCCGCTGAGAGGTCCCACCCGGGTCCCACCCGGGTCGCACCCGGGTCCCACCCGGGTCCACCCGAGAGCGGCACCCACCCTTCGGGGATGGATATGCGTAGCTTGTGCTGATATGAGCATCCCTGCGGAAAGCCGCGGCGTCCCGGGGCGGCGCCGGCTGCTCCGGGTGGTACTGACCGGCACGGTGGCCCTGGGAGCCGGCCTGGTGGCCGGCTCCCCCCGCACTCCCGGGGCTCCCGTCACCGGGGGCCCCGGAAGGGTCCGGCCCGCCGGCCCCGCGTCCGCGCTGCGGGAACTGGAGACGGGCAACGCGCGCTGGCGGACCCTGCACGAGCGGCACCCCGACGAGACGCGGACCGTGCGCCAGACACTGGTCGCCGGCCAGCACCCCTTCGCCGTCGTCCTCGGCTGCGTCGACTCCCGCGTCCCCCCGGAGCTGGTCTTCGACCAGGGTCTCGGCGATCTGCTGACCGTACGGTCGGCGGGCGAGGTCCTGGACGAGGCGGTGCTCGGCAGCATCGCCTACGGAGTCCTCGAACTGGGCATCCCGCTGGTCGTCGTCCTGGGCCACCAGTCGTGCGGGGCGGTCGCCGCGGCCGTCCGGGCCGACGAGGGCGGGGCCCCGCTGCCGGGCCACATGCAGTACCTGGTCGATCAGATCCACCCGGCGATCGACCGCACGCTGCGCGGGGCCGCGCGGATCGACGCGGCGATCACGGCGAACGTACGGCTGGTGCGGGCGCGGCTCGCCGCGGAACCGGAGCTCGCCGCCAAGGTCGCGGCCGGGCACCTGGCCGTCGTCGGAGCCCGGTACGAACTCACCAGCCAGCGGGTACGCCGGATCGGCTGACCCGCCGGGTCCACCGGGTCCACCGGGTCCGGCGGGTCCACCGGGTCCGGCGGGACGGGCCGGTCCGGACCGGCACGAATCCCAGTTCGTCAGCGTCGGGAGGTCCGCACCGCACGTGTGGGTGATTCTTCCCCGCCTGGGCGCCTTTGGGCGCTCAAGGCGCCGGGGGGCCGGGAGAGTTGATACATGATCATCGAACCCGTGCCCGCGCCCGATCCCACGCCCGGCCCTTCCGGCGAGCCCGCCCCGGCGCCTTCCCGCCGCCCCTCCCGCCGTACCGTCATCGGCGGTGCGGCCGCCGTCGCGGGAGTCGGCGCCCTGTCGGTCGCCGCCGCCTCCGCCGGGACCCCGCAGACCCCGTCCGGATCGGCGCGCCCCGACTGGGAGACCTGTCTCACCATCGCCCGGGCCGTCCTCGTACGCGACGAAGACGACGAGCCCCTGGTGCCCCGCTACTCCGACATCCTGCTGAAGAACGGCCTGCCCCGGTCGCGTACCCGCAAGAAGGTACTGATCGTCGGCGCCGGGCCCGCCGGGCTCACCGCCGCCCACCTGCTGCGCGAGGCCGGACACCAGGTCACCGTCATCGAGGCCAACGGCAACCGGGTGGGCGGCCGGATCAAGACCTTCCGTGCCGGCGGCCACGAGAGGTCCGCGGCCCCCTTCGCCGACCCGAAGCAGTACGCCGAGGCCGGCGCGATGCGCATTCCCGACAGCCACCCCCTGGTCACCGGGCTGATCGACAGTCTCGGCCTGAAGCGCCGACGCTTCCACCTGGTCGACGTCGACGGGTCCGGCCGCCCCGCCTACCGTACGTGGATCTTCGTCAACGGCATCCGCGTCCGCCGTGCCGACTACGCGCGCAGCCCGCAGGCCCTCAACAAGTCCTTCGGGGTCCCGGCGGCCTACGAGGCCGTGCCCGCCGCGCAGATCGTCCGCAACGCCTTCGCCCCCGTACGCAAGGAGATCGAGGGCAAGAAGGACAAGCAGCTCGTCGAGGGCTGGGCCCGCGTGATCCAGCGCTACGGCCACATGTCGATGTACCGCTACCTGACCGAGGAGGCGAAGCTCGACGAGCGGACGATCGACCTGATCG
Source organism: Streptomyces sp. NPDC001549 (assembly GCF_042894025.1). Taxonomy (NCBI): domain Bacteria; kingdom Bacillati; phylum Actinomycetota; class Actinomycetes; order Kitasatosporales; family Streptomycetaceae; genus Streptomyces; species Streptomyces sp. NPDC001549. The sequence goes on from NZ_JBIAVJ010000008.1 coordinate 66,298, forward strand.
GCACCGTCGAGAACCTCACCTCCCGCCTGCACCTCGCCTTCGTGCACAGCTTCATCGGGGCCTCGCTGATCAGCCCGGACACCGCCTTCTTCGAACTGCCCGGCGGCACCGCCACCCTGGCCGACGCCCTCTACGCCCGCGTCGACGACCTCGTCCGGCTCGACCGCCGCGCCACCCGGATCACCCACGGGGAGGGCGGGGTCAGCATCGAGACCGTCTCCGAGGGCCGCGGCGGCAGCCCCGTGCGGCGCGAGACCTTCACCGGCGACACCGCGATCATCACCGTGCCCTTCTCCGGGCTGCGCCACATCCCGGTCGCGCCCGCGCTCTCGTACGGCAAGCGGCGCGCGATCACCGAGCTGCACTACGACGCGGCGACCAAGGTCCTGCTCGAATTCAGCCGCCGCTGGTGGGAGTTCGACGAGGCCGACTGGAAGCGCGAGCTGGAGGCGGTCCAGCCCGGCCTGTACCGCAAGTACCAGCTCGGGCAGACCCCGGCGGACGGCACCCTGCTGGGCGCGCACTCGTCCGTGTCCGACCGCGGCATCTCCAGCGGGCAGCGGGCGCACTACGCGGCCTGCCGAGCGGTCACCCGCGACCAGCCCGAGGCGGCCCACGTCATCGGCGGCGGCTCGGCCACCGACAACCCCAACCGCTTCATGTTCCAGCCCTCCTACCCCGTCGAGGGCAGCGCGGGCGGCGTCGTGCTCGCCTCCTACAGCTGGTCGGACGACGCCCTGAAGTGGGACTCCCTGGACGACGAGGAGCGCTACCCGCGCGCGCTCGCCGGGGTGCAGGAGGTGTTCGGGCAGCGGATCGAGGTGTTCTACACCGGCGTCGGCCGCACCCAGTCCTGGATGCGTGACCCGTACGCCTACGGCGAGGCCTCCGTGCTGCTGCCCGGCCAGCACACCGAACTCTTCCCCCACGTCCGCAAGGCCGAAGGGAACCTGCACTTCGCCGGGTGCCACACCTCCATCAAGCCGGCGTGGATCGAGGGAGCCCTGGAGTCCGCGGTACGCACCGCCCTGGAGGTCCACTCGACCCTCTGACGGCCCCGGCCGGGGGGCCGCCTCAGCTCTCGGCGAGCACGATCAGCCAGTCGTGCTCGCCGAAGCGGACCCGCTGCCCCTTGTCCGGATTGAGCCGCACCCCGTACGCGGGGCCCACGGCGGCCTCGGCGCGCAGCCGGTAGCCGACCGCGCACTCGCGGCGCCGGCGGGCCGACTCGACGAGGGTCGCGAACGCCACCTCGTGACCGGTGCGCACGTAGTCCGCTACCGGCCTCAGGTGGAGCTCGTTCCCCTCCGCCTCGAACAACTCCTCGAAGACGGCGGCGAGATAGGGGCTCTCCGAGATCTGGGTCATGAGGAGGCTGATCAGCCGGCCGCTGACGATGAAGTCGGCACCCGCCCGGGCGGGCGCCAGCAGCCGGTTGCCGTCGTCGGACATCTCCGTGGTGAGCGACAGCTCCCGCCCCGCCGCCTCCCCGATGGCCCGCAGGTGCAGCAGGGTGACCAGCGTCCGGTCGTCCGTCTCCGTCCCGGTCTCCGGAGCGAGGCCGAGGTCGACCGCGCGGGCGGGCGGCAGCGCCGCCGCGTGGGGGACGGGCTCGTGGCCCGTCTCGCCGATGACGATCACACTGTCGTACGAGGGCACGTCCAGCTTGGCCAGCAGCCCGGGATCGGTGATGTCCCCGCTGCGGAAGGTCACTTCGAGGCGGCTGCGCGCCCCCGTGGCGCCGGCGGCGGCGCGCGTCCTCACGTCGTCGGCGAGCGATACGACGTCCAGCGTGGTCCCGGGGCCGACGAACCGGTCGAGCTGCTCCACGAGGAGCGGCGCGCGGCGGTTCCAGCCGAGGAGGAGCAGCCGTTCGGCCTCGGGCGTCCTGGGGCGGGCCGTGACGATCGCGTCCTCGTCGACCCACGAGGACGCGTCCGCCGGCAGGGCCGTGTCGTCGTCCTCGGAGATGAGGACGACCCGGTCGCCCGCGCCGATCGTCGTACCGGGGGCCGGATTGAGCGCGACGCGGCCGTCGGCGTGCAGCAGTCCGACCACCGAGGACGTGGTGAACGCCAGCAGGGCCTCGCCGAAGGTGCGTCCGGCGAGGCCCTGGGCGGCGGCGGTGTAGAACTCGTCGCCCGCGAAGTCGAGGAGTTCCTGGTAGACGAGCGACAGGCCGGGCTCGCGGGCGGTCTGGACGAGGAGCCGGGCGATGATGTCGTCGACGCACAGGACGTGCCCGCCGGGCCCGGCGGCCAGCCGGGCGGTGAGATGGTTGCGGGTGTCGCGCACGGCGGCGACCACCACCGCCCCGCCGGGCTCGGGGACGGCGGCGCCGAGGGCGAGCAGTGTCTTCACCACCTGGGCGTCACCGGTGTCCCCCTCGGGGGGCAGGACGAGCACGGCCTTCGCGGTCCGCGGACTCACCCGGGCCAGCTCAGCGGGGTCGGTGGTGCGGCCGTTGCGGCAGATGATCCGCGTCGTGCCGGTGCCGGTGCCGGTGCCCGCGACGGAGGTGGAGATCTCCTCCTCCATCTCCACCTTGTCCTTCGGCGCGAGGACGGCGATGGCCGACCTGCGCCGGTTGGCGTTCGCGGCCACCAGCTCCCCGACCACCGGAAAGATCTGGTCCGACCAGCCCAGCACCACGGTGTGCCCGGATTCCAGCACGGTGGAGTGGCCGCGGCGCAGCAGCATGATGCGCCGGTTGATGCCGGTGGTGATCAGTCCGACCAGCGTGGACACGAACAGCAGGGCGGTCAGGGCGAGGGCCACGGAGGCCAGTACGTAGATCGGGGACCCGACCGCGCCCCCGATCTTGAGCGTCTGCCCGACACTGACCCAGACGGCGGTGAGCCGGCCGGAGAGGGTCGCCGGGGCGGCCCGGTCGGCCCAGACGAGCACCGTGCTCGCCGGGACCACGACGGCGAGACAGGCCAGGGCGAACCAGCCGATGAGCGCGGTGGTCCCTCCTGCGACCAGATGGTCGAACCGGTACCGAAGACGCAGCCGTAAGGACGTCGTGTGCCGCTGCGCCATGAGAACTCCCTCGCCTTCCGTGCTGCTAACCCGCGGGCGGCCGCCCGGTTACGGGTGAACCGCCCCCGGAGCGCGGCCGGGTCAGGAGTCCAGGGCCGCGATGATCTCGTCCGTGGTGCTGACCTTGCCGATGCGGGGGAAGATCTTGCCGAAGGTGTGGGCGTGCGAGTCGGGGTCGGTGTCGGCGGTGGCGTCCTCCGCGAAGACCAGGTCGTAGCTGAGCTCCCACGCCGTACGGGCGGTGGACTCGACGCCGACGCTGGTGGAGATGCCGGCCAGCACGATGCGGTGGATGCCGCGGCGGCGCAGCTGGAGGTCGAGTTCGGTACCGGTGAAGGCGCCCCAGTGGCGTTTGGTGACGACCACGTCCCCGAGGGCCGCCAGCTCGGCCGGGATCTCGGAGAAGGCTGCGGGCGGGGCGGCGGCCGGGCCGGGGCGGTCCACGTTCGCCGTGGGCAGGTCACCGCCGTCCGGGGACCACGCCACCTTGACGAGCACCACGGGCAGCCGATGGGCGCGGAAGGCCTCGGCGAGCGCGATCCCCTTCCCCAGGATCTCGGGCGTGGGCTTCGCGGCGGGCCGGTCGAGGATGCCCGTCTGGAGGTCGATGAGCACGAGGGCGGTGTCCCCGCCGAGGGTGAGGCGGTGGGGTTCGGCGGTCATGGGTTCTCTCCTCGGGTGGCGGTGGGGGTGGGGGTGGGGGTGGGGGAGTGCGGGCCGGCGGGTCGGCGCCGCACGTAGAATGGGAACGTGAGTACGAATACGGGGGAATCCCGGCCCGCCCCGACGGCCGCGCTGACCGGGTCCGAGCTGCTGCGCTGGTACTGGACGCTGGCCGAACTGAGCGCACTCGCACGGGAGATGGGACTCCCGGCCGGCGGCGGCAAGGCAGCCGTCACCGCGCGGCTCGCCGCCGCCCTCGACGGACTTCCCGCGCCCGCCGCCCCGGCGGCCCCCGCACCCCGCCGCGCCGGACGCCAGCTGGCCGACCCCGTCACCGGCGCGACCGTGATCCCGCCGGGCCAGCGCTGCAGCCAGGTGCTGCGCGCGTACTTCGTCCGCGAGATCGGACCCGGCTTCCACTTCGACGCCTTCATGCGGGACTACGTCGCCGGGCACGCGGGGCACACCCTCGCCGAGGCCGTCGCGCACTGGCACGCGACCCGCGCGCGGGCGGCCGAACCCCAGGAGGTGGGCGCGCAGTTCGAGTTCAACCGGTTCCTGCGCGCCTGGCACGCCCAGCACCCGGACGGGGACCGAGCGCAGGCCCTGGCCGCGTGGCAGGCTCACCGGGCCCGCCCCCGCGACTGAGCCGGGTCGTACCCCGGCACGTCACGCGCGCTCGTAGCGCAGCAGGACGACGCCGTTGCCGAAGGTGTGGGTGTCCGTGTGCCGCAGGGCCACCGGAGCGTAGTCGAGGGTGGGGAAGAGCGGCGTGCCGCGCCCGATCCGCACCGGGTGCACGTAGATCCGGTACGCGTCCACGAGGTCCTGGCGCAGGAAGGAGGCGGCCAGATCCGCCCCGCTCAGCGTCAGGTCGCCGCCCGGGGCCGCCTTGAGCGCGGCGACCTCCTCGGGCACGACGTCCCGCACGACCGTGGTGTTCCACTCGGCCGACCGCAGGGTGCGCGAGTACACGTACTTGGGCATGGACCGCCAGATCTCGGCGAACTCGGCCACCGTGCCGGCGTTCGCGGGATCGGCGTCGGCGGTCGGCCAGTAGTCCGCCATCAGCTCGTGCGTGACGCGTCCGCTGAGGAAACCGCCCATCGGGCGGAGTACGTCGTTCATGTGCCGGTGCAGCTCGTCGTCGACGCGGTGCCAGTCGATCTGCCGGTCCGGCCCCTCGATGTACCCGTCGAGCGACATCCCCGCCATCAGCACGATCTTCCGCATGACAGCCCACGGTACGCCCCGGGAGCGCCCGGCGGCGGGAGCGGCGCGGGCCGCGGTGATACTGGCCGGTGTGAAGACCGAAGACGTGAAGCCGGAAGACGCGGACACCGTGCTGTTCCACACCGACGGCCGGACCGGGGTGGTCACCCTCAACCGCCCCAGGGCCCTCAACGCCCTCACCCACCCCATGGTGATCCGCATCGACGAAACCCTCGCCGCATGGGCGGCCGACGCCGCCGTCCAGCAGGTCCTGATCCGCGGCGCCGGTGAGCGCGGCCTGTGCGCGGGCGGGGACATCCGGGCCATCCACGACGACGCCAAGGCCGGGAACACCGCCTCCGCCGGCTTCTGGCGCGACGAGTACCGGCTCAACGCCCGCATCGCCCGCTACCCCAAGCCGTACGTCGCCCTCATGGACGGCATCACCATGGGCGGCGGCGTCGGCGTCTCCGCCCACGGCTCGGTCCGGATCGTCACCGAACGCTCCCGCGTCGCCATGCCCGAGACCGGCATCGGCTTCGTCCCCGACGTCGGCGGCACCTACCTGCTCGGCCGCGCGCCCGGCCACCTCGGCACCCACCTCGCCCTCACCGGCACCGCGGTCGGCGCCGCCGACGCGCTGCTGTGCGGGCTCGCCGACCACTTCGTACCGGCCGAGCGGCTCCCGGAGCTGACCGCCGCCCTCGCCGGCGCACCCGCCCACGAGGTGCTGCCGCGGTACGCCGCCACCCCCGGGCCCGGTGAACTCGCCGGCCGGCGCGGCTGGATCGACCACTGCTACGCGGCCGACACGGTCGAGGAGATCGTGGAACGGCTGCTCGGCCAGGGGGAGCCCGCCGCCAAGGAGGCCGCCGAGACGATCCTGGCCAAGTCCCCGACCGCCCTCAAGGTCACCCTCGCCGCAATGCGCCGGGCCGCGGACCACGGCCCGCTGGAGCGGGTGCTGGCCCAGGAGTTCCGGGTCTCCTGCAACGGGCTGACCGCGCCCGACCTGGTCGAGGGCATCCGGGCGCAGGTCGTCGACAAGGACCGCGATCCGCGCTGGTCCCCGGCGACCCTGGCCGAGGTGACCGACGCGGACGTGGAGCGCTTCTTCGCCCCGCTCGGGGAGGACCGCGAACTGCGCCTGCCGCCGCCGGAAGACCTCAGCCGCGGCTGAGCCGCGTCTCCAGGCCGTCCAGGACCCGCTGGAGTCCGTAGTCGAAGGTCTCCTCGCGCAGCTTCCGCGGGTCCCGGCCCTCCACCCACTCCTGCTCGCTCCGCCCGCTGCGGGCGAGCCGCGAGAGGTGGGCGGCCTCGCCGGTCGTGGCGCCGACCACGTAGGAGAGGACCGCTTTCATGGCGCGGTCCGCCTCGTCCGCCTCGTCCGCCGGGAAGCCGGCCGTCCGGAAGAGCGCCAGCATCCGCTCCGACATGCGCATCAGGTTCGGGCCGAGGTGCGCCGGCCCCACCTGGCCGAGCACCGGGGCCACCCAGGGGTGGCGCAGGGCCATCGCGCGCAGGCTGTGGCTGCCGCGCGAGACGGCGTCGCGCCACTCGGCCGCGCTCGCCGCGCCGGGTACCTCCAGCTCGCCGTAGACCTCGTCCACGACCAGCGCGATCAGCTCGTCCTTGCCGGTCACGTGCCGGTACAGGGAGGTGGCGGCGGCGCCCATCCCGGTGCCGAGCCTGCGCATGCTCAGCGCGTCGATGCCCTCGGCGTCGAGCAGCCGGACGGCCGCCGCGACGATCTGGGCCCGGCTGAGCGCGGGCTGCTGTTCCTTGCGGCGCGGGCCGGGCCGGACGGAGGCGACGGCAGGCGCGGCCGGTGCGACGGGACGGGTCTGCTGCACTTCTGCTGACATACCGCCAGCCTAACCGACGGTGCGAACACCGTACGCAGCCTGCGTACACCGCATTCGGGGCTGCGCACGGCGTCCGGCGCCGTGCTACGAGCCCACGTACTCCCGCAGGTGACGGGCGGTCAGGGTGTCCGCCCCGGCCACCAGGTCCGCCGGAGTTCCCTCGAAGACGACCTCGCCGCCGGCGTGTCCGCCGCCCGGACCGATGTCGATCAGCCAGTCGGCGTGCGCCATCACCGCCTGGTGGTGCTCGATGACGATCACCGAGTTCCCGTCGTCGACGAGCCGGTCCAGCAGGGCCAGCAGCTGGTCCACATCGGCCATGTGCAGGCCGGTCGTCGGCTCGTCCAGGATGTACGTCGAGGACTTCTCGGCCATGCTGATGGCGAGCTTGAGCCGCTGCCGCTCACCGCCCGACAGGGTGTTGAGCGGCTGCCCGAGCCGCAGGTACGAGAGGCCGACGTCGACCAGCCGGCCGAGGACCGCGCGCGCCTGCCCGGTGGGGAGGAACGCGTGCGCCTCCGCGACCGGCATGTTCAGCACCTCGCTGATGTTCTTGCCGCGCAGCCGGTACGTCAGCACCTCGGGCGTGAACCGCCGGCCCTCGCACTCCTCGCAGACCGAGGCCACCGCAGCCATCATCGCCAGGTCCGTGTAGACCAGCCCGAGGCCGTTGCACTTCGGGCAGGCACCCTCCGAGTTCGCGCTGAACAGCGCCGCCTTGACCCCGTTGGCCTTGGCGAAGGCCGTCCGGATCGGCCCCAGCAGCCCGGTGTAGGTGGCCGGATTGGACCGGCGGGAGCCGCGGATCGGCGACTGGTCGGCCACCACCACCCCGTCCCGCCGGGCCAGGTACCCGTGGATCAGCGAGCTCTTGCCCGACCCGGCGACCCCGGTCACCACCGTCAGCACCCCGAGCGGCACCTCCACGCTGACGTCCTTCAGGTTGTGCAGATCGGCGTCCTTGACCGACAGGTGCCCGCGCGGGGTGCGCACCGGCTCCCGCAGCCGCGCCCGGTGTCCGAGATGGCGCCCGGTGAGGGTGTCGGAGGCGCGCAGCCCGGCCACGTCCCCGGTGTAGCAGAGCCGCCCGCCGGCCGTGCCCGCGCCCGGGCCGAGGTCGACGACGTGGTCGGCGATCGCGATGACCTCGGGCTTGTGCTCCACCACCAGCACGGTGTTGCCCTTGTCGCGCAGCCGCAGCAGGAGGTCGTTCATGCGCCGGATGTCGTGCGGGTGCAGGCCGGTGGTCGGCTCGTCGAAGACGTACGTGACGTCCGTGAGCGAGGAGCCCAGGTGGCGCACCATCTTGACCCGCTGGGCCTCGCCGCCGGACAGGGTGCCGGAGGGGCGGTCCAGGCTGAGGTAGCCGAGGCCGATCTCCACGAGGGAGTCGAGCAGGTCCCGCAGGCTGGCGAGCAGCGGGGCCACGCCCGGGTCGTCGATCCGGCGGACGAAGGAGGCCAGGTCGCTGATCTGCATGGCCGAGCACTCGGCGATGTTCATCCCCTCGACGCGTGAGGACAGCGCCGCAGCGGACAGGCGGGTGCCGCCGCACGCCGGGCAGTCGGTGAAGACCACGGCCCGGTCGACGAAAGCCCTGATGTGGGGCTGCATCGCCTCACGGTCCTTGGACAGGTACGTCCGCTGGATCTTCGTGATCAGACCCTCGTAGGTGAAGTTGGTGGAGCCGGACTTCACCTTCACCGGGCTCATGTGCAGGAAGTCGGCCCACTCCCGCTCCGTGAAGTCCTTGAGCTTCACGTCGGGGGAGTAGAAGCCGGAGTTGGTCATGTTCTGCCAGTACCAGGTGTCCACGGCGAAGCCGGGGACGGTGATCGCGCCCTCGTTGAGGGAGAGCTCGCGGTCCACGAGCTGGTCCACGTCGATGTCGGAGACCTGCCCTATGCCCTCGCAGTGCGGGCACATGCCGTCCGGGGCGTTGAAGCTGAAGGCGGTGGACGCGCCGATGGCCGGGACGCCGAGGCGGGAGAAGACGATCCGCAGCATGGTGGAGGCGTCGGTGGCGGTACCGACCGTGGAGCGGGAGTTCGCGCCCATCCGCTCCTGGTCGACGACGATGGCGGCGCTCAGGTTGTGCAGCCCGTCCACGTCGGGCCGGCCCAGACTCGGCATGAAGGACTGGACGAAGGCCGTGTACGTCTCGTTGATCATCCGCTGCGACTCGGCGGCGATGGTGCCGAAGACGAGGGAGGACTTGCCGGAGCCGGACACACCGGTGAAGACGGTGAGCCGGCGCTTGGGGATGTCGAGGGAGATGTCCGTCAGGTTGTTCTCCCGCGCTCCGCGGACCTGGATGGCCTGATGACTGTCGGCGGCGATCTGCACGGAACTCCTCGCGTGGCGGTGTCTCGAGCTTACTTTATACACTGTACTCTATACGGTGTAGTGAATTACTGGCCGCGCGCTCGGAGGACCGCACATGGTGAAGGACCGCAGTGGGGCGGGCGACCCCGTCCGCACGCTGGAGCTGCTGTGGCGGGAGCGGGGAGAGCAGCCCGCCCGGCCGGGCCGCCGCGGCCCGCGGCAGGGCCTCACCGTCGATGCCGTGGTCCGGGCCGCGACCGAACTCGCCGACGAGGCCGGACTGGCCGCGCTCACCATGCGGGCGCTGGCCCAGCGGCTGGCCGTGACACCGATGACCCTCTACACGTACGTCCCCGGCAAGGCCGAACTCCTCGACCTCATGCTGGACGAGGCGTACGAGCGCATGGAACGCCGGGCGCCCGGCGCGCGGGACCCGTGGCAGGCCAAGGTCACCCGCGTGGCCGAGGACAACCGGGACCTGCTCGTCCACCACCCCTGGATCGCGGACCTGGCGGTCACCCGCCCGCCGCTGGGGCCCGGGGTCATCGGGAAGTACGAGTACGAACTGGCGGCCTTCGAGGGCATCGGCCTCACCGACGTGGAGATGGACGCGGGCCTGGCCCACCTCCTCGGCTTCGTCCACGCGCACGCCCTGGGGGTCGCCGACGACGCGGCGCACAACAGCCGCCAGAGCCAGGATGACTGGTGGGCCGTCAGTGAGCCGCTGCTGAACCGGGCACTGGACCCCGAGCGCTACCCGCTGGCCGGCCGCGTGGGCGCCACGGTCGCCGGATACCACCCGCAGACGCTCTGGACCTTCGGCCTCCGGTGCGTCCTGGACGGCCTGGCCCACCTGATCGGCTCCCGTCCGGCGCGGTAATCCGATGGGCCGCGCGCGGCTGCCGCTCGCCCGGACCGCTCAGCGGTAGCCCGTGGTGTCCGCGGGACGGTCCGGGTCCTGGACCTCGACCATGTAGCGCCAGGCGTCCGGGCGGCTGCCGTCGAGGTCCGTGAAGCCGTACTCCCGGGCGAGCTGTCCGCTGGAGAGGGACCGGCCGTTCCAGCGGGCCACCTCCGGGTCCGCGGCAAGGGCCGCGACCGCCCGGCCCACGTACGACGGGGTCTCGGAGATCCCGAAGTGCGGGACCTTGGTCAGCGCGTCCCGCCAGTTCGCCTCCGTCACCCCGAAGGTGTCGAGCATCATCTCCGAGCGCAGCCAGCCCGGCGTCAGCGCCACCGCCGTCGCCCCCCGCGGCCCCAGCTCGTGCCCCAGCGCGAACGCCATGCGCAGCACCGAGGACTTGGCGATGTCGTAGAAGAAGGACACCCGGTAGCGGCTCGCGTTGTACTCGGCGGTTCCGTCCGTCATCTCCACCACCAGACCGCCCGGCTCGCGCAGCAGCAACGGCACCGCGAAATGGCTGGTGATGGCGTGGGTCTCCACGGCCAGCCGCATCAGCCGCAGCCCCTTGTCCAGGTCGTGCTCCCAGACCGTGCTGTCCCACTCGAAGAGCAGCTCCCCGCCCCAGATGTCGTTGACCAGGACGTCCAGGCGGCCCTGTTCCGCGTCGATCCGACCGACCAGGGCCTCGACCTCCGCCGGCACCAGATGGTCGGCGACCACGGGGACGCCCCGCCCGCCCGCCGCGGTGACCAGCTCGGCCGTCTCCTCGATCGTCTCGGGCCGGTCGTACTCCGACCGTCTGCCCCGGGTGCTGCGCCCGGACACGTACACGGTCGCACCCTGCGCGCCCAACTGGACCGCGATGCCCCGGCCCGCGCCGCGCGTCGCCCCGGCCACGAGGGCCACCCTGCCTTCAAGAGTCCGCTGTGTTCCCGGCATGCCCCGACCCTACGACGGACACCGCCGCCAGTGACAGCAACAGCCCGGCCGCCGCCAGAGCCAGCGCCGGGCCCGGCCCCCACAGGGTCCAGGCCGACCCGAACAGCAGGGAACCCGCGAACCGGGCCAGTGCCTGGGCCGTCTGGAGCACCGCGAGCCCGGTCGTGCGCAGCTCGGCGGGCAGCAGCGGCCCGGCGGCGGCCATCAGCACCCCGTCGGTGGCCGCGTAGAACAGGCCGAGCGGCGCGAGGACACCGGCGACCAGCAGCGCCCCGGCCGGCAGCGGGGCCAGGAGCAGCAGGCAGGCGCCGAGCAGCAGCACGTGCCCGCCGAGGAAGACCCGGCGCCGGCCCAGCCGGTCGGCGAGCCGGCCCACGGGCAGCGCCGCCAGCAGGAAGACGGCCGCCGTGCCGACGGGCAGCAGCGGGAAGTACGCGGCCGACAGGTCGAGCCGGCGCTGGAGCAGCAGGTAGAGGAAGGCGTCGCCGACGGTGAACAGGCCGAGCACGGCGGCGGTCAGGCAGAGCCCCCGCAGGCCGGGCAGGCGCAGCAGGGTGCGTACCGGGGGCTGCGGAGGACGGGCCCGGGCCGGCGCGGGAGTCCGCACCGGGGCCTCCCGGACGAAGAGCGCGAGCAGCACCACGCCCAGGACGGCGACGCAGCAGCTCACGGTGAACACGGCCTCGTACCCGTCCACCGCCACCCACAGCACCCCGAACGCGGCCAGCGGCCCCAGCAGGGCGCCCGCCGTGTCCAGCGCGCGGTGGACCCCGAAGGCGCGGCCCTGCTCCCCGGGCGGAACGGACAGCGAGATCAGCGCATCGCGCGGGGCGGTGCGCAGGCCCTTGCCGGTCCGGTCGGCGGCGAGCACCGCCGCCACCGACCAGGGGGTGGCGACGGCGAGCAGGGCCGCCTTGCAGGCGGCGGAGAGCGCGTAGCCGGTGCCCGCGACGAGCTTGTGGCGCCGGGTGCGGTCGGCGATCCGCCCGCCCGCGAGGCGCAGGACCGCGGTGGCGCCCTGGTGCAGACCGTCCAGGGCGCCGAACGCGAGCGGGGACATGCCGAGCCCGGCCATCAGGTACAACGGCAGGACGGCGGTGACCATTTCCGCGGAGACGTCCGTGACCAGGCTGACCAGCCCGAGCGCGAACACCGTGCCGGGGACGGACCGCAGGGGGCCCTTCGGGGCCGGGGTGTCCCCGGCGATGTCCGAGGCCCGGCTGGTCGACAGGTACACGGATGCCTCCAGGGCGGGCCCGGTCTAGAACCAGTTGACGGTGAGCGGGAACGCGGCGGTGACGGTGGCGCCCGTGGAGTCGGTGGCGGTCGCGGTGATCTGGACCGTGCCGCTGCCCCACGGCTTGCCGCTGATCCGGCCCGAGCCGGGGTCGACGGTCAGGCCCCAGGGCAGGCCGGTGGCCGCGTACCGGACCGGGGGTCTGCCGCCGGTGGCGCTGAGCTGGATGGTGCAGGACTGGTTGAACTTGCAGGTCTGGGGGCCGGGGCTGGCCAGTTGCAGGCCGCCCGAGGTGGGAGTGGGCGTCGGGGTCGGCGTGGGAGTCGGAGTCGGAGTCGGAGTGGGGGTGGGTGTCGGGTCCGTGGAGGTGTCGAACACCTCGGTGATCGGCTGGACATTGGCCGCGTTGCCCGCGTGCGTTGCCGTGCCGAAGAGGTCCTCGAAGGTCCGCAGCAGGTGGTGGTGGTTGAAGGCCGTGGCGTACTTGCCCGTCTTGACCTTCGCGCCGTGGAAGACGGTGGCGATCTGGTTCGAGCCGAGATAGTTGTCCTCGTCCCAGGTCAGGACCAGGAGGCTGTTGTTGGCCTTCGCCCACTGGGCGTAGGCGTCGATGTTGTTCCTGGTCCAGGTGTCTCCCGTGCCGACCGAGCACGAGTGCATGTCGTTGCACTGGTTGGGGACCACGAAGGACAGGCTCGGCAGCGCCGCGAAGTTGTTCTGGGGGAACTGCGCCCAGGTCTTGCCCGTGTTCAGCGGCACGTTCTTGAAGGCGAACCACGGGTTGTGCTTCTGCGCGTACTGGCCGTTCGTGCAGGCCGTGGAACCCTCGCTCGGCAGGTCCTCGTTGTACGTCGCGAAGGTCCTGCCGGCCGCGATCAGCTCCTGGCCGAGGTTCGCCGCCGTCATCGACTGCGGGGTGTAGCAGCCGTCGCCCGTGATGCCCTGCGTGGCGCCGGAGAAGAGGTTGAAGTAGTTCGGCTGGCTGGGGTGGGTCAGCGCCTTCATACCGGTCAGGCTCGCGCCGCCGTTCGCCAGCTGGTTGATGTACGGGGCGTTCGCGCTGCCGATGATCTCCCCGTACTGCTTGTTCTCGTACACGACGACCACCACGTGGTCGTACGCCGGCAGCGCGGCGGCCGCGGCCGCGGCCGCCGCGGAGACGGAGGCGGAGGCGGGTACGGCCGCCTCGGAGTTGGCGACGGTGAACGCGCCCAGCAGGCCGAGCGCGCCGATCCCGGCCACGAGCGCCGGCCATCGGGCCCCGCGTCTCGCGCGCGCCGTCGGTGAGGGTCGAAGGGTGGGCATGGGTGTTCTCCTCCTCGGTGTCGCCCGGGTCCGGCCCCGGGTCGTGGTCGCTCCGGTCATTCCTCGCGCCGGGCCGCACCGGCCACGGCGATGTTCAGGAACCGCGGTACGGGCCGCCCCCGGTCGCGGAAGTCCTCCGCCACCGAGGCCCGCACCGCCGCCAGACGCGCCCGGGGCAGCAGCACCAGCACGCTGCGCCCCGGCTCCCGCCCCTGCCCGGGCGGCCAGGCGCTCAGCGCCCCGGCCCGGCGGGCGCAGGCCACGGCCCGCGCCAGCTCCCGCGGCCGGTCCGCGGCTTCCCCGCGGACGGCGACCAGCACCAGCCGCGCCCCCGACGCCGCCGGGTCGAAGGCGACGTAGCGCCGGCACCGCCGGGGCTCCGCGCTCAGCAGCAGGGCCCTGCCGGACCGGGCGAAGAGCACCGCCCGGCGCAGTCCGTCGTCCCCGTCCGGGAGCGCCCCGGCCAGCAGCCGGGCCAGCTGCTCACGGTCCGGTCCCTCACCCGCCCCCGTGTGTACGTCGGCCACCGCCAGCGCCACCGCGCAGTCCGCGGGCTCCGCCGTGGCCAGCCCGGCGGCGCCCGTGAGCGAGCCCTGGACGTGCAGGTCGGTCCCGCCGGTGCCGCACCCGGCCCGGGCCAGCGCCCGCAGCACGGCGTACGGCCGGGCCGCCCAGGCGGGGGCGGCGGGCGGCGGCCCGGACAGGGTCAGCGGCAGATCGCAGCTGTCCGCGGGATGACCGAGGGAGCTGAGCCGCACCAGGCCGTCGGTGCGCGGGGCGGCCGCCGCGGCCGTGGGCCAGCCGGCCGCCGCGACCAGCCCGGGGGAGCCCAGGTGGAAGGCGTACGGGGCGCTCCACACAGCGGCCGGGGGCCGGCCGTGCGCGGCCTCCAGGGCGTAGGCGACGAGCCGGAACAGCGGATCGGCCGTCGCCCGCCGGGCCAGGTCGCCTCCGGCGCGGTCAGCGGTCACGGTGGCGCCGGCCGAGGCGGTGGGCCGCTGGGGCGGTACAGCGGCGGCGGATGCTCCTGCCGTGTCCCGGCGGGCTGCCGCGGAAGGGGGCCGCTTCCCCGCGGGCGGTCCGACGTGGCCGGCCGCGCCCGTCACGGCGTGTCCTTGCGGGCCAGGATCCGGTAGGCGTTCCCGCCGTCCGTGCGCCGGGCCGCCACCGTGCGCAGCGCGTCGAGCACCGCCGCGGCGGCGAAGCACGGCAGCGCCGCCCCCCGTACGGCGTGGGCGAGGAGCCGGGCGCGCGGGGTGGGCCCCGGGCCCCACGGCCGGTCCGGATCCGGGGCCAGCCGCGTTGCCGCGAGGGCCACCGCGCCGAAGAAGTCATTGCCCTGGTGGGCCGGTCCGTGCTCCTCGGCGACGACGGTGAACCCCCGGTCGGCCAGCGCCTCGCGCAGATTGGCGGCGGGCATCAGGTGCTGGTGCTGGGGCTGGAACCAGGGCAGCCAGAGGGGGCCGAGGAGCCGGGCCATCCGTGACTGCGGATCGGGCAGCTCGATGGCCAGGAACCCGCCCGGGGCGAGCACGGTGGCCGCCGCGTCCAGCTCGGCGAGCGGCTCCCGGGTGTGCTCCAGGTAGTGGTACATGCTGACCACCTCGTACTGTCCCGCCAGCTTCGAGGCGAACTCCGGGAACTGGCCCAGGTATCCGGTCTCCACCCAGCCGCGGCGCTCCGCTTCGCGCACCCCGTCACCCATGTCGAGCCCGTCGAACCGGGTCCGCGGCCAGACGTCCCGCGCCGCGTTGCAGAAGTGGCCGTGCCCGGTGCCGACATCGAGCCAGGACGCCGGGTCGGCGTGCGGGAGGAGCATCTCGGCGCGCCCCCGGTAGGCGGCGCCCAGCCTGCCGAAGACCGTGCCCGCGCCCTCGCCGCCGCGCCCGTCGTAGAAGTCCCGGTAGTAGAACTCCAGCCCCTCCGAGGTCAGCCGGGGGTTCTGGAAGACGTGCCGGCACTCCCCGCACCCCTCCAGCGTGAAACGGCCCGGCTTGCCCTGGAGCAGGTCGGGCACCCGGACCCGGACGGTGAGCCGGCCGGAGCCGCACCACGGGCAGGCCGTGCGGCGCGGTTCGAGGAACCGCCCGGCCCCCGCCGCCAGGTCCTTCCGGTACGCGGCGGCCCGCGCGGCCTCCGCCGCGCCGTCCGGCGGGGTGTCCCGGCCGGCTGCCGCCGCCGTACGCAGGCCCGCGCCGAGGGAGCGCACCGGCCGGGCCGCCGTGGCCCGGCCCAGACCGGCGGGGCGCAGCGGGGAGCCGGGCCCGCCGAAGACCAGGTACGGCTGGAGCCAGTACAGCCCGGCCGCGGCCGCGCCCCACCGGCCCTGGCGTGCGGCGACCCCCGCGAGCAGCGCCAGCCCGCCGAGCTGTGCGGCGGCCAGCGCCCCCGGCGGCAGCCCCTGGGCCCGCAGCTCGGCGGCCCGCCCCGGCCCCCCGGGCTCCCCGGCCCCACCGCAGCGCAGTCCGGGGGCGACGGCCAGCCCGGTGGCGTCGGCGGCGTACTCCTTCAACCGGCAGGTCAGCGCGAGCAGTTCCGCCGGATCCCGGCGCGGCCCGCCCGGTTCCACCCCGGCCCGGGCCAGTACCTCCTCGGTGACGAGCACGGCGAACCCGGCCCCGCGGCCCTCGCCGAGCCGGTCCTGCCGGTACCGGGCCGGGTCGACCAGGCGCAGCAGCCCCAGCGCCCGCTCGGCGGCCAGGTCCACGGGCAGCAGGTCCAGGACCCGCAGGCCCTCCCCTTCGGCGTACGCGCAGGCGGCGAGGAAGGTGGCCGGATCCGGCTCGACCCCCCGGGCGGTGAGCAGCCGCCATCCGGCGGCGCGCGGCACCCCGGCCGCCGCGGGCGGGGTCACCGGCAGCACCGGGATCGCCCGCAGCCGGCGCCTGGCGCGTACGGTGCCCGCGCCGAGGGCGGCCAGCAACAGGGCGGAGGTCCACGGGACCCGGGAGAGCGGGGGTGGCGTCATGGCAGTTTCTCCAACCGGTCGGCCGCGGCGGCGGCCCCGCCCGCCGCGGCGAATGAGGCCTGGATCCGCCGGGCGGCCCGGCGGGGGCCGGGGTCGTCCAGCACGGCGGTGAGCGCGTCGCGCAGTTCCTCGGCCCGGGTCCGGCCGAACCGGACCCGGACGCCGGCCCCGGCCAGGGCCACCTGCCGGGCCACGATCGGCTGGTCGTCCCGGATCGGGGCGACGACCAGCGGCAGCCCGTGCGCGAGGGCCTCGCAGACGGTGTTGTGGCCCGCGTGGCAGACCACCGCGTCCAGGTGCGGCAGCAGCTCCAGCTGCGGGACGCTCTCCTGGAGCAGGAGGTGGTCCGGTGCCGCCCCGATCAGGGCGGCGGGTGCCGCCAGGACGAACTGGATCTCCCCGGCGAGCCGTTCGGCGGCGCCCAGCACCGCGCCGTAGAACCGGGCCCCGGCCGCCTGGTTGAGGGTGCCCAGGGACACCAGCACCCGCCGTCGCGCCGGGTCCAGCCGCTGCCAGGGGAATCCGGGCGCCGGCGGACGGGCCCCGAAGGCCGGCCCCACGAAGGCGTAGTGGGGTGGGAAGTCCTGCCCCGCGCCCACGAGTTCGGGAGTGGAGAAGACCAGCACCAGCCGCTCGGAGAACCGCGGGTCCCAGCCCGCGCGGCTCCCCGGATCCCGTGCCGCTCCGAACTCCGCGAGCAGGCCCGAGATCTGCCCGGAAACCCACTCCCCGACTTTCGGGAAGTCCGCGAAGGGCCGGGTCAGCTCGGCCGAGGTACTGGCCGACGTCACCCACGGGACCCCGAGCCGCCGGGCCACCAGCGGCCCGGCCAGGGCCTGCTGGTCGGCGACCAGTACATCCGGCCCGAAGGCGCGCACGGCCCGGGCCACCCCCGGCACCATCGCCCGGGCCAGCGGCACCAGCGCCTCCTCCCACAGGAACCGCAGTGCACCGACCCCGCGCAGATCGCGCCAGCTCTCGTGCAGCGCCGCGTAGCCGCCGGCGCCCGGTTCCTCCCCGGCGGGCAGGATCCGGGCCTGCGCGGGCAGCAGCCGGGCCAGCGCCGAGGCCGGTCCCGTCCAGGCGATCTCGTGCCCCCGGGCGGCCAGTTCGGCCCCGACGGCCACGGTCGGGTTGACGTGCCCCGCCAGCGGCGGCACCGTGAACAGCACTCTCACCGGACCAGCGCTCCCACCCGCGGCCCTGCCGCCGCCCTCACCGCTCCGGCCGTCGCGTCGAGATGGGCGAGCACGGTCTCCCGCAGGACCCCGCTGCTTTCCTTCAGGACGTCGTGCCCCAGGTCCGGCAGGATCCGCAGCGCGCCCTGCGGGGCGTGGTGCACGAGCTCCCGCCCGCCCGCGAGCAGTTCGGAGTGTTCGCCGCAGACGACCAGGACCGGGCAGCGCAGCCGGGCGTGGTCCGCCGGGGTGAAGACGCGGCTCGCCGCGATGTCGTCGATGAGCGTGGTGCGGTTGAGGAGGGCGTCGGCGATGGCCGTCAGGTTGGCGGCCTTGCGCAGCCGCAGGGTGAGCAGCTCGGTGGGGACCGTGCTGTCCTCCAGGCTCAGCGCGGCGGCCGACAGGGTGTCCACCATGTTCTCCACCCAGGCGCCGCCGAGCGGCGGTTCGAGGAGGGTGAGCCCGGTGACCAGGTCCGGCCGGGCCAGGGCGGCGTGCAGGGCGAGGGTCCCGCCGTAGCTGTTGCCGACCAGGTGGACCGGGCGCTGCCCGAGGTCCAGCGCGCCGAGCAGGGCGAAGAGGTCCCGTACGGCGGTGCGGCTGTCGTAGCCGGACCCCGGACGCTCGGTGCGGCCGTGGCCGCGCAGGTCGTAGAGGACGGCCTCGTGCCCGGTCCGGGCCACGGGCAGGGCCAGGGGGCAGTAGAAGGAGGACAGGTTGTCGACGACCAGCCCGTGCAGGAACACCACGACGGGCCGGTCGGGGGCGGCGGCGCCGGCGGTGGCCGGGAGCCGCTGGACGTGGAAGCGCAGGGAGCCCGCGCGGACGAAGGCCATGGCCGGCTCAGCCGGCCGACGCGGGGGAGGACCCCGCCGCGGCCCGGGCCAGGGAGGTGTGGGTGATCCGGCCGATGTGGGTGACGAGCTCACCGACGGACATGGCCAGGATGGCGTCCATGTCCTTCTCGGCCAGGAAGCCCATCAGGTCCACGTCGGCGCCGTAGCGGTGGTGGAGCAGCTCGGCGAGGGCGACGAACTCGATGCTCTCCAGGGCGAGGTCCTCGTTGAACGTCGTCTTCATCGTGACCTCCTCCGCGAGCAGGTACTCGTCGCCGACGATCTCCACGAGCATGCCGGTGATCTCGGCGAGGATGTCAGTTGCCATGACGGGCCTCCGTGAGGGGAAGGGGGACGGGTACGGGGGAGGGCGCCGCGAGGTGGGCGGTCCAGGCGACGACGTGGTCGGGCACGGTGTCGGTGAGCGGGGTCGTGAGCGGTGCGGAAAGCGGTGCGGTGAGCGGTGTGGTGAGCGGTGTGGTGCGGATCGGGTACGGGTCCCCCTCGGGGGAAGTCACGAGCAGCGCCCCGGAATCCGGGTCCCCGGCCACCCGCCAGTCCCGCGGGCGGCCGCCCAGCCCGCCCCCGGCCGCCTTGGCCGCGGCCTCCTTCGCGCACCACAGGGCGGTGAGCGCGGCGGGCAGACCGGTGCCCTCGCGGGCGGCCAGCCCTTCGGCGAGGCGGAGTTCGGCCGGTCCGAGGGCGATCCGGATCAGCGCGTCCGGGTCCGCGGTCACCTGCTCGACATCGATGCCGACCGGCCGGGCCGGGTGGGCCAGGGCGACCGCGATCCGGTCCTTGTGGGCGATCGACAGCCGGAAGCCGCGGGTCAGCGGGGCCCCGGCCACCGGCCGGCCCGCCGGGTCGTTGCCGATCGGCACCTCCGCGGGGAACACCGGACCGGCCCCGCCGTCCCACAAAAGCTGCCGCAGCGCGTCCTTGGCCGCGATCCGGCCCAGCAGCCAGGGTGCCCGGGCGCGCGGCGCCAGCCGCTCGTAGGCCGCCCGCTCGGCGGCACCGAGGTAGCGGCGCATCACCAGTTCCTGCGAGGCGGGATCGTTCCAGCGGCGCCGGGCCAGACACCAGCCCTCGGGCCGGGGTTCGCCGATCCCGCACACCTCCGGGGTGAACTTCATCGGCCAGACCCGCTCGTCGGCACCGAACCGGCGGTACGTCCACCCCTCGATCCGGGCCCACACCCCGCCCCCCGCCCCGCGCAGCTCGATGTCACCGCGCACGGTGACGTCCTGCACCGCGCGGATCCGGGCCGTGGCGGTCACCAGCTCCCGCGGAGCGGGCGGGGGCCCGTAGAACCGGATGCGGTCCACGGTGGCCGGGAACACCAGCCGGTCGACCGGCAGGCGCAGCTGCATCCAGTGCCCGAAGAGCTGCCCGGCGGCGTCGAGCAGCGCGCCCGGGTCGGGCAGTGCCCGCAGGACCCCCTGGATGCCGTCCGAGCCGACGGACCGCACCTCGTGCACCCCCGCGAAGCGCGGGCCGTGGAACATCCACCGGTCCCGGTACAGGGCCTCGGCGCTGACCGGGGCGGGTCCGGGGTCGCGCAGGGGCGTGCCGTCGGGCGCGGGCGGCTCCCCGTACCGCTCGCCGAGCAGCACGACCACCGAGGCGTACTCCCCGAGGCCGACCCGCATCCGGCCCGGCCCGTCACCGCGGACGGTGACCTCGACGTCGACGGCCGGCTCGACCGCCAGCCACCGCAGGGCCCGTACGTCCTCGTAGCCGGTGACGGCGAGGCCGGGCGGGGCGTGCCGCCGGGCGGCCCCGGCCGCCAGCTCCAGCATGGTGGTCATGGGTACGACGGGGAACCGGTCGGAGTCCTCCGGCCAGCCGTCGGGCTGGAGGTACACGCAGTGGTCCCGTACGTAGGGGAGCGCGGTGAGGGACAGCCGCAGGAGCTGCTTCCCCGTGGCCCTTCCCGAACCATTGAGGTCCTGGGCCGGCGGCGGTTCCTGTGCCGGTGCCTTCGGCGGTCCTACGGCCGACCAGGCCTCGGTGACGGCCCGGGCGGCCGAGCCCGCGTCGGCCAGTACCGCGTCCAGGGCGGACAGCAGCACGGGCCGGTCACCCGCGGGCCCGTCCGGGGCCGGTGAGGGTGACGGTGACAGTGACGGTGACGGTGAGGGTGACGAAGTGAGAAGGCCGGCGAGTGCGGCCCGGTCCGGCTCGCCGAGGCGGACCAGCGGGGACCCGAGGTCCAGCGGCATCCCGCGCCCGGGGGAGCGCACCGGAGCCGGTGCGGCCGCCCCTTCGGCCGGCCGGTCCCACCGGGGCGCGTACCCCTCGGTCCAGAGCGCGGCGCAGGTGCGGCGGAGGGCCGCCAGGCCCGGCAGGCGCGGGGAGGAGGTGGAGACCGAGAGATGCGGGCGCTCGCGCAGGGTGTCCTCGACGAAGCCCGGCAGACTGCCCGGGCCCAGCGTGACGAAGCCGCGCACGCCCTCGTCCTCGTACAGCCGCAGGGTCAGTTCGCGGAAGCGGACCGGCTCCAGCAGGTGCCGTACGACCAGGTCGCGTACGTCCTGCGGTGCGGACGGGAACGGCGCGCACGTGGTGGCCGACCACACCGGGAGCCCCCCGGGCCGCAGCGGCAGCCGGTCGAAGGCGGCCCGGACCTGCCCGAGGTACGGCTTCCACATCGGGGTGTGGAAACCCGAACGGAACGGCAGCTCCTGACCGAGCACCCCGTCACCGCGCAACCGCGCCACGGCGGCGGCCACCTGTGCCGGATCCCCGCAGATCACGGACTGGTGGGGGCAGTTGTCGTGGCTGACCACCACCCGTTCCAGGCCGTGGAGCGCGGCCTGGGCCCGCGCCGCGCCGCAGCCCAGTGCCGCGTACACGAGATCCGGGACCCGGAGATCACCCGGTCGCAGTGAGTCGAGGAAGGTGTCGGCCGCCTCCTGCGGGTACAGGCCGGCGGCCACCATCGCCGCCCACTCGCCCAGGCTGTGACCCGCCAGCACATCGGCCTCGACGCCCAGTTCGGGCAGGACGCGGGCGAAGAAACGGCCCGTCGCGATCGCGTCGAGGGCCCGCTCCACGAGGGACTCGCCGCGGGTCAGCCGGGGTGCCGGCAGCGCGAACCGCTCCGCCACGTCGTCCACCACAGGGGCGAACTCCGGCTCCAGGCCCGGGAACAGGAACGCCACCCGGCCGCCCAGCGGCTCCGGGGTGAACCACACGTCCCCGCGCCCCCGCCACGGCCGGCCGCGCGCCACCGCCTTCGCGGCCAGCGCGAGCCGCTGGGGCGTGGGCCCGACCACGGCGACCCGGCAGGGCCCGTCGCCGCCGGACACCGGGACGGCGGACGCCAGCCGGGCCGACAGCTGCGCCGGAGTGTCCGCACCGATGAGGAGTACGCCGCCTCCCGCGGCCGGCCCCACCGGCGCGGCCGGGGCTCCCAGCGGCAGGAACCGGCGCACCGGAGCCGGGCGCGAGGCCGTCGGCGCCTCCTCCAGCACCACATGGGCGTTGATCCCGCCGAAGCCGAACGCGTTGACCCCGGCCCGGCGCGGCTGCGGCCCGCGCTCCCACGGCTCGGCCGCGCTCACCGGCCGCATCCGCGTCCGGGCCAGGTCCGGGTGCGGCTCCTCAAGGTGCAGCGTCGGCGGCAGTACCCCCTCGTACACGGCGAGCGCGGCCTTGATCAGCCCGGCCATGCCCGAGGCCTGCATCGTGTGCCCGAGCATCGACTTCACCGAGCCGAAGCCGATCCCGCGTCCGCCCGTCGGCCCGGGCGGGCCGAACACCTGGGCCAGGGTGTCCAGTTCGGCCGCGTCCCCGACCGGGGTGCCCGTGCCGTGCGCCTCCAGCAGCCCCAGCGCGCCCGGCGCCCGCGGATCCAGCCCGGCCTCCCGCCAGGCCCGTTCCAGGGCCTGCACCTGGCCCGCGACCAGCGGGCTCATCAGGCTCGCCGCACGGCCGTCCCCGGCCACGCCCGTGCCGCGGATCACCGCGTACACGCGGTCCCCGTCGCGCTCCGCGTCCGCCAGCCGCTTCAGCAGCACCACCCCGGTGCCCTCGGACAGCAGGGTTCCGTCGGCCCGGCGGTCGAAGGGCCGGATCCGCTCGCTCGGGCTGAGCGCCCGCAGCTGCGTGAACACGCTCCACAGCGTCGCGATGTGACAGTGGTGGACCGCCCCCGCGACCACCGCGTCGCAGCGCCCGGCGGCCAGCAGCCCCACCGCCTGGTCCACCGCCAGCAGGGAGGAGGCGCAGGCCGCGTCCAGGGTGTAGGCGGGCCCGCGGAAGTCCAGCCGGTTCGCGGTCCGGGCGGCGGTGAAGCTCGGCACCAGCCCGATCGACGCGTCCGGCCGCTCCGGCCCCAGCGCGTCCTGGAACGCGGAGCGCACCGCCGCGATCCGCCGCTCACCCAGCTCCGGCGCCAGCTCCCGCAAGGTCTGCGCCAACTGGTGTGCCGTACGCACCCGTTGGTCCAGCCGCGCGGTGGCCACCCCCATGAACCCGCCGCGCCCCAGCACCACCCCGATCCGCGACCGGTCGGCGGGCAGCCGGGCCTCGCCGCCCGCGTCGGCGATCGCCTCGGCCGTCGCGTGCAAGGCCAGCATCTGGTCCGGCTCGGCCCCCTCCACGGCGGTCGGCATGATCCCGAACCGGGTCGGGTCGAAGGCGGCGAGACCGTCGACGAAGCCGCCCCGCCGGCAGTAGAACCGGTCGCCCGCCACCGGTCCGGCCGCGCCCCGCGGGTCGTAGTACACCTCGGGGTCCCAGCGCTCCGGCGGGACCTCGCCGATGCAGTCCGTACCGGCGAGCAGATTGCGCCGGTACGCGGCCAGATCGGCGGCCCCCGGGAACACCGCTCCCATCCCCACGATCGCGGCATCGGCCGGGCGCGGGCCGCGCCGCTCTCCGTCACGCATCGCCCCGGCCCTCCTCCGCCATCAGGACCACCTGTACGTCGCTCCCGTACGCCAGTTCGTCGAGGAACGCGGCGGTCCCCGCCTCCGGCGCGATGAGCGGGATCCCGCGCCGGACGTACGCACGCTCCAGCTCGGGGCCGACCATCCCGCCCGCCTCCGCCGCCCAGGGGCCCCAGTCGACGGACAGCACCCGGCCGGGGAAGGATTCCGCCCAGGTGTGCGCGAGGCCGTCGAGGGCGTCGTTGGCCGCGGCGTAGTCGCACTGGCCGCGGTTGCCGTACACCCCTGCGACGCTGCCGAACAGGGCGAGGAACCGCGGCGCGGGCCACTGCCCGTGCTCGGCCGCCGCGGCGGCCAGGTGGCGGGCCCCGTCGACCTTGGTGGTGAACACCGTGCTGAAGTCGGCCGGTTGCTTGTCCCGCAGCAGCCCGTCCCGCAGCACCCCGGCGCCGTGCACGATGCCGTCGAGGCGGCCGTGGCGCTCCCGTACGCCGGCCACGACCGCCCGGACGGCCCGCTCGTCGGTGACGTCCGCGCAGTGGTAGCGGACGGATGCCGCCGCGGTGCCGAGGGCGGCCAGGGTGGCCCGCACCTCGCGCTCGGCGAGGATCCGGGAGGCCGCCGCCTCGATCTCCGCCGGCGTACGCAGCCCTGCGGCGATCAGGGCCGCACGCAGCGCGACCCGGTCCTGCGCCTGGGCGAATTCGTCGGTGGCGGTCGCGGTGGCGGGTTCGGGGGTGCGGCCGACCAGTTCCACGTGGCATCCGGTGGCGCGGGCCAGCGCGAGCGCGGTGCGGGCGGTGATCCCACGGGCCCCGCCCGTGAGCAGGACCACCGCGTCGCGGTCCAGGGGCGGTGGGCCGTCGGACGCGCGCAGCGGGGCCGGTACCGGGCGGCGGGTGACACGGGTTCCCTCGGCGGTGTAACCCACGGAGGCGGGGGCGCCTGTGGTACCGCCGCCGGCGTCGGTGGCGCTGCTGCCGCCGTCGCTGCTCAGTTCCGCCACCAGCTGCGCCGCGATACGTTCCGGGTCCTCCTTGGGGTGGATGTCCACGGCGCGGACCAGCGTGCCGGGGAATTCGAGGGCCGCGCTGCGGGCGAGGCCGTGCAGACCGGCGCCGGGGGTGCCGGGTCCGGTGACGAGCAGCAGCCGTGGGGTTCCGGTCGTCAGGACCTCCCGCAGCCCCGGGAAGGCGTCGGGCAGTACGGGATCGGCGGTGGTCCGCAGCGCGGAGAGGTCGACGAGGCCGTCGAAGCCGGGCTCGGCCGAGGGCAGGACCGTCGCCATGGCGCCGTGCGCGTCCAGGGCCGCGACGAGTGCGGGCGCGATGGCCTGGCCGTCCTCGACGACGCCGATGCGCAGGCCGCGCAGGGTCCCGGGGGCGCCGTCGGCCGCCGGTACGGGCAGCAGGTCCACCCGGAGCCGGCCGACGGGGGGTGCCACGGGTTCGCCGCCGGGTGTGGCGGGTGCGGCGGGGGCGCGGGCGGTGATCCAGGCGACGATGCCGCGCAGGGTCTTGATCCGGGACAGCTCCTCGACCGCGGACTCGGCGGAGCCGCCGCCGTCCGGGTCCTGGGGGAGTCCGATCCGGTCGGCGAGCGCGCCGATGATCTCCACCCGCTTGATGGAGTCGATGGAGAGGTCCGCCTCCAGGTCCAGTTCGGGGTCGAGCATGTCGCGGGGGTATCCGGTCCGGGTGTGGACGATCTCCAGGACGAGGTCCATGACCTCCTCGGCGGTGCGGGGGCCCGGCTGTGCGGGGGCGGGGCCGGTGGGGTGGCCGGTTCCGGGGTGGCCGGGCGCGCGCCGGGGCGTCTCCTCGGGAGCCGAACGTGGCGAGGGTCCGGAAGGCGCGGCGGCAGTGCGTTCGGCGCCCTGCGGGGACCGCCCCGGCACACTCCCGGCCCCACCGGCCCCGCCCAGGGGATCCGCCGGCACGGAGCCCAGATAGCTGAGGAGGACGTTCCGCTGGGCCTCGACCAGATCGCGGGTGCCTCGGAGGTACTCCAGTACTGCCTCCTCCCGCCGGTCGGATCCGGAGACCGCTGCCGTGGCCGGCGGAGCCACCCGGCGGGCCGGGCGGAGGCCGCCCGGGACCGGTGTGCCGTCCGCGGTGCGGACCAGGTGGCCGTCCACCAGCCAGCCCGGTCGCCGCGGGGCGTGGTCCGGGAGGCGGGAGGTGCGGCCGCGGAAGAGGGCCTCTGGTGCCACCGGAACGCCTGCCGCCATGAGTTCGGCCGCCGCCGTGACCAGCCTGAGCAGGCCGTGCTCACCGGGCACGTCCAGCGGGACCACCGTGTGCGGCCGGCCGTGCAGGATCCGGCCGACCAGACCGGAGAGAACCCGGCCGGGGCCCGCTTCCACGAACGTCCGGACACCGGCCGCGTACATGGCCTCCACCTGCTCGACGAACCGGACCGGCTCCGCGACCTGGCGTGCGGCAAGGCTCCGTATCTCTGGGGGCGTCGCCGGATACCGGTCCGCCGTGGTGTTCGACCAGACCGGGGTGTGGGGAGTCGCCATCCGGGTCGCCGCCAGTTCGGTGCTCAGGGATGCCGCCGCCGGTGCGACCACCGCGCTGTGGAAGGCGCAGGCCACGGGGAGGGGTTCGGCCGAGAGGCCTGCCTCGCGCAGGGCCGTCACCGCCGTGGACACGGCCGCCGTCGGGCCCGAGATCACGCACTGCCGGGGCGCGTTGTGGTTCGCCACCACGCATCCGGCGCGGGCCGCGATCTCCCGTACCTCCTGCGGCGCGGCCGACACCGCCGCCATCGATCCCGGATCCGCGCCGGCGGCCGCCACGATCGCCTCGGCCCGGCGCGCGCTCAGCCGCAGCAGGCTCTCGGTGTCGTAGGCCCCGGCCGCCCACAGCGCGGTGAGCTCCCCGTACGAGTGCCCGGCCACGCAGTCCGGCCGTACGCCGAGCTCGCCGAGCAGCAGGTGCGCCGCCGCCCCCGCGAGGCCGAGGGCCGGCTGTGCCACGCGGGTGTCGGTGACGGCCGCCCGCTGTGCGGCCCGCCCCTCGGCGGTGAACGCCGCCGGCGGGAACATCGTCGACACCACCGGGGGCGGGCCCGAGTCCAGCAGGGCGCGCAGGGCGGGGAAGGCGGTGAAGAGGCCGGCGAGCATGCGCGGGCGCTGGCTGCCCTGGCCGGGGAAGAGGAACGCCACCTTGCCCGGCTCCGCCGTCTCCTCCCGTACGTGGACCCCCGCGCCCGGGGTGAAGGTGCGGGCCTGCTCCAGGCGGGCCGCCAGTTCGTCCAGGCCGCCTGCCACCACCGACACCCTGACCGGGCCGGGGGCCGCGGCGGTCTCCGCCGCGAGGTCCCGCAGGGCCCAGGGCCGCCCGGCCGCGTCGTTCTCCTCCAGCCGCCCCGCGAGCCGGGCCATCGCCCGGCCGACCGCCCGCCGGTCCTCGCCGCGGAAGCAGAACAGCTCCGCCGGCCACTCCTCCAGCCCGTGCCGGGGCTCCGCCGAGCCGCCGTGACCGGCCAGCACGGCGTGGTAGTTGGTACCGCCGAAGCCGAAGGCGCTGACCCCGGCGAACCGCCGCTCCGCGGGCACCGGCCAGGGCCGGGCCTCAGTGTCGAAGGAGAACGGGCTGCTCTCCGCCCGCCAGGCCGGGTTGGGCGTGTCGATGTGCAGGGTCGGGGGCCGCACGCCCGTGTGGACCGCCCGGGCCGCCTTGATCAGCCCGGCCAGCCCGGCCGCGCACTTGGTGTGCCCGAGCTGCGATTTCACGGAGCCCAGCGCGCAGGACCCGGGCCCGGCCCCGGACGCGGTGAACAGCTCGCTCAGCACGGCGAGTTCGGTGCTGTCCCCGACGACCGTGCCCGTGCCGTGCGCCTCGATCAGGCCCACCTCGTCCGCCGTGATGCCGGCCCGGGCGTACGCCCGCTCCAGGGCCCGCCGCTGTCCTTCCGGCCGGGGCGCGGTCAGGCCGAGGGAGCGGCCGTCGCTGGCGGCGCCCACCGCCTTGATCACGGCGTACACGCGGTCGCCGTCGCGTTCCGCGTCAGCGAGCCGCTTCAGGACGAGCGCGCCGACGCCCTCGCCGAGCGCGATCCCGTCGGCGGACGCGTCGAAGGGCCGGCAGCGGCCGCCGGGCGACAGGGCGCGGACCGAGGCGAACATCAGGTAGTCGTTGATGCCGTTGTGCACATCGGCGCCTCCGCACAGCACCATGTCGCTGTCGTGGTCGCGCAGTTGGCGGCAGGCGAGGTCCAGCGCGGCGAGCGAGGAGGCGCAGGCGGCGTCGACCGTGCAGTTCGCGCCGCCCAGGTCGAGGCGGTTGGCGACCCGCCCGGCGATGACGTTGGCGAGGATCCCGGGGAAGGAGTCCTCGGTGAGGCGCGGCAGCTGCTCGTCCAGCGCGGCCGGGAGCTCCCCCAGGTAGGCGGGGTGCAGGGCGCGCAGCCCGTACGCGCCGGCGAGTTCCGTACCGGCCTCCGCGCCGAAGACCACCGAGGTCCGGGACCGGTCGAACGCACGGTCCTTGCCGTAGCCCGCGTCCCCGAGGGCCCGCGCCGAGATCTCCAGGGCCAGCAGCTGCACCGGCTCGATCCCGGCGAGCGAGGCGGGCGGGATGCCGTGCGCGAGGGCGTCGAAGGGCACCGGGCCGAGGAAGCCGCCCCAGCGGGAGGGGGTGCGCTCCCCGGCCCGGGCCGGGTCGGCGTCGTAGTAGAGCGCCGGGTCCCAGCGTTCGGCCGGCACCTCGGTGACGGCGTCGGTCCCGGCGAGGACCATGGCCCAGTAGGCGGCGAGATCGGGGGCGCCGGGGTAGGCGCAGGCCATTCCGACGATGGCGATGTCGAGCGGGTCGGCCGAGTGCGGCGCCCCCTCGGCCGACGCCCCGGCAGCGGCGAGTTCGCGGGCCCGCCGCTCCAGCAGGACAGTGGCCCCGTCGGTGACCTGCGCGTGCAGTGCGGCGATCGTGGTGGTTCCCGTGCGCAGGGTGGCGGCCTGGCCCAGCATGAACAGCCCGTCGGTCTGCTGTTGTTCCTCGGTGACCGGTTCGAGGCCGGTGCCGTCGGGGTTTCGGCGCAGGCCCTTGCTGGCGATCCGCAGCCGCCCCAGGTTCAGCCGCTCCAGCTCCTCCCACATCGTGCGCGGCTCGATGCCGCTCTCCGTGAGCCGGTGGCGGGTCGCCTCGAAGGCCGCGGCGTACGGGGTGGCCGCGCACCGCGTGGCGTGTCCCGGCGCAGTGTGCAGCAGCACGGTGTCCGCGCACTCCACCGCCGCCCGCTGGAAGCCCGGCCGGATGGCGCCCGCCGCCACGGCCTCCTCGGTGAACAGGTAGGCGGTGCCCATCAGCACCCCGACCCGGGCGCCCCGGGCGGCCAGCGGGGCCGCGGCCGCCACCGCCATGGCGGCGGACCGCTCGTCGTGGATTCCGCCCGCGAACAGCAGGTCCAGGGCTTCGGGTTCGGGGCAGGTGAGCAGGCGTTCGATCTGCTCCTCCCACAGCGGGAACGAGGCGCGCGGCCCGACGTGTCCACCGCACTCCAGCCCCTCGAAGACGAACCGCCGCGCCCCGTCGGCGAGGTACCGCTCCAGCAGGCCGGGGGAGGGCACGTGCAGGTGGGTCCGGATCCCGGCGGCCTCCAGCGGGGCCGCCTGCGCCGGGGTGCCGCCGGCGATGATCGCGTACGGCGGGCGGGCCTCGGTCACGGCCGCCAGTTGCTCCTGGCGCAGCCCGGGCGGGGCGAAGCCGAGCAGGCCCACGCCCCAGGGGAGGTCCCCGAGCCGCTCGGCCGTCTCCGCCAGCAGCCGGCGTACGTCGGGGCCCTCCATCACCGCGAGCGCGAGGTACGGGACCCCGCCCGCGGCCGCCACCGCCGCGGCGAAGGCGGCCTGGTCGCTCACCCGGGTCATCGGGCCCTGCGCGACGGCGTGCGACCGCCCGAGGGGCCGGGCCCGTACCGCCGCTTCCAGGTGCCCGGCGACGGCCGCCCGTACGGCCTGCAGGACGCCGCCCGTGGTCCGGTGCCGCGCGGCCAGCCGGGCTGCCGAGGCCCCGTCCTGCCCGACGGGCAGCAGCTGGGTCCGCAGGTCGCGGGCGCCGAGCAGGGTGGGTACGGGTCCCTCGGGCGGGGTCAGGCCGGGCCGTGCGAACACCCGGTGCCCGTCGGCCAGCCGGGTCTCGGAGCCGTCCATCGCCCGCAGCGCGGCGGCGACTTCCTCCGGGAGCCCGGCCTCGCCCTCCGTGGTCAGGGCCAGTTGTACGTCGAGCAGTACCCCGGCGGCCCCGCCCGCGACGGCCGCGGCCGCCGTGTGCGGGCCGATCCCGCCGCAGGCGCGTACGGGTACCCGGACCGCGGGGTCGCCGAGGAGCTGCTGGAGCAGGACGAAGGTGGTGGCCGGGCCCACCCGGCCGCCCCCCTCATGCCCCTTGGCCACCAGTGCGTCCGCCCCGGCGGCCACGGCCGCCCCGGCCTCGGCCGCGCCGGTGACCTCGGCCCACACCCGGGGCCGCCCGGCCGCCGCGGCCCATGCGGCCACCCGCTCGGGGGTGTGCGAGGCGGGGTCGGCGAGCAGCACGGTGTCCACCGCGGCGGGCAGCTCCCCGGGGCCGAGCGGACAGCCGGCCGGCACCCGCACCCCGTACCGGGCGCTGCCGCCGCCGAGCCGGCGGCCCAGCTCCGCGAAACCGCGCCGCGCGGCATCGGCGTCCCGGCCGAGGTCGAGCAGGCCGAGGGCCCCGGCGCGTTCGGCGGCGGTCACGACGGCCGGGTGGGGTTCCTCGAAGGGGCTGACCGCGACGACCAGGTCACGGGTGGCGGCGGCGGGCTGCGGGTGCTGGGGGGTCACGGGCGCTCCTCTTCCAATGCTGTGTGACATGGCGCAGTGCGGGACGGAAGGAAGGACGGACGGCGGGCGGGTGGACCGACGAGCCGATGAGCCGAAGTGCCGACGAGCCGATGTGCCGATGTGCCGTGCAACGGCGGTGCGGGGCAGGGCGGAAGAAGGGGGAGCGCGGCGGTCACACGCACACCGGCCGGGGCACCCGCCGCGGGTACGGCGGGATTGAACCGTGATCAAACACCCGCATGCCGCGATGCATCGTGCGGGGGCCACCCTGCACTGTCAACAGCCATGCGGAATACGATGCTTCGCACCCTCGGCATACACGTGCCACCCGGATTCCCGCCCGGGCGGACCCACGACACACCCCGGCCGAGCCGGTGGCCTGCGGCGTTCTCCGCCGGGCGGGGCCGCCCCCGCCGCGCGGGCCGGCGTACCGCGTCCTCGCGGGCATGCCGCGCCGGCATGCCTACTCACCGACCGGGCATGACCGTCACGCCGGACCCGGTCAGTTGTTCACCCGACGAGCCCTTACAGGTACAGCCTCACGCGGTTACCGTCCGGTCATGACCCCCACCCTCGCGCAGCTCCGCTACCTCGTCGCCGTCGCCGACTGCCGGTCCATCACCGGGGCCGCCGCCTCGGTCTTCGTCGCCCAGTCCGCGCTGTCCCGGGCCGTGCAGGCCATGGAGCGCGATCTCGGCGTCGAGCTCCTCGCCCGCCGGGGAAGGGGGGTGGACCTCACGCCGGAGGGGGCCCGGGTCGTCCGGCTGGCCCGGACCGTGCTCAACGCGGTGGAGGCCATCGACGACATAGGGACCCCGCACGGCGGGGGCGCCGGGGCGGTCCTGACCCTGGTCACCACTCCCACGCTCGCCCTCGACCTGGCCACCGACCTCATCGCGGCCTTCACCGGACGGCACCCGGCCGTCGACGTCCGGCTCCAGCAGCACGACAGCAGGGAGGCCCTGGTCGAGGAGGTGACCCAGGGGCGCGCGGAGCTGGCCCTGGTCGACCTGCCCGTCGACAAGGAGCTCTCCACCCACTTCATCCAGGAGCGGGAGGTGGTGCTGATATCACCGCCGGGCTCCCGGCTGCCCCACCCGATGCCCCTGCGCATGCTCGACGGGCTGCCGATGGTGCTGCCCGCGCCGGGGACCGGCCGGCGCACCGAGATGGAGGCCATGTTCAGCTGCCTCGGAGTGCGGCCCGTCCCCACCCTGGAGGTCGACGAACGCCTCGCGTGGGTGACGGGTGTGACGGACGGCCGGGGCTCCCTCATCTGGTACCGGGACGTGGTGCTGAGGGCCTTCGGGAGCCGGGCCGAGATCCGCTCCTTCACACCGCCGCTGCTGCGCCCGGTGGGCATCGCCCACGCCCGGCGGCCGCTCAGCCGGGCGGCCCGCGCGTTCATCGCGCAGGCTGGGCACAAGGCACCCGTTCGGGAGCCGGTGCGCTGACCGGACATGCCGCCGCGGCATTGAACGATGCTCGAACAGGAGGGGGCGGGGTCTGGCACACCAACTGATGTCCCCTCACATTGTGCGCATGTCCCGACTCCTGACACCCCCACGGGCCGCCGCCCTCGCGACCGCGGTCCTCGCCACGATTTTGCCCGCGCTCGCCTGGATGGCCACGGCCACCGCCTCCACCGTCTCCACCGGCTCCGCCGCCCCGCAGGCCGCCGCCGTGGCCCTGGCGCCGGAGAAGAAGTGCACCCTCCCCGGCGGGCTCGCCGAGCTCAGCGGCCTCGCCATGAGCCGCAGACATCCCGGGGTCTTCTACGCCGTCAACGACAGCGGGAACACCAACCAGGTCTTCGCCGTCGACTGCAACGGCGCCACCGGCCGCCTGCTGGCCACCTTCACCGTCGCCGGTGTCGGCAACACCGACTGGGAAGGCCTGGCGCTCGGTACGGACGCGGGCGGCGGCCCGGCGATCCTGGTCGGCGACATCGGGGACAACCTCAGCGGGCGCGCGGAGATCACCGTGCACCGGTTCGCCGAGCCGGATCAGCTCACGAACGCCACGGTCACGCCCGTGACCTACCGCTTCGCCTACGCCGACGGCAAGCACGACGCCGAGTCCCTGCTCGCCGATCCCGTGACCGGCCGCCTCTACGTCGCCAGCAAGCTCATCGGAGCCGCCGGCCGGCTCTACCAGGCCCCGCTGCCGCCGGTGACCGGTCAGGTCAACACCCTCACCGCGGTCCGGCCCGGCCCCGTGTTCGCCACCGACGGCGCCTTCTCGCCGACGGGTGCCTCGTACACCCTGCGCAGTGGCGGGCCGCTGGGCGCGAACACGGCCTCCGTGTACGACACGGCCGGGGTCAAGCTCGCGGACGTCGCCCTCCCGGCCCAGTCGCAGGGGGAGACGGTGACGTACGCCGACTGCGCGAACCTGCTCGTCGGTTCGGAGAACGACACGCAGATCTGGCGGGTCCCGCTGCCACCGGAGGCCACCCCGGGCTGCGGCGCCACGCCCACCCCCACTCCCACCCCCACCCCCACCCCGACCCCGACGCCCACTCCCACCCCGACGCCCACGCCTACCCCAACCCCGACTCCCACCCCCGGCGGGCTGAAGTTCACCGGCCCCGGCCCGCAGACGTGCAGGTTCAACCAGTCCTGCACCGTCCAGCTCACCACCACCGGGGCGAAGCCCCCCGTCCGGTATGCCGCCACAGGCCTGCCCTGGGGCCTCACGCTCGACAGCGCCTCCGGCAGGATCACCGGCAAGCCCTGGGGCAGCGGCGTCTTCCAGGTCACCGCCACCGCGAGCGATGCCACCGGAGCCACCGCGGGCACCACCTTCACCCTGACCCTCAACTGGTTCTGAGACGGGACGGACACGGGCTTGTCCAACCCGCTCCCGAGGCCGCACTGTTGACCGAGTTTCGTCCATCAGGTCAGGAGAACCGGCTTGTCGTCCCACATCTCACCCGTCCCGCAGAGCCCGGCCGCCCCGCACGTGATCGACCCCGCCGGCGGCTGCCCGCACGCCCTCAACGCCCGGCTGCGCGCCGAGCACGGCGCGGTGGCGGAGGTCGTGCTCCCCGGTGGGGTACCCGGGGCGGTCGTCCTGGGCCACGACGCGCTGAAGGAGTTCCTCGCCCACCCCGACGTGGCCAAGGGCGCCCGGCACTTCCCCGCCCTGCAGGACGGCACCATTCCCGCCGACTGGCCCCTGCGGGTCTTCGCCAATGCCCAGGGCATGCACACCGCGGACGACGCCGACCACCGCCGCCTGCGCGCGCTGGTCGGCAAGGCCTTCACCATCCGCCAGGTGGAACGGCTGCGGCCGCGCGTCGAGGAGCTGACCGCCGAACTCCTCGACGACCTCGGGCGGGCCGCGGCCGGGTCCCCCGACGGGACCGCCGACCTGTACGAGCTCTTCGCCCTCCCGCTCCCGATGAACGTCATCTGCGAGCTGCTCGGCGTGGACCCCGAGCACCGGGGCCGGCTGCACCACCTGACCAACCAGGTGATCATCGCCACCGACATCACCCCGGCCGAGAAGATGGCCGCCCTGCAGGAACTCATGGCCCTGACCGGCACGATCGCGGCCGCCCGCGCCGCGAACCCCGGCGAGGACCTCACCAGCGCCCTGATTGCCGCCCGCGAGGACGACGGGGACCGGCTCACCCAGGCCGAACTCATCGGCACCATGCGGCTGATGCTCGTCGCGGGCCACGAGACCACCCTCAACCTCATCGTCAACGCGGTCCGCGCGCTGTGCGCCCACCGCGACCAGCTCGCGCTCG
Source organism: Streptomyces sp. NPDC001549 (assembly GCF_042894025.1). Taxonomy (NCBI): domain Bacteria; kingdom Bacillati; phylum Actinomycetota; class Actinomycetes; order Kitasatosporales; family Streptomycetaceae; genus Streptomyces; species Streptomyces sp. NPDC001549. The sequence continues at coordinate 100,238 of NZ_JBIAVJ010000008.1, forward strand.
TCCTGGACGCCAAGGCCACCTGGTCGGACGTGGTGGACGAGACCCTGCGCTGGGACACCCCGGTCAGCTGGTTCCCGTTCCGCTACCCGACCCGCGACCTGACCGTCGACGGGACCGTGATCCCGCAGGGCACCCCGGTGCTCGCCGGATACAGCGCGGCGGGCCGCGACGAGTCCTTCCACGGTCCGGACGCCGACCGCTTCGACCTCACCCGCCCCACCGCCGCCCGCAGCCTCGCCTTCGGCCACGGCGCCCACTACTGCACCGGGGCCCCGCTCGCCCGGCTGGAGGCCACGATCGCCCTGGAGCGGCTCTTCACCCGCTTCCCCGACCTCGACCTCGCCGTCCCGGAGTCCGAACTCCCCTACCAGAACAGCTTCATCAGCAACAACGTCCGCTCACTCCCGGTCCGCCCCGGCCGACAGGCCACTTCCTAGAGCCCGGACGCGTACGTTCACCGTGTGCCACCCCGTCGCCCCGTCCGGCACGGTCCCGGTGCGGACTCCCGTCTGCACCGCGCCCGTGCCGTCCGTGGCGCGGACCTCCAGGGTGTGCGGCCCGGGGGTGGCCTCCCACGGCCAGACCCACTGGCGCCAGGTGTCGACGCCGTCCGCCGCCCCGAGCCGCGCCTCCTGCCAGGCGCCGCCGTCCACCCGTACCTGGACCCGCTCGATCCCGCGGTGCTGGGCCCAGGCCACCCCGGCGACCGGCACCCGGCCCGGTGCCAGGTCGGCGTACGGGCGCGGGGTGTCGATCCGCGACTGCGTCTTGACCACGGCCTGCTGGGCCCAGGACCGGCGCACCCAGTAGGCGTCGTACGCGGCGAAGGTGGTCAGCCGCAGCTCGGTGAGCCACTTGCAGGCGGAGACGTACCCGTACAGGCCCGGTACGACCATCCGCACCGGGAACCCGTGGGCGAAGGGCAGCGGCCGGCCGTTCATGCCGACGGCCAGCAGCGCCGCCCGGCCGTCCATGACGGCCTCGACCGGTGTGCCGATGGTCATGCCGTCCACCGAACGTGCCACCAGCTGGTCGGCGGGCCCGCCCTCGGACGGCGGCCGCACCCCCGCCTCCCGGAGCAGGTCCCCGAGACGTACGCCGAGCCAGCGGGCGTTGCCCGCGTACGGGCCGCCGACCTCGTTGGACACACAGGTGAGCGTGATGTCGTGCTCGACCACCGGGCGGGCGAGGAGCCGGCGCAGATCCAGGGTCAGGGGCCGGGCGACCCCCTCCCCGTGGATGCGCAGCCGCCAGGTGTCCGCGTCCACGCGCGGGACGACCAGTGCGGTGTCCACCCGGTAGAAGTCCTGGTCCGGGGTGAGGAAGGGGCCGAGCCCGGGCACCCGCAGGTCCGCCCCGGCGGGCACCGGCGGCGCGGGCACGGTGGGCCGGGGGAGGACGAAGCGGGCCCGGGAGGCGGTGGCGTCGGCACTGCCGTGCGCACCCAGACGTCGTGCCCCGAGTCCGACCCCGGCCGACGCAGCCAGGACGGCGACCACCAGCCGGCCGAAGCCACGCCGGTCCATCGCCCCGGCCCCGCCCTGCACGGCTCCGGCCGGGCGGGTCCGTCTCCCGGCCGTGACCAGCAGGTACAGCACCCCGGCCGAGACCAGTGCGCCCACCAGTGAGGGCAGCGCGTCCCGCCAGGAGGCATCCGGCCGGCTGAGCGCGGCCAGCGCTCCCACCAGCCCGAATCCGCCCGTGACGGCGATCGCGGCCGGGAGGTGGCGTACGGCGAGCAGCCCGGCGCCGACGGCGACCGCGGCCAGGACGGCGAGGATGCCGAGGCCCAGCACCAGCTTGTCGGAGGTGCCGAACAGCCGGATGGCCCATTCCCGGACGGCCACCGGCGTCAGGTCGACCACGGCCCCGCCGACGGCCGTGACCGGCGAGGCCTCGGGCCGGCCGGCCGCCGCGGCCAGCTGCGCGGACGCCAGTCCGGCCACGGCCGCGACGATCCCGCTGACGGCGCCCATCGCACGCCGCGGCCGTGCGGAACGGCTCGGGTCTGACTCCACACGGCCAGTGTCCCCCGCCCGGGCACTCTTGTGGTGGCGCCGTGCCGCCGGGCCCGGCCGCGCAGCCGTGCCGCGGGGCCCGACCTTGCCGTGCCGGGCAGTGCCGGCGTCTTGCGCCCAGGGTGAAAGGACCACGCCCGGAGTGAACGGGCCGCGGCGACGGCCGGGCGCGCGGCAACGATGACGACATGACCCCTCATCGTTCCCCGGAAGCGTGGACACCGTGCCCCTGAAACCCGACCGGACCCTCCGGACCTCGCCCTACCGGCCCGTACTCACCCACTCGACGCTGCGCCGCCTGTTACCGGGGTTCACCGTCTCGTCCCTCGGCGACGGCATGGCCGTGGTCGCCGTGAGCTGGCTGGCGATCGAGATCGCACCGGCGGCGGAACGCGGCATGTGGGTGGCCCTGGCGGCCGCGGCCTACACGCTCTCGGGCGCCGCGGGAGCCGTCCTCCTCGGCCGGTTCCTGCGGCACCGCTCCCCGGCCCGGCTGGTCGCCTGCGACGCCCTGCTGCGCGCCACCGCCCTGGGCGCGATCCCCGTGTGCCACGCCCTCGGGACGCTGAGCGTCGAGCTGTACGTCGCCCTGCTCGCCCTGTCCTCCGTCCTCCACTCCTGGGGCCAGGCCGGCGTCCACACCTTGCTGGCCCGGCTGCTGCCGGAGCGCGACCACCTGGCCGGCAACGCCGTCCTGTCCGGCGTCCGCTCGCTCTCCACCGTCTTCGGCCCGCCGCTCGCGGGCGCCCTGATCCTGTGGGGTGGCGCTGCGACGGTGATCGCCGTCGACGCGGCGACCTTCCTCGTCCTGGCCGCCACCTTCCTCTTCGGCGTGCCGCACGACGCCGCGCCCGCGCCCGAGGGGGGCACTTCCCGGACCGCGGGCTTCGCCGTCATCCGCCGCACCCCGGCCCTGCTGGGCCTGCTCGCCCTGAGCTTCGCCTTCTTCTGCCTCTTCGGTCCCGTGTACGTCGCCCTGCCGCTGTACGTGTCGGACGGGCTGGGCGCTCCGGCGGGACTGCTCGCAGCCTTCTACACCGCGTTCGGGGTCGGCGCCGTCCTCGGCTCCGTCCTGACCGGCTACCTGAACCGCCTGCCGGTGTGGCCGACCACGACCGGCATCGTCGCCGCCGTCGGTGCCTTCATGCTGCCGACGGGGCTGGGAGCGCCGACGGCCGTCGCCGTCGCCGGGTTCGCGGCTGCCGGGCTGCTCTGGCCTCCGTACGCCTCGCTCTCCACCGCCCTCTTCCAGCGTTCGGCCCCGCCGGAACTGCTTCCCCAGACGCTGGCCGCGAGCTCGGCGGTCGGGGTGCTCGCGGTGCCGCTCGGTACCGTGCTGGGCGGCCCGCTGGTGGCCGGGCTCGGAGCCCGGGAGACCCTGCTGCTCTCGGCCGCCTCGATCGCCGTCCTCGGCCTGGCGGCCGCCGGAGCCGCATGGGCGGGGCGGAAACGAGGTGCATGACCCCGTGCACGGACCTGCCCGGGGTCCGGGCCTGCCCGGGGTCCGGGCCTGCCCGGGGTCCGGGCCTGCCGGGGTCCGGACCTGCCCGGGGTCCGGACCTGCCCGGGGTCCGGACCTGCCCGGGGTCCGGGCAGGCCGGTGGCGCGGGTCAGCGGGTGGCGGCAGCCGCCGGGAGGGCCGCGGCGATCTGTGCGGCCAGCCGGTACGGGTCACCGGTCGGCCGGTCCGGATGGCGGGTGGTGCGCCCCGCCCACTCCGCCTCGAAGGCGTGCCAGTCGATCTCCCGCGGCGCGGTCTTCCGCACCAGTGCCTCGTCCAGCGAAGCGAAGTAGTGCGCCCACCGGGGTGCGTACAACTCCGAGATCAGGCCGCTCCATTCGCGGTTCGCGTAGTCGTGCAGGAAACCGCCCTCGCTGGTGCTGCGGCGGCCCCACACGCTCAGCAGCGAGCGGGCGTCGTACTCGTACCGGTCCTGCTCGGCCCGGTCCGCGCCCCAGGAGCGCGCCGCGGAGAGCCAGGTGCCGAGGAGGAAGGCCGGGTCGGATCCGGTGACCGCCTCCAACTTCCGCTCCCCGTCCCGCCATTCGGCCGTCAGGGCCCGGAAACGGGCCAGGTCCTTGGCCTCGTAGGCCGCCCTGATCTTCGGCAGCAGCACCCGCGAGTGGTTGGCGAGGGCCTGCCGGGCGGTGTCCACCAGGTCGAAGCGGTAGGCGCTGGAGCCGCGCAGCGCCGGATCCACCTTCAGCAGGTGGTCCAGGGCCTTGCGCACCGAACCGGCCGGATAGCGCATGGACCGGGGGCTCCAGTAGGCCGCCCCCGCCGCGGTCAGGCTCGGCCGGGCGGTGAACAGGCTGTCCTGCGACTCCGACCACAGACCCGAGGAGGTGCTGTACGGCCCCTTGCGGAGCTCCTCCCAGGCCGCGGCGGCCTCGGCGTCCGGACGGCCGTAGCGGCGGGCCGCGAAGCCGGCGAACCACGCGCGCTGGTCGACCGGCCCGCGCTCCCAGGCCAGATCGGTGAAGAGGTCGAAGGCGGCCGGGTTGGTCCCGGTGGCCTCCGGCAGGTAGGCGATCCCGGCGAGCGCGCTGTTCGCCTTGTCCCGCCAGGGGCCGAACCGCTCGATCCACACGGAGCTGTTCGCGCCGACCGTGGTGTGCCCGCCGAAGTTGTAGATGGTGCCCATCGCGTACGGGGCCCCGTCCCAACGGGACTCGCGGTCGAGCCGGTTGTAGCGGTCGGACAGCCCGTCCAGGATCAGTAGCTTCGAGGTGTCCACCCCGGCCAGCAGCTCCGGGGCGGGGTCGTCCTGCCAGCCCAGCACCGCCCACAGCGCACCCGGGTGGGCGGCGTGCAAGGCGCCCTGGATGGCGCCCGCGGCGGCGCCGACGTCGACGGATCCGGTCTGGCCGCCCTCGTGCAGCGGGCTCATCCGGTACATCGTGCTGTCCCCGAACACCTCGCGCTGCTCGGCGTAGTACGCGGCGGCCAGCCTCCCGAACACGGGCGAGGCGGGGTCCAGCCAGTCCGGGCGGTCGAAGCCCGCCCAGTCGCCCTGGGCGACCGTTGCCGCCCCCGGGTTGCGCGCGGCGAACCCGGGCGGCACGGTGCCGAAGTAGCCCGGCAGCACCGGGGTCATGCCGAGCCCGCGCAGCTGCTCGGCGATCCGCCCGCCCAGCTCGGCACGCTCGCGCATCAGCCGCTCGGTGACCGGGCCGCCGAATCCGCTCAGGTTCTGCAGCAGCCACCAGCTCTGGTGGCCGGGGCCGGGGATCCACTCCCGCAGTTCCCCGGCGGAGTAGCCGAACTCCTGGAGCGCCCGGTAGTACGGGTACTCGGCGCCGACCTGTACGAACACCTCGTTGATGCCGTGCAGGGCGAGCAGGTCGATCTGCCGCTGGTGCTCCTCGAAGGAGCGGTACGGGCCGGAGTACCCGTCGTCGGTGTCGTTCAGCGCGTACCGGTGCGGGACCTGCGCGCTGCGGGTGACCGGTGCGGGGACCGCCGGCAGCCGGCCGGGCAGCATGCCGATGCTGTCGCCGGGCCAGCCGATGTCGACCCCGGCGACGTGCTGGAGGTACCAGCCGACGCCGGTGAGCAGGGTGGCCCCGGTGCTGCCGCGCACGGTGATCGCGCCGGGGGTGCCGGACACGGTGAAGGTGTCGGAGGCGGCCGTCGTGTCGGGCACCAGGGTGAACTGCCCCCAGTGGCGCGGAAGCAGCCGCCGCAGGGCGGCCCGCGCGGGCGCGATGTCGAAGGTGCGGGCCCGGACCGGACTCCGGGAGGCACCCGGGTGCGCGTCCGTCGTCACGTCGGCCCGTGCGGGCGGCCCCCGGCCCCGGGGGGGGGGCCCCGGGGGGGGGCCCCCCCCCCCCCCCCCCCCCCCCCCCCCCGGGGGGGCGGGGGGGGGGGGGGGGGGGCCGGGGCGGCGGGGGGGGCCCCCGGGGTT
>NZ_JBIAVJ010000008.1:106173-348490 GCF_042894025.1 Streptomyces sp. NPDC001549
CGGCGGGGGGTGTGGCGATGGGGGGGGCCCGGACCGGACCCCGGGTGGCACCGGGGTGGGGGTCCGTCGTCCCGTCGGCCCGTGCGGGGGGCCCCCCGCGGGGGGGGGGGCCCCGGGGCGCGGGGCCCGCGCAGATCAGCGCCAGCAGCGCCGCGGGAAGAGCGGCGAGGGCGAGCGGGCGCCGGGTCCTGTGCCTGCGCCCGCTGTGATGCGTCGGGTTCCTCATCCGTTCGCCCGGCCGTCAGACCGGCAGGGCCCAGGCCTGGTCGACCCGGTGGTCGCCGCAGTCGGTCAGCCGCAGCCGCTCGGCCGGGGCGGCGGCCGCGGGAGCCGTCAGGCACATCCCGCTGACCTCCTCGACGAGGGATCCGCCGCGGCGCTGCGACCAGCTCTGGCCGGGCTGCTCCTCCGGACGGTTCGAGCAGTCGGCCAGTTCCACGATGCGGTCCTCACCCGCCGACAGGCACTCGCCGGCCAGCCGCAGGGTCGCGTCCTTGCCCACGGTCCACCGCTGGTCGGGGGCTCCGGTGCAGGCGGCCATCACCACGGCGCCGACGCCGGTGGTGTTGGCGCCGTCGGCGCAACGGGCGCCGTCACCGACGATCTGCCCGGTCGGCACGGCCTCGGCGCAGCCGCGCGGGCTGAGCCGCCAGACCCCGGTGTCGTGCCCGGCCACCTTGCCGGTCAGCGTCTCGGTGACGTCGCGGCTCGTGCCGGTCCACAGGTCCCGGGCGCCGGCGGTGCAGTCGGTCAGGCCGATCTCGTCGAGCGGCACGTTGATGTCCCGGGTGGCGGCGGAGCGGTTGAGCACGGCCACCGCGCGGTCGCCGTTCGCGAGCGGCCGTACCAGGATCTCGAAGGTGGCGTTGGAGGAGACCACGGAGCCCTGACGGCCCATCGGGTCCTGGTCCAGTTCGATCATCCGCGTGTTGCCGAGGGCCGCGAGGCCCGCCGGGGTCAGCTTCGAGACGTCGGACGACAGGATGAAGGGGGACGCCATCATGGCCCACAGGGCGACCTGGCTGCGGCTCTCGGTGGCCGTGAGCCCGGGGGCGCCCGCGATCAGGAAGTCGGGGTCGTTCCAGTTGCCGGGGCCCGCGTACCGGCCGAGCCAGCGGTTGTAGCCGTAGTTGCCCAGCACCGCGCTCCACCGCGACGTGGCGGGTGCGGCCGGGTTGTAGACCTTGATGTCCTTGCCCTCGCGCCACAGCTGGCCGGTCTCGCCGACCCAGCCGAGGACCTTGTGCCAGTCGGAGCCGCCCCACTCGCCCTGCTGGAAGTAGGCGGGCGCGGAGGCCGACAGGACCATGTCCCGGCCGCTCTCCCGCAGGGCCTTCGCGACGGCGTTGTAGGCGTCGCGGTACGCCTCCTCCTTGGTCGCGCCCTCCGGGACCCAGAGGTTGCAGCCGTCCATCTTGACGTAGTCCACCTCCCAGGAGGCGAACTGCCGGGCGTCCTGCGCGTAGTGGTCCGCGCCGCCGCCCTGGGGGGCGCCGCTGCCCGGGTACTTCTCGCAGGTGAGGGAGCCCGCGTCCTGGTAGATGCCGAACTTCAGGCCCTTGGCGTGCAGATACTCGCCGAGCCAGGCCATGCCGTGCGGGAACTTCGCCGTGTCGACGACCAGACTGCCCTGCGCGTCGCGGCTCTTGGTCATCCAGCAGTCGTCGACGGTCACCGTGTCGTAGCCCTTGGCGGCGAGCCCGGTGGACACGAGCGCGTCGGCGTTGGCCACCACCTTGGCCTCGTTGATGTCGCACATGTAGTGCGCCCAGTTGTTCCAGCCCATGGGAGGGGTGAGCGCGAGCGGGGTGTCCGAGGTCGCCCGGGGCTCGGCCGCCACCGGGGCGGGGGAGAGCGCGAGGGCGAACAGGGCGGCCGCGGTCAGGCAGGGGAGCGTTGCACGCAGGCGAGGCGGCACGGAGTCTCCTTGACGTGGGGTCAGTCGTGCGCCCAGTGCAGCGAGGCGATTACCCACTGTCAACACAAGTCGCTGATTGTCGGCCGATGACCAGCAATATGGCTGCAATCGGTGTCACACGAAAGTGCAGATACATCGTATGTTACGGTGTATCTCATGCCGCGAAGATCAGCAGCCCTGGACCGTGCGACCCCGGAGGCCATCGCCGTCGCCGCCCTGCGGATCCTCGACGAGCAAGGGCCCGGCCACCTGAGCTTCCGCACCCTCGCCGACCGGCTGGAGGTCTCCCACGCCACCGTCCAGCGCCGCTGCACCGACCTCGCCGGCCTGCTCGACCTGTGCACCGAGCACCTCGCCGGGCAGCTCCCGGAGATCCCCGCCGGCACGGACTGGGCGCAGGCCACCGAACAGCGGTTCCGCGCCCTGTACCTGCTGCTCACCGCCCACCCCGGACTGCTGGTGCTGCGCGGCAGCCGGCCCTGGCTCGGGCGGCAGCTGCTGGCCCGGCTCGTCGAGCCCGCCCTCGCCGACAGCATGGCCGCCGGGATGACCGCCGCCGAGGCGATGACCGTCTACCGCCGCATGTACCTGCTCACCCTGGGCAGCGCGGCCTTCGTCGACCACCGGGATCCGGCCGCGGCCACCGCCGCCTCGCGGGCGGCCCTGGCCGCGCTGGATCCCGGGGAGTTCCCCGTGCTCGCGGGCGGACTGCCCGACGTACTGCCCGCCCTGACGGACCACGAGGTCTACTACGTGGCCCTGCGCCAGCTGATCGAAGCCGCCCGGCCGGCCCGGCCCACCCGGCCCGCCCGGTCCACCACCCGCACCTGATGGGGAGACCGTCCATGCACGCAGCACCGGCCCAGCAGCTCGACCACGCGTCCGTCCGCGCCGCCGCCGCCCGGATCGCGGGCGCGATACGCCCCGTCACGGTGGCGCCCGCGGCCGAAGCGGGGGTCTGGTACGCGCTGGAGTACCTCCAGCACACCGGCTCCTTCAAGGCACGCGGCGCCCGCAACTTCCTCGCCGCCCACCACGAGGCCGGCGCCCTCCCGGCCGCCGGAGTCACCATCGCCTCCGGCGGCAACGCCGGGCTCGCCTGCGCCTGGGCGGCCCGCGCGCTGTCCGTGCCCGCGACCGTGTTCCTGCCCGCCAACGCCCCGCGGGTGAAGGTGGAACGGCTGCGCGGGTACGGGTCCGAGGTGCGGCTCGTCGGCGACCGGTACGCCCAGGCACTGGCCGCCTGCGAGGAGTTCGCCGCCGAGAGCGGGGCGCTGAGCAGCCACGCCTACGACCACCCGCTCATCGCCGCGGGCGCCGGAACCCTGCTGGAGGAGATCCGGGCCGCCCTGCCCGGGCTGGACACGGTGGTCGTCGCGGTCGGCGGCGGCGGACTGTTCGCCGGGGTCGCCACGGCCGCGCGCGAACACGGCGTACGGGTGGTCGCGGTCGAGCCGGAGAACTGCCGGGCCCTGAACGCGGCCCTGGCGGCGGGCCGGGTCGTGGACGTGGCCGTGGAATCCGTCGCCGCCGATTCCCTGGGGGCCACCCGGGTCTCGGCGGACGCGCTGGCCGCGGCGCAGGAGAAGAACGTGACGTCGGTCCTCGTGTCCGACACCGAGATCACGGCCGCCCGGCGCGCGCTCTGGGAGGAGCACCGGATCGTGGTCGAGGCGGGCGCGGCCACCGCCGCGGCGGCACTGCGCACGGCGCCGCAGCCGCTGGGCGACCGGGTCGCCGTCATCCTCTGCGGTGCCAACACGGACCCCCGGGACCTGGTGGAACAGGCTGAACAGCATGAGACGCACCACGGTTCGCGGTAGCCGGACTGCCGTTCCCGCCGCTCCGGCAGGGGCGTGAGGTCCGCCGCTGGTGGAGGCGCCCCGCATCACTCGGCGTCGCTGCGCTCCAGAACCAATCCGACGGACCCGTCCTCCAGGCCGTTGCCGTCCTCAAGGTGGAGATGGCTTCCATCGGGAACGCCTTCCCCGGCCAGCACGAGCAGATGGCCGGCCAGTGTCCTGAGCCCAGCAGCATTCGCCTCGATGACGATCTCTCTGCCAAGGTTCCGTACCTCGATCCGCGCATCCTCCTCCCACGTGAAGACCTGTGCCGCACCGTCGGTCAGGACCGTGACGTGAGTGCTCTCGATGGGTGCGCCGCTGGGTTCGAAGGTCATGCCGGACATCATGCCGCTTCCCACACGCGGCTCCGGAGGCCCCGTGCGTCTCACCCGTTCTGCGAGGTCAGGGATTTGATTGTGCCGTGGTCGCCACAGATCACGAATCGGCCGCCGTGGGCAGGGCTCCCCTTGGGCGACCGATCTGCCGTGAGAAACCCTGGTCGGGTGCGCCCTGCCGTGGATACCGTCGGACCATGCAGTGGGTCACCCTGATCAGCACCATGGTTGGCGCTGTGATCGCCACCGGATCCGCCATGCTGCTCGACAGGCACCGATGGCAGCGAGAGCGTCTGGACCGTGAAACGCAGACGCGGCGCACCTTGTACGGGGAGTACCTGGCATGTCTCTCCGAGGCCCGTCACACCTCTGGCAACGTGGCCCGGGATCCGGACATGCCGATTCCTGCACGACGCACCACCGCCCGAGCAGCGTTCGGACCATGTATCGGGTTGCGGTACCAGATGACCATCACGGCACCTACCCGGGTGGTAGATGCCTCCGAAGACGCGTTCCGTCAGCTGCGCGACCTCCGCGACCTCGTGATGGAGGGTGTATTGGTCACCGAGCCGGCCTACTTGGCGGGGCGCCGCAGCTACGACGATGCCCTCGCCGCGCTGCGCCTCCGCATGCGAGAAGACCTCCGCAGAAGTGAAGGTGGCTCTGCGCTCTGGGCCTGGGAATCACCGGTCTCACGGTCGTCATTTGGCCCCTGGCCAGTGAAATCGTGCCCCGGGAGGGTCATGCGGTTCGCCTTGGCGTCCATCGTCTGCGCCGTTCTCCGCCCTAGGCTGACCGGTAACTGCGCGCGGCCTGTGGAATCTCGATGGGTGGGCTCAGCCGTAGCGCGAGTCATCGTGGGTTCAAATCCCACCCACCGCCGCAGGTCAGACAACGAGCTGATCGGAACAGGTGTCCCAAGTGAGGGACATCCCTTCGTCATGGGCCCTGTCTCACCTTGAATCGCCCCTGTACCCCCTTGGAACATTGTTTGTGGACCAGGCGTGGACCGTGGTCCACCAGACTGCAGGGCTCTGACCTGCACTGATGCGGAGATGGGAATACTCTGGGGCTTGTCGGACGTGGTGATCATCTTGTTGTCGGTCGCTCGGCAATCGCGCGTCGCGCAGCCTCCACCAGTTCGCCATGGAGGTGGCCAAGCTGCGTGCAGAGTCGGTCCTCTTCAGCTTGCTCAGCGGCCATCCGCTGGCCGTCCATGGCCAGGAATGCGTCCAGCCAGCGGTCCAAGCACTCATTGTGGTCCTCCACCTGGAGCCGGAGAGCGCGGGCGGGCTGAAGGATGTCCTCGGAGACCAGCAGCCGGACTTGGAAGTAGCTGTTCCTGATGTCGGAGACAGCTTGCCCGATCGCTACTCTCATCTCACCTGACGCCCGGGTCTCGCCCTCCAACGCCCGGGTGATGGCTGACGCAGCTATCGCGTACCTGTCGTACGCGGCGAGTAAGGCACGGCAGGAATCCAGGCGTTGCCCGCGGAGCCAATGCTCATGGTTGATCGTTGCTTGATCATGTACTTGCCTGGCGGTGGCCCGTGCCGTCGTCTCTGCCCCGAGGCGTGCGCCCCTTACGGCAGCCCTGCCACCGATGGCGGCACCGCTGATCCCACCCAGGAGCCCCACACCTGCGGTGATGAGTGCTACAAGTCCTTCGTCCATGAACGCAGAATGCAGGCAAGCAGCCCTGGACGGGTCTCGCTTCCGGAAACAGAAGGGAAGCCTCCGAATGCGGAGCAGGGTGACGACGCTGTGGCGGCCCCTACGTGGCCGTACTCCTTGCTCAGCAGGCCGCCGCCACGAGCCGCATCAAGGAGACGGCCTTCCTTGGCGGTGCCGAAGTCCTCGATGTGGTCGCCGATCAGACGGACCAGCCGGGCCGGGGACGTATCGGAAGTCGATCTCGTCGTCCGTCTCGGGCGGCGTCCAGTCCGCCTTGGCCAGGGGCAGCGAGGGCAGCCGGTCCAGCTCGACGGCGTAGCGCAGGCAGTTGCTGAACACTGGCACCCTGCGGTTCACCGTGTTGTCCGCCGCAGCCGAACCATCCATCTTGCTGGCAAGCGCGTCCAAGGCGCACTGCATGACCGTCGGGGTGTTCAGAGCCGAGATGTCCACGGACTCTCCATGAACATGCCCGGCCCCAACCCGAACAGGACACCGGCCAAAGCCGCTCCGGCCACCGGCGTGGGCGAGGCGGGGTCGTTCTCGCAACGGCCAACGACAAAGCGCAAGTTGACGTGTCCCATGTTGACGGAGGAATCGTGTCGGTGAGCCTCTTCCTGCTACGGTCATCCGCTCGCCGAGGAGGTCGTGATGAATGGATCCCTGCCCGTGGCTGCCCAGGTGGATCTACGGCGTCAGCCGGTGGAAGTCGTGCTGAAGCGCGTGGAAGAGGCCCTCCACGTGCGGTTGGTTCGGGAGGCGCTGGTTCGCAAGCGCCGTTCCTTGGGGGGGCGTACGGAGCGGGGGACCTGGGTGCGGATCGAGCGGCGGGGATTCGAGCGGATCGGCCCGCAGGGATGGAACGGGACCGAGGCCGCCGCCGTCCTGCAAGGCGTCGCGATGCCCGAGTGGTACCAGGGACTGGCGTGGCGCGAGCCCGGCGAGCCGGTGATGTGGCGCGCGGATGAGCTGGAGCTGATTGCGTCGCCGTCTGTCGGCAAGGGCGCCCTGCTGCTCGAAGACCCGGGCCTGCCGGACGTGTGGTGGGAGGCGCTGAACACTTCGCTGGACGCGCTTGCCTCACAGCAGACGCCGCGGATCGCGACACCGGACACGGTGACGATCACTCAGGAGCAGGTGACCCAGGCCCTCGGGGCGGTCTTCCCCGGCATTGTCGATACGCGGATCGAGCGGTGGGCGCCGGCTCATGCGGATCTGACCTGGGCCAACGTGATGGGACCGGAGTTCTCCATCATCGATTGGGAGGACTGGGGCATGGCGCCCCGGGGCCTGGACGCCGCAACCCTATGGGGCAACGCGCTGGCCGTCCCGGCGCTCGCGGACCGCATCCAGCAGGAGCGGCGTGCGGACTTGGAGAGCCGGGACGGCAAGCTGATGTCGCTGTTCTTCTTGTCGAAGATCGTCGGCCCCCACGCGTACGAGGATGATCCGCTGCTGGTTCCGGCCCGGAAGGCGGCCCGGCGTCTGGTGGCCGAGCTTCAGCTCTGACGGTGTAAGTGGAGGCTGCGGAGATATTGGCTGACGGCGAAGGTGTCCACCTTGGCGCCCAGGGCCTGGACCAACTGGGCCAGGTGTCCGGGGTCGTCGGTGCCGACCGCCATGGCGGAGGCGCTGGGCAGGTGGAACGCGGTCCGGAACGCCGCCTGTGTGTGGGATAGATCCCTGTGAGGCGGTTGCAGGAACGGCCGAGGGTCGAACTCCTCCCACAAGTTGCTGTGGTCGCCACCGAAGGGGCTCATGCCCCAGGTCTCCCCTACCTTCCAGGCGGTGCGCAGGACGGTGGTGGCGTCGAGGAGGTCGATGCCCACGAGGAACCCGGCCCGGATCATGAGGACGTCCGGAGACGGCAGGTCATTCACCCTGGCCATGCCGAGCGGCCGGGTGTCCCAGGAAGACACGCCCCAGGTGTGGCACAGGCCGTCGCGGGCCGCGTCGACCATGGCGGTGCAAGCGCTGCCGAGGAGGGCGTGGCCATCGGCCGGGGACAGGCTCGTGAGGCTCCGTTCGGGGTTGTGGAGGAGCACGGTGTCAGGTTCCCTGCCGAATTCCCGGGCCGCCTTCTCGATGGCAGGGCGCAGCCGGCTCGGATCGAGGGAGTGTTGAGCGCTTCCGGCGCCCGGGAAGAAGCCCACCTTCGTGGAGAGGGTGAACTTCGGCAGCAGATCAGCAGCCGTCTCGGCCAGAACCGCGTGCGAGCGGAAGCCGAGGTAGGCAGCCGCGGTGTCCAGGGCCGTGACGCCGAGGTCGAGTGCGGCCGTCAGGATGTCGCGGTGGTGACGAGACCGGTGTAAGCCGAGGACAAGGCGGGGGTCAGCTCTGTGCACAGTTCCTCCTTCAGCAGGATCTCGGCGAGCTGTTCCACGTCCAGGCCGGTCTTCTCGGCGGCGTCGGCGATGTTGACGGGGTGGCCGCTCAGCAGCAGGACGAGCGCGGGGTACGCCTTGCCGGAGAAGGAGAGCCTCTTGCCTGCCGCGAGCACGTCCACGGTGTCGGTGTGCTGCTCGATCACGGGCTCGAAGTCGGTGACGCACACGACGGCCGCGGGTTTGCCGAACAGGCCGGTGGCCGGGACATGCCGGGCGGCCAGGCGTTCCCGCTCCCGGGCATCGAAGAAGTCCTGCGGGGTCAGCTTCGTAGTCATCTCGGCGACGGCGTCGGCCAGGAGCCGCTGCTGTCCCTCCCACTGGTCGGGGGAGTTCCATCGGTCCAGGTCGTACCGGAACAGCTCCTGCGTGCGGGCTTGGTCGGCGAGCCAGGCCAGCCAGTTCACTCCGACGCGCTTCACGATCCCGAAGGTGGCGTGCAGGCTGTAGCCGTCGCCCTGGTTATCCCGGGTGGCCTGGTGCCAGTAGCCGCGGGGGATGTGCATCACGTCGCCGGGCTCCATGACGCCCTGCCACACGATCTCGTCGCTGGGCTCGGAGTTGGGGGCGGAGTCGCGGTACATCGGAGCCTTGCGCGAGGTACCGCGGACTTCCCAGCTCTTGCGGCCGGCGAGCTGGACGATCACGACGTCGTGATCGTCCCAGTGGAGCTTGAAGCCGCTGGCGTCCTGGGTGGTCAGGTAGGCGTTGACCTGCACCAGCTCACGGGCCCACCACTGGAGCGCGCGGCAGGTGGCTTCCATGGCCGGGTCGAAGAAGTCGACCTCGTCCAGAACCATGGTGCAGCCCTCACGCATCAGCGCGCCGACCTTGTACATGTCGGCCATGGGGATGGCCTGCCCCCGCCGGGTGACGGAGGGGTGGATGTAGCGGCCGGGGTGCAGTTCGGCGCCGTCCTGGAAGATACGGAACTGGGGGGTGGTGACGCTGCGGCGCATCACCAAGTCCAGCAACTTCTTGGGGTTGAGCAGGCGATCGAGCAGATCGAGATCCTCGATCGTTCCCCGGGCGAAAGCGGCTCCGAGTTCCCTGGGGCCGTCCCAGCCGAGGGCCTTCTCGATCGCGGTGACGAAGTGGTGGTCCACGTGTTCCTCCGGTCTGCGTCATGGGAGTGAGGGCCGGGGACCCGCCGTGGATGACGAGCCCCCGGTTGGTGCTGTGGCGTGCTGGTGGCGTTACTCCTGCGGGAGGTTCAGGCCGTCGCGGTTCTCGCCGTCGTCGCCCGCGGAGGTGCCGGTGGAGTCGGACTCCGCCGCCGCGGCTGTGAAGCGGTCCTGGACCCTGATCAGGCTCTCGACGCCGATCAGGAGGTCTTCCTTCTGCGCTGCCATGTGTGTCTCCGTTTCCTGGAAGTCCAGGACCGACGGATGCTGGCCCAGCCCCGATGGGGCGTGCCTCACCAGCCCTGTTGTTGCCGGTCCGGTGAGGAGACAGGGGTGGCGCGAGGCCACGGATCGAGCGAACTCGGGATTTGAGCCGGAAGCCTGATACAGGTCAGTGGCCGGGATCACCAGCGATGGCCAGGGTGACCACCAGGACGATGACGGCAGCGGCGTAGAGGAGCACGGCGAGTCGTTGGCGCCAGGCCGACCGAGCTCGACCACGTATCCGGGAATCCCGCTCCAAAGGGGCATTCACTGTCGGGAAGTGGTCACTACGCCGCCCCCGGCGTGGTGGATGCCGGCCGAAGGGCACCGGCGGACGCCGACGTACCGCCACAGCGGGGGCACTCGCACGGGGGGTAGCGGCCGGGGTTGGAGAGGATGTCGAACGGGTCGCCTTCCAGGCCCCGCGTGCCTGGCGACCACGTCCGGCCCGAGTCCCGAGATACCCGGATGTTCATGAGGACGCGGGGTTCTATGCCCAGGCCAGGGGATCTCCCGAGGGCCGTTCGCTCTGTATCAGGAGTGCCCGCCGAATCGTTCAAGGCGGTCGTCCTCGGTCGCTTCGCCATGTCCAGAAGGATCGCGATCGGGACGACGCGCCAGAAAGGCCCAGCGGAATACCCAACTTGGGTAACATCACAATCCGTTGAGCCCTTGAAACGATCCGTAGTCTTCCTCCGGAGCGTGCCCGATGCCCGAGTCACGTCGCACGAAGGAACTACCGGCAAGTCTGCTCACCGATGCCGAGATGATCGGCGCGTGCCGCGTGCGCGACTTCGCGAGGGTCTTTCGCCTGGTCAAGGGTCGTGCAGGCATCTACCCGTCGGTGATCGCACGCCAGTGTGAGCTGACTCCGAGCCGGGTGGGGGAAGTGATCGCGGGCCAGCGGCAGCTTCTCCACATGGACGTGATCGAGCGGATTGCCGACGGGTTGCGCATCCCGGGGCACATGCTCGGGCTTGCCCGACGGGAGTGGGAAACGCCGGTGGTGCTTGCCGTGGCAGAGCGAGAGCCACCGGACTCGGTGCACCCGCCCTCCGGGCTCAGGCCGCTTGCGGCCTTACCCGGGGTGGAGGTCGACAGCATCCTGGCCTTGGCTGCTGGGACGAAACCGAGCCCTTCCACTCTCCAGGCGCTCCGGTCCTCGATTGAGGACTACTGGCGACGCGACGACGAGCACGGAGGAGAGACCCTTCGACCGGCCGTTGTCGGCCAGCTGCGATACGTCGAGGGGCTGTTGAAGGACCAGCGGCCCACGCCGATACAGCACGGCTTGTACGGCATCGCGGCAGAGCTGGCGCGGCTGACGGGTTGGACGTACTTCGACGCCCGGCAGTACCAGCAGGCCCGCGCGTACTTCTCGGAGGCCCTGCAACTGGCCAGAGAGATTGACGACCATCCGTTCATGGCCAACGTGCTGGCCTGCATAAGCCTGCAAGCGACCTACCAGGACAAGCCGGCGGACGCACTTGCACTGGTGTCGGCTGCCCAGGACCAGGCCCGAGCCGCCAGCGGGGCGACGCCGAGAGTGCGGGCGATGCTGGCCCTGCGCGAAGCCTTCGCCCATGCGACCCTGGGGGACCGGAAGGCGACGCATCACGCGATCTCCGAGGCTCACAGTCAGTTCGAGCGCATCCACGAGGACGACCCGGACCCGGCATGGGTGACGTACTTCGATGAGCCGAAGCTCATCGTGGACACGGGCATCGCGCACGGTCGTCTCGGCGAGGGGGCGATCGCCGAACCGCTGATCGCGGATGCGCTGGCGCGGGAAGACCCCGCGAACCAGCGAGGCAGGGCGTTCCATGCCTTGTGGCTGGCCCGCACGCAGCTCCAACGGGGCAAGCTCGACCAGGCGTGCCACACGGCGATAGAGGCCCTGGTGCCTGCCTCTGCGGTGTCGTCCGCGCGGGTGGCCGGGCACCTTCGCGAGTTCTACGAGCAGCTTGCGCCCCATCGCGAGGTGCCGGCCGCGGTTGTCTTCGAGGCACGTCTACGAGCGATGCTTCCCTCCCAGGGTCAGCGAACCCCTTCATCCATCAGGACGTAGAGGAGTCCGACGAGGGAGCCGCTGCTGACGATCTCGCGGCGGTCGATCATGCCTCGGATGTTCGCCAGCGGGATCCACTCGACCCGGTCCGACTCGTTCTTCTCAGTCGGCGGCCCGTCGTACGTGGCGCCGTCCGCGCGGAACAGGTGGTGCTGGGAGTCCGTGATGCCGTTCGCCGGTTCGGCGTAGATCAGCGGATTCATCGGGCCCGGACGCCAGCCGGTCTCTTCGAGGACTTCACGGGCGGCAGCCTCGCCGGGCGTCTCGTCCGCCTCCACCAGGCCCATGGGCAGCTCCCAAGCCCACGCGTCCGTGATGAAGCGGTGACGCCACATCATCAAGACCTCTTGGCGGTCATTGACGACAGCAGCCACGGCTAGGTGGCGGAGTCTGACGACGTGGTGTTCCCAGCGGTGTCCGTCCGGCGTCTCCACGTCGGTGAGCCACAGGTTCACCCACTTGTTTTCGTAGATCGGACGTTCCCCGTGGATCTTCCACTGCATCGCTGCGGCCCCTCTCGATCGGCTTCCAGCATCGCAGAGCCGGATTGAATAGCAGCCTGGTTCAGGGAAATTCACGTCACAGTGACGAATATGGACAGGGCCCTGCAGGGCTACGGTCGCCGTCGAGGCCCTGTGGAGGGTGGAGCTGATGGTTCACCATGCGAGGCGTGCCCAGCAGAGGAATCCGCTCCCGGATACGCGCCAAAGCGCCACGCTGTGGCCGCCTCACCCAGAAGGGGACGCCGTGTCGGCTTCCTCAGGTGAGAGGCGCAGCCTGTCGGCATCACCTGACAGAGGCCGAGCGCGAAGCCTCTGCCGAAGCTGCACGAGACAGGCGTGCCCAGTTGGAGCGGAAGGAGCGGCGGCAGGGCCTCGCGACCATCATGGGGCTTGGCGCCGTGACGCTGGCGATGCTGGCCGGTATGGCTTCTTGTAGCTGGTCGGCATGGGAGGAACGCCGGCGAGAGGCAGCGTGCAAGCCTCACCGTGAAAAGGCCCTGGCACTTGACCAGCAGGCGGGCGCCGCGAAGGTCCCCATGGTCCTGTACGGGTATTCACAAGTCCCTGACCTCCAGCTCAGTCGTTCGCTCTCGCTCCAAGAGCTCCTGTACCGCTTGAGCAGAGCGGTGATCTTCACAGGGTCGGCAGCACCGTTCAGCTGGACCAGCAGATCACCGGGGCAGAGCTCGCAGTGGTCGCCCCACCATCGCCGCCCCTTTGAGCGGTCGGCGGGCCGTCAGTCGTTCTCGTCCGCGCCCTCGCGGACGATCACGACCGTGCCGGCGGAGTACTGCACGACCTGCTGGCTCACCGACCCCAGCAGCGCGCCCTTGAAGCCCCCGTACCCGCGGGTGCCGACCACCGTCAGGTCCGCCTCCTTCGAGGCGTCGACCAGGACCTGCGCCGGGGACCCCTGCTCGACGCGCCGGAACACCGGTACGCCGGGCGAGGTGCCGACGGCCGCGGCGACCGTGTCCGCCAGCTTCCGGCGGGCGGCCTCCTCGGCCGTCACCGCCTCCGCGTCGGCGGTCTCGGTGGCCATCGGGCTGATGGCGAACGGATTGCGGTTCCACTCCCAGGCCATGACGGCGTGTACCCGGCCGCCGGTCATCGCCGCCTGCGCGACCGCCCAGCGCAGCGCCTCCTTGGAATGGTTCGACCCGTCCACGCCGACGACGATCAGGGGCTCGATGGTGGGCTTGCTCACGGTGGTTCCTCTCGCTTCGTCCGGATGGTCGATCTCCTCCCTGTATACACGCAGCGGTGGCTCCGACCTCGAACGACGATCGTTGCGACGACCGACGACTTTCGAGGACAGCCCGCGGCCGACGCCCCTTGCGAGGGTGTGAGTGTCCAGGCGACCGCCGCCGGACACGAACGGCATGGAGGAACGGGCGTGGCTCAGCGCAAGGGTTGTCTGATCGGGTGCGGGGTGGCGCTGGTACTCGGCGTGGGCCTCCTCATGGCACTGGTCTTCGGCATGGGGAAGGTCCTTGAGATGGCCGACAAGACCCTGGTCGACCCTGCGGTCTACGAGGCCGTGAAGACCGGGGACGCGGAGAGCGAGGTCCGCGGCAAGCTCCCGTCCGGCGACAGCTTCGTCAAGAGCGCCCTCAAGGAGGGCGGACCGGCCGAGCCCGAGGGCAGCGCCTGCTCCTGGTACATATCCAACGGCGAGGCCGAGAACGGCGAAGAGACCGTGCTCCGCTTCTGCTTCAAGGACGGCAAGCTCGCGGAGAAGGCCCGGTACCCCATGAAGTGACCCGACCGGCCGTCGGCGCGGGTCAGTTGCCCGCGTCGGCGGCCATCGGCGCTGCCGCGATGCCCGCTTCGTTGCGGATGTCGCGAGGCGCCCGCCCCTCCCAGCGGCGCACCGCCCGGCGCAGCGCGCGCATGTCGCTGTAGCCGACCCGGGCCGCGACCGAGCGGAGCGGCAGGTCGGTGGCGCGCAGGAGCTCCATGGTGTGCTCCTGGCGCACGGCCTCGACCTCCTCGCGCCAGGTCGTGCCGTGCTCGCCCAGGCGTCGCTGGAGGGTGCGCGGGCTCATCGCCAGCCGCTGCGCCACATGCTCCAGGGTCACGGTGTCCTCCCGGAAGGCGGAGTCGAGGACCATCCGGAAGCGGTCCTGCCAGAGCAGGGCCGGCTGCGCGGACGCGATCGTCAGCGCCGCGTGCTGCGCCAGGATGCGGTCCAGCCCCGGCTGCGCCTTGGGCAGCGGTGCGCGCACGTCGTTGTCGTGGAAGGTGATCGAGTTGTACGCGGCGCCGAAGTCGATGCGGGTGGTCCCGAAGAACTCCGCCAGCTGCCGGAAGCGGCCGGACGCGCCGTGCGTCACGGAGACGCGCAGCGGGACGACGGGCCGCCCGGTGGCGGCCCGGGCCCGGGTCAGGAACATGCCCAGGGCGAAGAAGTCGATCGCCTCCACCACATCGGGACCCCAGCTGCCCGTCGCGTGACGGATGGTGAAGGACCGTCCGTCCTCCTCGACGAGGAGCTTCTCCTGGGCCGCGTCGCCGACGACGGCGTTGTACTCCACCGCCTGCTTCAGGGTCTCCCGAAGGCTGGGCCCGGTGCTCACCAGGTAGTCCCACAGGCCGAACGTACCGATCGGCGCCTCGGCGGTGATCAGCGCGCCGATGGCCGTACCCGGCTCCGCGAGCGTCAGCTGCTCCCACACGGCCAGTGCCGACGCGGTCGAGACCCGGGCCAGATCGTTGCCGAGCACCTCGGGTCCGAGGTCCGGTAACCGGGCGACCCTGCCCAGGCCCACACCTGACCGGTGCAAGGCGTCGACGACGAACCGCGCGAGGTGGACGGAGACGGTGCCGTCGGTGCCGGGAGAGCGCATAGGACGGTCGACGCTACCAGCCGGTCACTCGAACTGGCGTGTCAGGTCCCCGCTTTGGCGGGCCAGGTCCCCTGGTGGCGCGAACGTTTCCCTCCCGGCGCGCGGTGTTCGCCGGTGGCGCCGAGGGTCCCCTCGTTGGCGCGTGCGGGTCCTTATCAACGCCTTGGGGACCGGCCTACGTTGGCGTGGATCCCGGTATGTGGATCAAGGAGCGTGCGGCGATCCGTACGGGACCACCGAGTCGAAGGAACCGATGTGACGTTCTCCCCGGCCCACTGGCAGAGCCGCCTCGACGCACTGCGCGCCGCCCATCACGTTCCCGGCGCCACCCTCGCCGTGTTCGCCGACGGGAAGATCCATGAGCTGGCCAGCGGCGTCCTGCACCGTGGCACCGGGGTGGAGGCGACCACCGACTCGGTGTTCCAGCTCGGATCGATAGCGAAGCTCTACACGGCGACCCTGGTCATGCAGCTCGCCGCCGCGGGCGAACTGGACCTCGACGCGCCCGTGATCGAGGTGCTCCCGGAGTTCTCCGTGGCCGACCCGGAGGCCACCAAGACGATCACCACCCGCCAGCTCCTCAGTCACACCAGCGGCCTGACCTGCGACTTCACCTACGACAGCGGCCGCGGGGACGACTGTCTGGCCAAGTACGTGGCGGCCGCCCGGACCGTCGCACTGGACTGTCCGCCCGGCACCGCGGTCTCCTACAGCAGCGTCGGCTACAACATCCTCGGCCGCATCGTCGAGTTCCTCACCGGACGCACCTGGGACCAGGCCCTCAAGGAGCGGCTCGTCGCACCCCTGAGCCTGACCCATACCATGACCCTGCCCGAGGAGGCGCTGGCCTTCCGTACCGCGATGGGTCACCTTCCGGGCGAGGGGCCGGACCCGGAGCCGGCGCCGGCCTGGGACATGATGCCCCGTTCGGCGGGGCCGTACGGACGCGTCCTGGCCACCGCCGCGGACGTGCTCCGGCTGGCCAAGCTGCACCTCGACGGCGGCTCCGCCCCGGACGGCACCCAGATCCTCGGCGCCCGGGCCGTCGCGGAGATGCAGCGGTGGGCGGTCGACGTACCCGACAAGTGGACGGTGAGCGCGGACGGCTGGGGGCTGGGCTGGTCGCTCTACGACTGGAACGGGGTCCCAGGCTACGGCCACGACGGCGCCTCGATCGGCCAGTACGGCTATGTGCGCGTGGTCCCCGGCGCCGATCTCATCGTCGTCCTGCTCACCAACGGGGGCGCCTCCCGCTTCCTCTACGCCGACCTGATGCGGGAACTGCTCCGCGACCTCGGCGGGGTCCACATGCCGCCCGCCTTCGCTCCGCCCGCGCGGCCCCCGGTCGTCGACATGGTCCCGCTGGTCGGCACCTACCGCAGGGAAGGGGTGGTCATCACCGTCAGCGTGCGGCCCGACGGCGCCCCCCACCTGCTGTACGAGTTCGCCGACGGGATGCGGGACTTCTCGCCGCCGCTGGAGATGGACCTCACGCCGCTCAGCGCCACGGTCTTCGCCGCCTCCGGCGCGGGCCCCTCCTTCAGCGGGGACTGGATGCCCGTCGTCTTCGCCACCCTCGTGGACGGCACCCCCTGCTGCTACATCGGCATGCGCTGCGCACCCAGGGCGGACGCCGGCTGACTCGGCACCCCCGTGCGGGTACGTGGGCACGCGCGCCGCCCCGAAGACCGCGTGAGTCCGGCGAAATCGGTGTCCGCCCCGGGGTGCGGATCGAACCCGGTGGCCCGCGCGCAGAAGGCGGCCGGCGCCCGGGGATCGGCACAGTCGAGGTGATCGCGGCGAGCCTCATCAGAGGGTGTACGCCAACTCCTCACTTCCCCTTGAGCAGTTGGTCGACCCTGGGCACGGACAGCCCTATCAGTTCCGACACTTCCCTGAGGGTGCGCCCCTGACGCAGCTCGCCCACGGCGGCGGTGCGGATGTTCTTGACCGTCTTCGCCACATCGGGCAGCAGCTGATCGGTGAACAGCCGTGCGGCCCGTTCCCGCGCGACGGGGGTCTCGATGCCGGCCAGGCGCGCCCGGACCGCGCTCAGGTACTCGACGGTCAAGATGCGCAGGTCATCGTGCACGTGCTGGTCGGAAGGGATGGTGTCGGTCATGGGGACAGCGTACGCAGGCGTGGTAGGAATTTAAGATGACCTTCCCTGTCGGCGCGTGTCGCGCCGTGTGGGAGGAGGCCCAAGTGAGCGCCCAGGGCGAGGTGTTCGGGATGCCGCGCGACAACGCGGCGGTCAAGTGCCCGAGGCGGTCACTCCGTTGCGAGGAGCGGATCGAGGGGGACGGCCGCCGGCCCGCAGTCATCACACACCAGGAGCGCCAGCGTGATCCTCGAACTTGCTGTCATCTACACGACCCGGCTCGGTGCCTGCCGCGACTTCTACGGGGGCATCGGCCTCGACCTCGTGCGCGAGCGGCACGGGAAGGGGCCGGAGCACTACGCGGCGACGCTCGCCGACGGCGGCGTTCTGGAGCTCTACCCGGCCACGGGCCGCCCCGAGACCGGGTACCTGCGCCTCGGCCTCACCGCCCCGCCGAACGGCGCCGGGTTCCTGCCGCCGGGCCGGCACACGCTGACCGACCCGGACGGCCGTACGGTCGTCCTCACCGTCGGCGAGGCCCGCTCGGGCCGGCTCCCGCCGGAGCCGCACACCGGTGAGCGGACCCGGTCGGCCGGCGCCGTCTCCCGCACGTCGAACGGCGGCCCCGTACCTCCCGAGGGCCGCACGGGCGTCACCTACACCGAGATAGCCGAGCACTACGGCATGAGCGCCCGCTACCTGTCGGAGAATCCCCGATGGGGACGGCACCCCGGGTGGCCCGCCGCCATCGGCAAGCGCGGCAGGACCATCGAGTTCGACCCGGAGGCCATCGCCCGCTTCTTCGGCGAGCACCACACCCGGGAAGCCACCGCGCTCGAACCGTCCCGCCGTTACACCGTCGTCGAGATCGCCGAGGCGTCCGGCCTGCAGCCCGACAGCATCCGGTCGGACATCAGCCGCGGACGGTGGCCCGCCCCGGACGAGATGGACGGCGACCGGAAACTCTGGCGGGGCGAGACGGTGGCCACGCACCTGGCCGGCCGCCGCATCTACCGCAACAAGCCCAAGTGACTACCGCCCGGCGGCGGCGAGGCGGAGGCCGGCCAGGGGCAGCGCGATCCGCGCGGCGGCGCGTGCCGGGAGCCGGGCGGCCCGCACGTCGATCCAGGTGAGTACGCGGGCCTGCTCGTCCGCGTCGCACAGCGCGAGGTGGAACAGCAGCTGCCGCCAGGCGCACGCGGTGCTCTTCGCGGTGGCCGCGGGGCCGGTCGCGGCGGCGAACGCGCCCCGGGCCGCGCCCTCCCAGCCGCCCCGCGGGGTGACACCCGCGTGCACGACCAGGGTGGCGAGGTTCGAAGTGGTGAGGATCCGGGCCTGTCCGATGACCGCCGGGTCGCTCGCCAGCGGCTGCCCCGGGCGCCCGGCACGCTCGGCGCACAACTGGGCGAAGCCGTACCGGTCCTGGGCGTCCGCCAGCTCCCGCACCGCCGCGTAGTCGATGCCGTGGTAGCGCTCGTACACCGTGCCGCGCAGCAGCCCGGCGGCGGTCCGCGCGGCCGCGAGGACGGCGGGGTCGGCCATCCCGCTGTACGCGTCGGCCAGTGGCTCCGCGGCGAACGGCACGGGCAGCCCGGCGAGCTGCGCGAGCTGGGACAGCACCCGTACGTGCAGGTTGGGCAGCCCGGTGCCCGGGAAGGCCCGCACGCAGGCCTCGCCGAGCATCCGCAGGGTCGAACGGGCCTGCTCCACCGGGTCCGAGGCCCAGGGGGCGACCGCGCGGACCCAGGGCAGCCCGGTGATCCGGGCATGGTGCTCCGGGGTCCACCACAACGGGTACCGGCGACCGCGCCGGGCCCGGTAGGTCGCCGCGATCAGTGTGCGCAGCGACGCGTCGGCGTATCCCCGGGCGGTGTGCGTGGTGATCAACTGTTCCGCCACCTCGCCCAGTACCTCGGCGGAGGGGATCAGTCCGTGCTCCAGCAGCGTGTCCAGGGGCGCGCTGCGCGCCGCGGTGACCGCGGCCCGTACCGATGCCGGGACGGCGGTTCCGGCGGGCAGCCCGGACGTCCCGGCCTCCTCGGCGGTCACCGGGCCGATCAGCGGTCCGACGTCCTCCAGCCCCCGGCTCACATCGAGCGGGGCGAGCCGGCGCAGCACGAGAGCGGCCAGGTCGTGGTGCGCGGTCCGGTCCGTCTGCCGGGCCTGGGCCCGGCGCAGCCGGGTGTGTTCGGCGGAGCCGGGCCGGCCCCGTTTGGCGACCATCGAGGCGACGGCACGGCGCAGCAGTCCGGCGAGGCGGGGCGACAGCTCGCGCCCGGCGGCCCTCTCCTCCAGCGCGCGGCGCAGGACGGCCGGATTGGACTTGGGGTCGAGGTGCTTGGTGCAGCGGGTGTGCGCGGCCGCGAGCCGCCGGTACCGCGCGAGCAGGGCGGCACCCTCACCGGCGCCCGCCCTGGCGTCCTGCCCCGCGACCGCCCCGGCGTCCTGCCCCGCGACCGCCCCGGCGTTCTGCCCCGCGCCCGCCCCGGCGTTCTGCCCCGCGCCCGCCCCGGCGCGCTGCTCGGCGTCCGCGCCGACGCGCAGCCAGTGGTCGAGCAGCTCGTCCTCGAAGGGCCGCCAGACGGTCAGCGCCTCGTGCTGCGCCTCGATGCCGGGACGGGGCGCGCGGCGCGCGAGCGTCCCGGCGACCTCGCCGACGGTGCGCACGTGCACGGCGTCCGCGCCGGGTACGGGCCGGTCCGCGGGGTGCGGCGCGAACCGCACCTCGCCGGCGAAGGGCCGTATCTCCTCGACGAGGGCGGCCGCCGCTCCGGTCTCCCCGGCACGCACCAGCCACGCCACGCAGAGCAGCGCGGCCTCCTCCGGCGCGCGCACCTCGTAGCGCCCGCTGTCGAGCAGCGACCAGAGCCGGGCGAGGCCCTCGTCGGTGAGGCAGTGGTCGAAGAGTCCGGCGGTGGAGAGCCCCGAGGCGGGGAGTCCGAAGGCCGGGAGCTGATTTCCGGTGTTCCTGTCCATGGCCGGCGTGGCAGGTCCTGCCCCTGCGCCCTCCGACTGTGCAGGTCGGTGCTCTGGCTACTGAGCTACACGCCGTTCGAGGGGAATCTAGACGGGCGTCCCTCACTCGCACAACCCGGCTCCGTGCGCGTCGCCGCGGGCACCGGCTAAAGCGGTTTCGCGAGGTGCGGGTAAAGCGCATTAGTGGAGACCTGTCATGAACCATCGATAAGAAGTCAAACTTTGACGCGCAAGCGGCTTCGTCATCGAATCGACACCCTCCCCAACCGCCTTTGCACTAAAGCGCATCAGTCCAGCTCGGGGTGGTGGTGATCGAGGATTGTGCGACATGTTCGGGCCGGGCGTGCCATTCGGCACCAATGCGTCACCGGCCAGCCGTCATCCTGCCTCATTGACGAGGTCTTGCTTTCGGACGACCGTGGGCACCGCCTCCGGCGATGAGGCCGGACTCCTGCAAAGGCGGCGACGATGACCCGTTCGAACCCGACCCGTATCGCTGTTGCCCTGCTGGCGACGGGAACCCTCCTCTCGACCGCCGCGTGCGGTCTGGACGGCGGAGCCGCCGACGCGAAGGAGGCGCAGCGGACGGGCAGGGTGGCCGGCGAGATCACCTTCCGGACCCTCCAGCTGAAGCCCACCTTCACGGCCTACGTACAGGGGGTCATCGACGCCTTCGAGCAGCGGTACCCCGACGTCAAGGTCACATGGGAGGACGTCCCCGGCGACGGCTACAACGAGAAACTCGTCGCGGACGCCCAGGCCGGAGCCCTCCCCGACGTGGTCAACCTCTCCACCGACTCCTTCCAGCTCCTCGGCGACCGGGGCATGCTCGCCGATGTGGCCGCCCTCGACGGCGCGTCGGCCAAGGAGTACGTGCCGGGCGCCTGGGAGCAGTTCAAACTGCCCGGCAAGGGCGACAGCGTGTACGCGTACCCCTGGTACGTGACCCCGGAGATCCTCACCTACAACAGAGAGCTCTTCGAGAAGGCCGGTCTGGACCCGGCCGCGCCGCCGACCGGCGTGGAGCAGTTCTTCGACTACGCCGAGCGGATCGCCGCCTCGTCCGGCGGCCAGTACTCCGCCTTCATGGCCGACCCCAAGGGCCGGCTGCCCGGGGACTGGCAGAAGATGGGCATCCCGATCCTCAGCGAGAAGCGCGACCGCTTCACCTTCGACACGGACAAGGCCGTCCGGTGGGTGGAGCGGATGAAGGACCTCTACGCCAAGGGCGCCATGCCCAAGGAGTCCCTCCTCAAGTCCGACGACATCAACCAGCTCTACGGCAGCGGCAAGCTCGTCTTCGGTCCGGGATCCCCGGGCTTCGTCAAGGACATCAAGCAGAACGCCCCGCAGATCTACGCCAGGACCCAGGTCGCCGGAGCCGTCACGGGCGAGCTCGGCCACATCGGCATCTACGCCCAGTCGCTCGGCATCAGGAAGGACACCAAGCACGTGGACGCGGCGGCCGAGTTCGCCAAGTGGGTCACCAACGGCCCCAACCAGGTGGAGTTCTCCAGGAAGGCGACCATCTACCCGTCCAACGCCCAGGGCCTCGCCGATCCGTTCTTCTCCGAAAAGGGCGACGGCAAGGACGCGGAGACCCTCGCCCGCGCGGTCGGCGCCGACCAGCTGAGGACCGCCGCGCTCGACGCCAACACCCCCGTCCAGTGGACCAACCAGGTCGGTGACGCCGTCGTACGAGAGATGCAGAAGGCCATCAAGGGCGAACAGGACCCGCGGACAGCCGTGCAGAAGGCGCAGGAAGCGGCGAACAAGCTCCTCGCCGCCGCGGCCGAGAAGTGACCGGCGGCGCCGCCGACGGGCCGCGGGGCGGCGGTACGGCACACGAACGGCGTCGCGGAGCGGCGCGCAGGCGGCGCGCCCTGCGGGCCATGGAGACCGAGACCGGGCTGCCCCACCGCAGGTGGTGGACCCCCTACCTGTTCCTCGCGCCCGGCCTGGCGATGGTGACCCTGTTCAGCCTCTGGCCGTTCGTCAACACCGTCATCCTCTCCCTCACCGACGCCCAGATCCTGCGCGGCGGCAGCTTCGTCGGCCTCGACAACTACCGTCGCGCCTTCGCCGACCCCGACTTCTGGGTCGCGACCGGCAACAGCGTCCTGTACCTCGTGGTCGTCGTCCCCTGCCTGGTCCTCCTGCCGCTGGCCCTCGCGGTCCTCGTGCAGGCGAAGATCCCCGGTATCGGCTTCTTCCGTTCCGCCTTCTACACCCCGGTGATCGCCTCCGCCGTGGTCGTCGGGCTGATCTGGCAGTGGGTGCTGCGCAGCGACGGCCTCGTCAACACCGTCTTCCAGCGGCTGCACCTGGTCTCCGAGCCGGTCCCGTTCCTGACGGACTCGGCGATGCTGCTGGTCTCCGCGATGATCGTGACCGTGTGGAAGGGCCTCGGCTACTACATGGTCTTCTACCTGGCGGCCCTCGGGAACGTCTCCGCCACCCTCCACGAGGCGGCCGCGATCGACGGCGCCGGCCCCGTCCGCCGCTTCTTCAGCATCACCGTGCCCCAGGTGAAGCCGATGATGCTGCTGGTCGGCACCCTCTCCGCCATCTCGGCGCTGCGCGTGTTCACCGAGATCTACATACTCGGCGGCGAGAGCGGCGGCCCCGGCGGCGGCGCCCGCACCCTGCCCTTCCTGATCCGGCAGGTCGGCCTCGGCTTCTCCGGCGAGACCGGCTACGCCTCCGCCATCTCCATCCTGCTGTTCTTCCTGACCCTGGTCTTCAGCCTGCTGGGCCGCCGCCTGTCGAAGGGAGACGAGAGTTGAGCGCACCGTCCTCCTCCGGGAGCGGACGGCCGCCCCGGCGCACCGCCGCCGCCCGCAGACGCCACCGGATCGGCCTGGCCGGGCGGTACGCCACGCTGGTGCTGATGCTCGTGGTCATGCTGGGCCCCATCGTCTGGCAGTTCCTGACCTCGATGCGCGGCCGTACCGAGAACGTGTACGACGGCGTGCTGCCCGCGCAGCCCACCCTCGACAACTACGTGCGGGTCGCCGAGTCCTTCCCGCTGCTGCAGTACGCCGGCAACACCCTCACCGTCGCCGCCCTCGCGATCACCTCGAACATGCTCTTCGCGGCGATGGGCGGCTACGCGCTCTCCCGGGCCGCCTGGAAGGGCCGCCAGGTCGTCTTCACCGTGCTGGTGGCGACCCTGATGTTCCCCTTCGAGTCCGTGATGATCTCGATGTTCCTCACCGTCCGCGAGATGGGCCTGGTCGACACCCTCATCGGCGTCTGGCTGCCCGGCGCGGTCTCCGTGCTCAACGTCATGATCATGCGGGCGGCCTTCCTCGCCGTGCCCCGGGAGGTCGAGGAGGCCGCGGTCCTGGACGGGGCGGGCGAATGGACCCGCTTCACCCGGGTCTTCCTCCCCGCCGCCAAGGGCGCCCTCGCCGTCGTCTGCATCACCAGCTTCATGGGCGCCTGGGACGACTTCCTGTGGCCCCTGCTGGTCCTCACGAACAGCGACCACTACACCCTCCAGCTCGGCCTGAAGACCCTGGCCGGCGCCACCACCGTCAACGACCAGCGGCTCGTCGCCGCCGGCGCGATGGCCGCGCTCCTCCCGATGATGCTGCTCTTCTTCGCCCTCCAGCGTTTCTTCTTCAAGGGCGTGGGCGAGGGAGCCGTCAAGACCTGAGCCGGCCCGCCCGCCATCCGTACCGAGACACGTCCGTACCGATACGTCCGTACCGACCACCCTCCCTGGAGCAGCAGTCATGCATGACGACCGCAGCATCACCGAACACCGCCTCCGCCGGGTCCTCAAGGAGCGCGTCAAGCCAGCCGTCCACTCCCGTGCGGTCCCGCTGACCGTCGAGCGCTGGGAGGCTCCCGGCGAGCCCGTCCCCGTCGCCGAAGGACTCGCGGCGGGCTACGAGCCCTGCGCGATCGGCGACCCGTGGGGCCCGGCCTGGGGCACCACGTGGTTCAGGGTCACCGGTACGGTCCCCGCGGACTGGGCCGGCCGTACGGTGGAAGCCGTCCTCGACCTCGGCTTCGACCGGATGATGCCCGGGTTCCAGTGCGAGGGCCTGGTCCACCGGGCCGACGGCGGCGAGGTCAAGGCCCTCAACCCGTACAACGACTGGGTGCGCGTGGCCGACCGCGCCGAGGGCGGCGAGCAGGTCGAGTGGTACGTCGAGGCCGCCTCCAATCCGGTCCTGGTCGACCACACGGCCACGTACGAGGGGGATCTGCCGACCAGTGGCGACCAGCCCCTGTACCGGCTCGCCCGGATGGAGCTCACCGTCTTCGAGACGGAGGTCTGGGAGCTGGTCCAGGACCTGGAGGTGCTCTACGACCTGATGACCCAGCTCGACACCGCCGACGCCCGCCGGCCCGGGATCCTGCGGGCCCTCGGCGCGGCGCTGGACGCCCTCGACCTCGCCGACGTGCCCGGCACGGCGGCCGCCGCCCGCGGGTGTCTGGCCCGGGTGCTCGCCGCCCCGGCCAACGCCTCCGCGCACCGGATCAGCGCGGTCGGCCACGCCCACATCGACTCCGCGTGGCTGTGGCCGCTGCGCGAGACGGTCCGCAAGGTCTCGCGCACGGCCTCCAACATGGTCAACCTGATGGACCAGCACCCCGAGTTCGTCTTCGCGATGTCGCAGGCGCAGCAGCTCGACTGGATCAAGACGTACCGGCCCGAGCTCTTCGAGCGGGTCAAGAAGAAGATCGCGGACGGGCAGTTCGTGCCGGTCGGCGGCATGTGGGTGGAGTCCGACACCAACATGGTCGGCGGCGAGGCCATGGCCCGCCAGTTCCTCTACGGCAAGAAGTTCTTCCTCGACGAGTTCGGCATCGAGACACAGAACGTCTGGCTCCCCGACTCCTTCGGCTACACCGCCGCGATGCCGCAGATCGTCAAGCTCTCCGGCTCCAAGTGGTTCCTGACCCAGAAGATCTCCTGGTCCCAGATCAACAGGTTCCCGCACCACACCTTCTGGTGGGAGGGCATCGACGGCACCCGTGTCTTCACCCACTTCCCGCCCGTCGACACCTACAACTCCGACCTCGGCGGCGCCCAACTGGCTCACGCCGCCCGCAACTACCGTGAGAAGGGCCACGGTTCGCGCTCGCTCGTCCCCTTCGGCTGGGGTGACGGCGGCGGTGGCCCCACCCGCGAACACCTCGCCCGCGCCCGCCGCCAGAGGGATCTCGAAGGCTCCCCGAGGGTCCGGATCGAGCGTCCGGACGCCTTCTTCGAGAAGGCCCACGCCGAGTACGCGGACGCGCCCGTCTGGGCCGGTGAGCTCTACCTGGAGCTGCACCGGGGCACCTACACCTCCCAGGCCAAGACCAAGCAGGGCAACCGGCGCAGCGAGTCCCTGCTGCGCGAGGCCGAGCTGTGGGCGGCGACGGCCGCGGTGCGGGTCGCGGGGTACGCGTACCCGTACGAGGACCTGGAGCGGATCTGGAAGACGGTGCTGCTCCACCAGTTCCACGACATCCTGCCGGGCTCGTCCATCGCCTGGGTGCACCGCGAGGCGCGCGAGACGTACGCGGCGGTCCGTGAGGAGCTCCAGGGGATCACCCTCGCCGCGCAGCAGGCGCTGGCGGGCCAGGGCGAGGAGGAGCTCGTCTTCAACTGCGCCCCGCACGCCCGCCGCGGCGTACCGGCCGGCGGGGCCGGCCGCCCGGCCGCGGCGGGGGAGCCGGTCACGGTGGAGGAGCGGCACGGCGGCGGGCACATCCTGGCCAACGGCCGGCTGCTGGTGGAGATCGACCGCCGCGGCCTGATCGTCTCCGTCTACGACCTGGAGGCGCGCCGCGAGACGGTCGCCCCGGGCACCGCGGCGAACCTGCTCCAGATCCACCCCGACTTCCCGAACATGTGGGACGCCTGGGACATCGACGCGTTCTACCGCAACCGGGTCACCGACCTCGTGGAACTGGACCGGCTGGAGGTCACCGGGAGCGGCCCGCGGTCGGCGACCGTACGCGTGACCCGCTCCTTCGGCCGGTCGGAGGCGGTCCAGCAGATCACCCTGCGGGCCGGGGCCAAGACGGTCGACATCGTGACGGAGGTGGACTGGCACGAGACGGAGAAGTTCCTCAAGGCCGCCTTCCCGCTGGACGTGAAGGCCGAACGGACGGCCTCCGAGACCCAGTTCGGGCACGTCTACCGGGCCACCCACACCAACACCTCGTGGGAGGCGGCCAAGTTCGAGATCTGCGCCCACCGCTGGATCCACGCGGAGGAGCCCGGCTGGGGGGTGGCGCTGCTCAACGACTCCACGTACGGGCACGACGTGACCCGGGACGTACGGGCCGACGGCGGCCAGACCACCACGGTCCGGCTCTCCCTGCTGCGCGCCCCGCGCTACCCCGATCCGGAGACCGACCAGGGCTCCCACACCCTGCGCTTCTCGCTCGCGCCCGGCGCCGGGATCGGGGACGCGGTCCGCGAGGGCCACGCGCTGAACCTGCCCGAGCGGGTGGTCCGCGGCGCGGGCCCGGTCGTCCCGCTGGTCGCCGTCGACGAGGACGCGGTGGTGGTCGAGGCGGTCAAGCTGGCCGAGGACCGCAGCGGCGATGTGATCGTCCGCCTCTACGAGTCCCGCGGCGGCCGCGCCCGGGCCACCCTCACCGCGTACTTCCCCGTGGCGGCGGCGGTGGAGAGCGATCTGCTCGAACGGCCCCTGGCGGGCCCCGCCGTGGGGGTCGTCACCCC
Source organism: Streptomyces sp. NPDC001549 (assembly GCF_042894025.1). NCBI lineage: Bacteria > Bacillati > Actinomycetota > Actinomycetes > Kitasatosporales > Streptomycetaceae > Streptomyces > Streptomyces sp. NPDC001549. The sequence goes on from NZ_JBIAVJ010000008.1 coordinate 132,911, forward strand.
GGAGGGCCGGGTCCCGCTCACCCTGCGCCCGTTCCAGATCGTCACGGTCCGCCTGCACCGCGCCTGACCGGCGCCCGAGCGGGCCCCGGCCGGCCCGTCAGGGCCGGGGGCCGGCCGCCCCGGGAGGCGGATCCTCCGTAGCACCCTTCAGCGCAGCCAGCCGTGTTGGGCCGCCTTCAATCCGGCCTCGAAGCGGCTCGATGCGTCGAGGCGTTCCATGAGGGCGGCCATCTGTCGGCGTACGCTGCGGGCGGAGATGCCGAGCCGCCGTCCTGCGACCTCGCCGGTGAGGCCGGACGCGAGGAGCCTGAGCAGTTCCTGCTCGGAGGCGGTGAGACCGCTCCGGGCGTCCTTGGAGCGGTCGGCGCCCAGCGGGACGGCGGAGTTCCCTAGCTTGATCTTTAACGTTCGGCGTCGAATGGTGCGTCGAACTTGATCACTCGGTTCGGTAACCGCCGTACACGGAAGCGGCCTTCGTCTGGATCATGTGCTCCGACCAGGGAACACACACGTCCAGCGCGAAGGCCGTGAGGATGAGTCTGCTGCATCGTGATGCCCGGCGAGAGCCGCTGGCGGAACTGTCACGCTTCCGGGGCGAGTTCTACTCCTGCCTGACCGCTCGTTCGGACGCGTTGTTCGAGCTGGCTGATGCCGTTCTGTGCGGCGACGGGCCGGTGAGGTCGCTGGCCGAACTGTCGCTGGTGGGCGAACACCGCCGCGGCCATGGCGGGCTCTATGCTGCGGTGGCTCGCGGCCGGGTCGACAGCGCCCGGCTGCGGCAGGCACTGGCGGCGGTGCCGCTGCCCCGGGCTGCCGACGGCCGGCTGGTCCTGGCCGTCGACGTCACGTGCTGGCTACGGCCCGACGCCCACACCTCACCCGAGCGGATCCTGTGCCACACCTACGGACGGGGCAAGGACCAGCACATTCCTGTCCCCGGCTGGCCCTACTCGATCATCTGCGAGCTCGAGCCCGGCCGCAGCTCGTGGACCGCACCCTGGACGTGCTCCGCCTGGCACCCGGGGACGACACGGCGACCACCACCGCCCGGCAGCTGCGCGAACTGGTCGGGCGATTGATCACGATGGGGCAGTGGCGGGCGGGCGACCCGGACATTCTGATCGTCGCGGACGCCGGATACGACGCGCCCCGCCTGGCCCACCTGCTGCGGGATCTGCCGGTCCAGGTCCTGGCGCGGATGCGTCCGGACCGAGTACTACGTCGAGCTGTCCCGCCTCGGCAGCCCCACACGATGGGCCGCCCGCCGCGGCACGGTGGCGAGTTCGTCTTCGGCCAGGCCGACACCTGGGGCACCCCGGACACCGAGACTGTCACCGCCACGCGTCTCTACGGCACCGCCACCGCCCGCTCCTGGAACCGTCTCCACCCCAAACTCACCCACCGCTCGTCCTGGGCTGCGGATGACGGTTCCCTTCCCATCATCGAGGGAACCGTCATCCGTCTGGAGATCGACCGCCTGCCCAGCGGAGCGACTCCAAAGCCGGTCTGGCTCTGGTGGTCCGGCACGGACGCCGGCCCTGCCGATGCCGACTGTCTGTGGCAGGCCTACCTGCGGCGCTTCGACATCGAGCACACATTCCGCCTGTTCAAGCAAACCCTGGGCTGGACCTGACCGAAGATCCGCACCCCCGAGGCAGCGGACCGATGGACGTGGCTGATCCTCGCCGCCTACACCCAGCTCCGTCTCGCCCGCCCACTCGCAGCCGACCTCCGCCGGCCCTGGGAGAAACCCGCACCAGCCGACCGTCTCACCCCTGCCCGAGTCCGCCGCGACTTCCGGCACATCCGCCCAACTACCGCCTGCCCCGCCCGAGCACCGAAACCCTCCCGCCCAGGCCCCGGACGACCACCAGGCCGAAAGAACACCCGGCCCACACCCCGCCACGACGTGCACACAGTCCGCAAAACAGACACCCCGAAGGCGAAACCGAAGAAGTCCACGACCCCTCGCCCACGCCGCACAGGTTAAAGATCAAGCTAGGGCGTGTATCGAAAGTGCCTGGTGGAGAGCCCATTTGTGATCCAGAATGATTGGATGGTCACGCTTGAGACTCCCCGTTTGATCCTGCGTCGTTGGCGCGAGGAAGACGTTGCGCCCATGGCTGCCGTCAACGCCGACCCCGAGGTCATGCGGTGGATCCGCGACGGCAGCGTCCTTGACGAACAGCAGACACGCAACCGGGTCCAGGCATGGGAGAGCGAGTGGGAGTCACAGGGCTTCGGCCTGTTCGCCGTGGAGATCCGGTCCACTGGCGAGCTGGCCGGGTTCACCGGCCTTTCGGTGCCCGACTTCTTGCCGGAGGTACTCCCGGCGGTTGAGGTCGGCTGGCGGCTGGGGCACTCACACTGGGGGCAGGGCTTGGCCACGGAGGCTGCTGCGGCCGCTGTACGGTTCGGGTTCGAAGAGCGAGGGCTGGGGCGGATCGTCAGCATCACGCAAGTGGGCAACGACGCCTCCGAACGGATCATGACCAAACTGGGGATGCATCCGGTCCGTGAGACCGTCAATCCCACCTGCGGTCGGCGAGTAAGGGTGTTCGAGTTGTCGTCGGACCAGTACGTCACAACCACTCGTTGATGGCGGCAACGAGGACGGTAGCCTCGTAGCGGACCGTGAGTTTGTCGTACCGGGTGGCTACAGCGCGGTGTCTCTTGAGGCGATTGATGCCGCATTCGACCGCGTGCCTTGCCTTGTAGTCTTCGGGGTCGAACTTCGGCGGACGACCGCCGCGTGAGCCGAGCTTCTTGCGGTTGCGGGCCTGGTCGGCTTTGTCCGGGATGGTGCAGCGGATTCCCCGGCGGTGCAGGTAGGCGCGGTTCTTCCGGGAGGCGTACGCCTTGTCAGCCCGCACGCGGTCGGGGCGGACGCGCGGCCGACCCGGCCCTATGCCGGGCACACGGACCTTCTCCAGCTCCGGTTCGAACTGCGGCGAGTCCCCCCCGCTGCCCTGCCGTCACCACGATCGACCTGGGCTTCTGACCCTGCTCGACAGCCAAGTGCAGCTTGGTCGTGAACCCGCCTCGCGAACGCCCCAGCCCGTGATCATCGGGCTCGTCGAAGACACCGCCCGGTGGTTCCTTCTGCAGGTCACCCTGCTCGCCCTGCGGGGCGCCGCTCCCCGCTCGCCGCCTCGCCCTTCTCGCGGGGCCGCTCCTCTTCGCATGCCGTCGGACAGCGCCTCCCCCCGAGACTGCCAAAGGCGGACGTCCGGCCGGGGCGAGTTCCCCGGTCGGCCGTCCGCCTGTCAGATGGTCAGTTGCCGCTGCTTGAAGTTACGTCTGGTGCCTCAGCGGCGCGATATAGGGATCCAGGCTCGCCCTCAGGTCCGAATCCGAAACTTCTCGATTGCCTCCTACGCCATTCCACCCCTCCAAGTGCCTGATCGCGTGGACCGGAACTCCCAATCCATGGTAGAAGCAGTAAATGAAAGCGAAGAAGGTCGCTTCGCTTCCCAGCTCTCCTTTCACCCATAGCGCAATGTCCACCGCGTCGTCACCGCGGATCGCGCGCTCGCGAATTCCGGAGCCGATCAGCTTTGGATTCTTCATTTCCAAAATATGACCTCAACCTTGGTGTAGTTACCCGGAGTTCCTTCCCGCTTCAGGAATTCAACCCGACCGGTAAAGCCGTACTTCGTGGCCATCTTACCGGTGAATGTCAGCCGCGCCGCCTCCTCCTCGCTCAACATGAGGCTCTGTATGCCGGCGTTGAAGCTGTCCAGGTTGTCTTTCATGTCACCGCCGCCCAGCCAGGTTCCCGCCATTCCCTTCGCGTTTCCGCCTATGTGTTCCATCACGTCGTCGATCATTACACTGCCGACTGGAGTCTTTCCCTCCTCGGCGAGAACGACGAGATGCAGGACTCCTTGCTTGTCGATGGAGCCCGCTATCCCATGGCTTCCGCTGCCGTAGTCGTCCCCCCATTCAAGGCAGGGGGATGTGTTGGTCTGACTGGACGCCGCAGTGGCCCGGGACGCGCTCTTTCCAGCAGGGATCTTGCTCCTCGTGCAGGCTTCGCGCAGCTTCTGGAAGGCCTTGTTGGTGATACCTGCGATGGCCGTTTCGGGTACGCCAAGAGTCCGCAGGGCCTTGTAGGCATCGGCGAATCCGATACCAGTCATGACGGCGGCGTCGGCCGCCCGGACGGCGTCCGCGATGGGCTTGAGGATCTTCCCCGCGAAGAGGAGCCCGACGTCCAGGGCCGCCCATGCGCAGCCGCCCCAGCTTCCGCGCTCGAAGCCGGAGGAGAACTTCTCGCCGCACTTGATCCAGTGCCCGAAGAGGATGTCTACCGGATCGATCCCCGCCTGGTACTCGGCGATCGTGATGGTGTGCGTGACTTCCTGCGAGAGCTCATCCGTCGGGTACTGCCCCATGTACTTCGTCTCGCCCGAAGGACACGTGGACTTCGACGGGTCCATGACCAGCGCGTTGCACAGGTACACGTCGAGGAACGCCCTGTACCGGATCTTCACCGTCAGCGTGCAGTCGCCCTTGTAGAAGAGCGCGTCGAGGATGCCGTCGCAGCCGTCCGTCTTCTTCAGGGTTTCGGGCTTGCCGATGTTTTCGGTGTGGTCGATGACGTAGAACATGCTGCCGATCGACCCGCCGGACCCGTCGGGGACGGTTCCGGCGTTGATCTGCTTCGCCTTGGCGGCCTTCTCGGCCCTGTCAGCGGCTTCCTGGGCTTCCTTGGCGTACTTGTCGGCGTCCTTCGCGGCCTGTTCGGCCTCGGTCGCGGCGATCGCGGCGCGGTCGGCGGCCTCCCGGGCGATCTTCGCGTCCTGTTCGGCCCGGGTCGCCGCCGCGCGGGCAGCGGCCGCGTCGAGGGCCGCCTGGTCGGCGGAGTCGCGGGCCGCCTTGGCGTGGCCCTCGGAGCGTCCTGCGGCCTGGTCCGCGGCCACGGCGTCCGCCGCAGCCTGCCCGGCGAATTCGGTACTGCGGACCAGTGAAGCGGAGGCCAGGGACGCCGACTTCGCGGCGTCGGCCGAGTAGCCGAGGGCCTCCTTGGCGTAGGTACGGGCGTCCGAGGCGTACTTGGCCGCGTTCGCCGCGTGCTCGTACGCGGCCTTCGCGTCGCCCTGCGCCTGATCGGCGATGGCCTTGGCCGAGGCGGCCTCCTCCTGCGCGTTCTTGGCGTGCGCGTCGGCGATGGCCTTCTGCTGTTCCGCGATGCTCTTCGACGCCTGCCCGGTGAGCACGACCAGGCCGGCCGCCGAGTCGGTGGCGACGTACGGCGAGCCGAGCTGGATCGCGTCGTTCGCGGGCTTGGCGACCTGTGCGGCCGCCTTGCCCGCGTCCACAGCGGCCTGGGCGGTCACGTGGGCGTAACCCGCCGCCTTCGCCGCGGCGGCCCGGGCCTTGCCGGCCTCCACGTTCGCCTTGTCCGCGTTGGTCTTGGCCGTCTTGGCCTGCGTGTCCGCCTCGTTGGCCTGGGAGACGGCTGCCCGCGCGTCGAACGCGGCGCGTTCGGAGGCGTCGATCGCTTCGGCGGCCGCGCTCGTCGCGGTGCGCACGGCGGCGTCCGCCTTCAGCTTCGCGGCCTGGGCGGCGTCGGCGTCCGCGCGCGAGCGCTTGGCCGCGGCCTCGGCGCGGGTCGCGGCCGCGTCGGCCTCGGAGGCGGCCTGTGTCGCCGCGTTGGCCTCGCCGCGGGCCTTGCCGGCTGCGGTCTCCGCCTCGGTGGCGTGCTTGTCCGCCTGGTCGGAGGCTGCGCGTGCGGCGGTGGCCTCCGGGCCCGCGTGGAGCGAAGCGGCGTAGGCGGCCTGGGCGTCGGCCTTGGCGCGCGCGGCGTCGGCCTTCAGTTCCGCTTGCCAGGCGTCGTCGCGCTTGGCCTTGGCGTTGTCACGGGCCTTGACGGCGCCGTTCTTCCGCTCGACCGCGGTTGCCTCGGAGGCTTCGGCCTGCTCCTTGGCGTTCTTGGCCTTGGTCGCCTCCGCTTCGGCGTTCTTCTTGTGCTGCGCGGCCTCGGCCTGCTTGGCGGCCGCGGTCTCCTTCTCCTTCTTCGCCGTGGCCTCTTCCGCCTCGGCGGCGAGCCGCTTGGCGTGGGCGTTGGCGGCCGCCGCCTTCGCGTCGGCCTCCGCCTTCAGCGCCTCGCCGAGCTTCGCCTTCGCGGTCTCCGCTTCCTTCTTGGCGTTGTCCCGGTGCGACTTGGCCGACTCCGCGGCGGCCTTCGCCTGCAGCTCGGCCGTCTGCGCGGCCCCCCTGCGGAACTCCGCCTTCGACTGTGCGGCCTGGGCCAGAGCGCGCTGCGCGATGGTGTCGCTGTCCGCGCCGGAGGCACGGGTGGCGGCCTCGGCGGTCTCCCCCGCCTTCACCATCGCGTCGAGCGCAGCCACCGCGCCCTTGGTGACCTGGGCCTTCTGCTGACCGACCAGCAGACCACGCCCTCGCGGCGCACCAGCGGAGTCCGCGACCGCGTAGGCGGCCTGCTCGGCGGTGTCGCTGGTGGCGGCGGCCTTCTTCGCGGCCGCGGCCTGGGCCTTCAGGACTTCGAGCTGCTTCTTGGCGCCCGTCTGGGCGTCCGTGACGGCCTTCTTCGCCTTGTCGAACTCAGCCTTGGGCGGAACGGAGCCGGTGTTGGCGGACGGCTTCACGTCGAACTGCTGCGAGCCCGACGTGTTGCAGTCCCACAGCCGCGCGTCGACGCTGTTGTCGTACGCCGGCAGGTCCACGCACTTGCCGGTGCCGACGCTCTTCAGGCCGGTGGTGGCGCGCAGGTTGAAGTCCCAGGTCTGTGCCGGCGAGCTGTTGCACGTCGCGATCTGGATCTTGGTGCCGTTGGCGTTCTTGTTCGACGCCACTTCGAGGCACTTGAAGGACTTGGTGTTCCGCAGGTGCAGTCCGTGATCGTCGCCGAAGAGCTGCCACGACTGGGCCCCGGAGCCCGTGCACGTGTACACCTGCACGGGCGTGCCGTCGGCCGTACCGCCGCCCTGCACGTCGAGGCACTTGCCGCTCGCGGCGTGCACCTGGATCGTCGCCGGGCTCTCGCCGACGGCTCCGACGCCGCCGGGAGACCAGTAGTCCTGGAAGCGGGCGGCGTGGTCGGCCACCCACGAGTGGCCCAGCAGCTCGCCCAGGGCCTTGGCACCCGCGGTCAGGGACTGGGTGGCGTTCTTGTTCGCTGCCAGGATCTGGTTCCGCTGCGCCTGCTGGGAGGCGATCTCCTGCTGCCACTCGGCGGTGGCCGTCTCGGTGATCCCGCCCAACACCTTGCCCGGATCCATCGGGTCACGCCAGGCACAGGAGGCGAAGCGGGTCTTCAGGTCCTCGACCGCGATCCGGTACTCCGCCGTCCCCGCCTTCGGCGCCGTACGCGCGAACCCGCCGGAAGTGAGGAACATCCGGGCGTTGTCCGCGCCCGTGGGCTCCAGCGACCAGTCGGTGAGGTGTTTGTACGCGTCGCGCTCCGCGATCGCGCGGATCCAGGCGTCGCCCGTGACCTGCTGGGGGTCGGGGTCCTTGCCGTAGAGGGGCGCGCCGAGGTTCTTGACGGCCGTGACGGCGGCTGGCGAGGCCTGGGGCGTGGGGTCCTTGTAGAAGTCGCTCTCGGAGGTCCAGAACCGGTCGGCGGTCCACTTGCTCAGCCCGGTCTGGGCGTAGAAGTCCTGCTTGCCGTCACCGGGCGAGCCCGGGGGCCAGTGGAAGTCGGCGTTGTTGATGCCGCCTGGAGTGGTCAGCCCCTCCAGGGGCTTCTTCCACGCGTCCCGGAGGGAACTGATCGCCGTCATGGCGCTGCTCGCCGCGTCCTTGTCCTTCTGGTACGCGGCCGCGAGCGGGGTCTGCTCCCAGTGCTTGCGGTCGGCCAGGACATGGAGCTTGTCCTGCGGCTGGCTGAGGCCGTCCTGGGCGACCTGCGCCATGGCCGGCCCGCCCAGGCGCAGGACGTCGGCCATCAGGCACTGGTCCTGCCGCCACTGCTCGGCGGCGGTGTCGTCGAGCCAGTCCTCGGAGCTGCCGGCCGCGGCAGCGCGTAGTGCGTTGGCGCGGTCGAGCACTGCGGGATGGACGGCCAGACCGGCCAGAACGGCCAGCGTGCCTATGGATGTGACGGCGGGAGTGAGAAGCCGGGATCTAAGCGATCTCCGGTAGAGCATGCCTGGTCTTGAGCGCACGAATGCTGTCCTTCACGGCAGATGAAGGCAACCGAGGAGCGGATCGAGCTCGAGGACGCAGCACTCCGGTCAGTTTGCGGACCCGAAGGCACACCAGACAGCACCGGACAATTTGGTGCGGCCGGTGTCGCGGCGAAGCGAGCGTTCATCCCCCGAAGCGGCACCGTTCCCCCGGCCGCCTATGACGCGCGCCATGTGCAGCCTGGTCAGGGCTGGCATCGACGCGGTGATCACCTTACCCGCGGTTAACTTAAATCAGCCATACCTATTCGGACACGCATGCGGTCGCGTGGTCGCGGGAGACGGAACGCGGGTGACGTGCCGGTGGTGGGTGACTGGAACGGTGACGGCAGGGACACCGTCGGTGTCTACCGCGCTTCGGGCGCGACGTTCTACCTGAGTGACTCCAACACGTCGGCGGACGTCGATCACCAGGTGAAGTTCGGGAACCCGGGGGACGTGCCGGTCAAGGGTGACTGGAACGGTGACGGCACCGACAAGGTGGGTGTCTACCGTCCCGCCGAGTCCGACTTCTTCGGCGCGGCCAAGGACTCCGACACGGTGATCTACGGCGCCCGCTTCGGCAACCCGGGTGACGTGCCCCTCACCGGCCAGTGGTAGTCGGATCCTGAGACGTCCGTCCTCGGCGCGGTCATGGGAGTGAACTGTGCCACAGGCGGGGCCGCACTCCCCGGGAAAGCGGGGGAGAGCGGCCCCTCACTGGTTATGCACTTAGTTGCAAAACCTGCCTCGCCTCGCTAGAACAGGGTCATCACCCCCGCGCGAGGAGGCGCCCCTCATGAGTTCCCAGAGCCGGTACCCGCACCTGTTGAGCCCCCTGGACCTCGGCTTCACCACCCTGCCGAACCGCGTGATCATGGGCTCGATGCACACCGGCCTCGAAGAGCACCAGGGCGGCTTCGAGCGGCTCGCCGCCTTCTACGCCGAGCGCGCCCGTGGCGGCGCCGGCCTGATCGTCACCGGCGGCATCTCCCCGAACGACGCCGGCCGCCCCTTCGAGGGAGGCTCCCGCCTCACCACCGAGGACGAGGCCGCCGAGCACCGGGTGATCACCGAGGCCGTGCACGCCGAGGGCGGGAAGATCGCGATGCAGATCCTCCACTTCGGCCGCTACGCCTACCACAAGGACCTGGTGGCCCCCAGCGCCATCCAGGCCCCCATCAGCCCCTTCGTCCCGAACGAGCTCACCGACACCGAGGTCGAGCGCACCGTCGAGGACTTCGTCCGCGCCGCCCGCCTCGCCAAGCTCGCGGGCTACGACGGCGTCGAGATCATGGGCTCCGAGGGCTACCTGGTCAACGAGTTCATCGCCGCCGCGACGAACAAGCGCACCGACCGCTGGGGCGGCGCGTACGAGAACCGCGTCCGCTTCCCGCAGGAGATCGTCCGGCGCACCCGCGCGGCCGTCGGCGAGGACTTCATCCTCATCTACCGCCTCTCCATGCTCGACCTCATCCCCGGCGGCTCCACCCTCGACGAGGTCGTCCACCTCGCCAAGGAGATCGAGGCGGCCGGCGCCACCATCATCAACACCGGCATCGGCTGGCACGAGGCCCGCATCCCCACCATCGCCACCTCCGTCCCCCGCGGCGCCTACACCTGGGTCACCAAGCGGCTGATGGGCGCGGTGTCCGTTCCCCTCGTCACCAGCAACCGCATCAACACCCCGGAGATCGCCGAGGAACTGCTCGCCGACGGCCGCGCCGACCTGGTCTCCCTGGCCCGCCCCTTCCTGGCCGACGCCGACTTCGTCGCCAAGGCCGCGGCCGGCCGCTCCGAGACCATCAACACCTGCATCGGCTGCAACCAGGCCTGCCTCGACCACACCTTCAGCGGCAAGATCACCAGCTGCCTGGTCAACCCGCGCGCCTGCCACGAGACCGAGCTCGTCCTGTCGCCGACGCGGACCAGGAAGCGCGTCGCCGTGGTCGGCGCCGGTCCCGCCGGTCTCGCCTGCTCGGTCTCCGCCGCCGGCCGCGGCCACGCCGTCACCCTCTTCGAGGCCTCCGGCCACATCGGCGGCCAGCTCGACGTCGCCCGCCGCATCCCCGGCAAGGAGGAGTTCGAGGAGACCATCCGCTACTTCGGCACCCAGCTCGTGGAGGCCGGCGTAGAGGTCCGGCTGAACACCCGCGCCGACGTGGAGACCCTCCAGGGCTACGAGGAGGTCGTCATCGCCACCGGCGTCACCCCCCGTACCCCCGACATCGAGGGCGTCGACCACGCCAACGTCGTCAGCTACCTCGACGTGCTGCGCGACGGAGCCCCCGTCGGCGAGCGCGTCGCCGTCGTCGGCGCCGGCGGCATCGGCTTCGACGTCGCCGAGTTCCTCACCGACAGCGGCGAGGGCGCCTCCCAGGACCCCGACGTCTACTTCCGCCACTGGGGCGTGGACACCACGTACGCCGGCCCCGGCGGGCTCACCGCCCCCGAGCGCCCCGCGCCGCCGCGCCAGGTCCACCTCCTCCAGCGCAAGGCCACCAAGGTCGGCGCGGGTCTCGGCACCACCACCGGGTGGATCCACCGCGCGGAGCTCAAGCACCGGGGCGTCGTCTCGGTCGCGGGGGCCACGTACGACCGCATCGACGACCAGGGCCTGCACATCACCGTCGGCGGCGAACAGCACCTCGTGCCCGCCGACACGGTGGTCCTGTGCACGGGCCAGGAGCCGCGCCGCGACCTGTACGAGGCCCTGCGCGCGGCGGGCGTCGAGGCCCACCTGATCGGCGGCGCCGACGTGGCGGCCGAGCTCGACGCCAAGCGGGCCATCCGGCAGGGCACGGAACTGGCCGCCGGCCTCTGACCGGAAGGGGATTGTGGCGGTCCGGCCGGACCGCCACAATCTCCCGGTGACGATCTCACCGGCAGACGCAGACAAGATCCTTACCGACAACTTCGCCCCCTGGGTGCTCGCCCTCGGACTGACCGTCCAGGAGACCGGGGAGCGGCACGCCGTACTGCGGCTGCCCTGGTCCGAGGAACTGGCCCGGGACGGCGGCGGCCTCTCGGGCCAGGCCATGATGGCGGCCGCCGACACGGCCACCGTCATCGCGATCTCCGCCGCCCGCGGCACCTACGGGCCGATGACCACCGTCCAGCAGTCCACCAGCTTCCAGCGGCCGGTGGTCGGGGCCGACGTACTGATCCACGTACGGGTGACCAAGCTCGGCAAGCGGATGGCCTTCGCCGACATCACCCTGACCCCCGAGGGCGCCGAGGACCCGGCGGCCACGGCCTCCACGGTGTACGCCCTGCTCGGCTAGTCAGCCGCCCCCGCCGGCCGCGTGCCGGTGGGGCTTCGCCCAGTCCTGCCCGTGCGCCTCCGGGACCAGGGGAGCCGGGGGAAAACGCGTTGGCGGGCGGCGGACCGGCTCGCCTACGCTCGCGCCATCGGGCCGACCACGAAGGCGGCCGGCGGGCACGGGGGAGCGGGACCATCTCGGCGGAATCCAGGACCTACGATTCGGCACGGCCGCTGCGGCGGAACAGGGACTTCACCGTCTTCTGGCTCGGCCAGGCGCTGTCCGTGCTCGGCGGGTCCGTCTCGATGCTCGCGCTACCTCTGCTCGTCCTCGACGCCACCGGATCCATCGTCCAGATGGGCCTGGTCACGGTCGTCTCCGGCGCCACCGCCATCGGTACGGGGGTCTTCGCCGGGTACGTGGTGGACCGGGTGGACCGCCGCAGGCTCATGATCGTCTGCGATCTGGTGCGGGCCGTGCTGTTCGGCGCGGTCCCGCTCGTGTGGTGGGTCGCCGGGCCGCAGATCTGGCTCCTGTACGTGCTGACCGCGCTCGCCGCCGTACTGAAGACGCTGTTCGACGTCGCGTACGTGACGGCCATCCCCCATCTGGTGCGTACGCAGGACCTCACGGCCGCCAACGGACGGCTGATGGGCACCTTCGCCCTCGGGAGCCTGCTCGGGCCGGTGGTGGCCGGCTTCCTCACGGCCGGAGTGGGCGCGGACTGGGCGCTGGCCCTGGACGGGGCCACCTTCCTGGTCTCCGCCGCGAGCCTGGGATGGGTGAGGTTCACCGCACGCCCGGCCGGGGCAGGCGCGGACATGGCGGGGGACAAGGCCCCGGACCAGGCGGCGGACAAGGCGGGGGCCGGGGTGTTCCGGGAGATGTTCGTGGTCGGCTTCCGTTTCCTGTGGAGCCACCCGCTGCTGCGCCCGCTCACCATCCAGCTCACCCTGCTGACCTTCGTCACCATGGGCGCCACCGACCTGCTGATCTACCGGATCCAGCACGACCTCGGCCGGGACGCGGCCACCCTCGGCTACGTGATCGCCGTCAGCGGGGCCGGATCCGTCGCCGCGGCCCTGAGCGCGGGGCGGCTGCGCCGGATCCTCGGCTTCGGCACCTGCTGGCTCGCGTCGATCGCGATGATCGCCGTCGGGGTGACGGTGACGGGCGTCAGCCGCAGCGTGCCGGTGATCGCCGTACTGGCCGCCGTCTTCATGTTCGGGATCACCCTGGGCGGGATCTGCACCATGACCCTGCGCCAGGAGGTGACCCCGGACCACCTGCTCGGCCGGGTCACGTCCGCCTTCTGGACCGTGCACAACGCCTCGGGCCCGGTGGGCGCGGCCGTGCTCACGCTGCTGGCCGCCCGTCATGGGGTCCCGGCGGTCAGCCTGGCGGGCGGGGCGCTGTGCCTGCTGATCCTCGGCGGCGGGCTGCTGACCCCGCTGCGCGGCAGCCGCGCGGGCGCGGCGGCGGCCGGGTCCGCCGCCCCGGACCAGGAGCCGGCTGCGGGGCCGTCGGCGCGCGCGTAGGGTGCCCGTCTGGGATCGTGGATCACAGGTAGCCGCACCGAGGAGCCCATATGTCCGGACAGTTCGAGGCCAGTGTCGAGATCGACCGACCGGTGGAGGCGGTGTTCGCCTACCTCGCGGACGGGCGGCACGACCCGGAGTTCAGCCCGCGCGTCCAGGAGATCACCAAGACCCCGGACGGCCCCACGGCCCTCGGCACGGTCTTCCGGAGCACGGTCAAGGACGCCGGGATGAAGACCGGCCGTGAGTTCCGCATCGTCGGACTGGAACCGCCGCACCTGATCCGCTGGACGGAGCAGAGCCGCAACCTCGTCACGGCGGAGGGCGGCTACGACCTCGAATCCCTCCCCGGCGGCCGTACCCGCGTCCGCATCTTCAACACCCTCGAAGGCCACGGCCTCGGCAAGCTGCTCGTCGGTCTCGCGGTCGGCGCGGCCCGCAAGGACGCCCCCGACTTCGGCCGCCGCATCAAGGCGGCCGCCGAGGCATCCATCGCTCCTTGAGGGCTCTCCAGCCCCAACCCCCTGACGAGTTGCCTCGTCTCCTCCGGCTCCGCCCCGAGGCCGCCGAGCCGGCGAAACCGGCTGCGAAACCGGCTGCGGAACCTGCCCGGGCCGAGGGCTCGGGCAGGTTCCGCAGGTCAACGCGCGGTGCTACGTGCGGGACACGCCCCGCAGCACGGGCCCGGGCGGTGTCAGAACCGGCCGGGGGAGGACGGGAACGGCAGCGGCTTCGCGGGCGCCGCCGATTCGCGCCGCTCGGCAGCGGCCGGCGGGTTCTGGCAGGTCACGTCCTGGGCGGGCAGCTTGCCCGTGGCCAGGTACGCGCTCACCGGGGCGTTGGCGCAGGAGGTGGGGTCGAAGAGGTACACGCCGTGGCCCTCACCGCCCGCCGCCAGCACCATCCGCGAGCCCTTGAGGGCCTTGTGCAGGCCCTGTCCGCTCACCAGCGGGGTCTGGGAGTCCCACTCGTTCTGCACCGTCAGCACGTTCGCCTTCTTGTGCATCGGCGTGGCCGCCTCGACCGGCCGGTCCCAGAAGGCGCACGGCTTGATGTTGGACGCGAAGTCCCCGTACAGCGGGTACTCGGCCTTGTCCTTCACCGCGTCCCGCTCGTACTGCTCGCTGTAGCGCGGCCAGCTGCCGGTGTCCCCGCACGCCACGGCCCAGAACACGGCGGTGCCGTTGTCCGAGGCGGGCTCGGCCGCCGCACCGCCCGTCAGCAGTTCCTTGAGCTCCGTCGCGGTCGTACCCGCGGGCAGCGGCCTGCCCTCGGCCGCGGCCTTCAGGGCCACGACCATCGGGGTGGCCTGCGCCGGGTAGAAGAACACCCCGCGCGTGGAGCGGATCATGTCCCCGTCGACCTTCATGCCCTCGAACTCGAAGGGCTCCTTGTCGGCGCGCGCCACCAGTTCCCAGAACGTCTCCGACACGGCCTTCGGGGTGTCGCCCAGCTTGTACTCCGCCGAGCGCTGCGCCGCCCACTGCGTCCACCGCGCGAAGGCGGGCTCGGCCTCGGTGGCCCAGACCTGGATCATGCCGCGCCAGATCCGCTGCGGGTCCACGCCGCTGTCGAGCACGAAGCGGTCCGTGCGGTCCGGGAACATCTGCGAGTAGACCGCGCCGAGGTAGGTCCCGTACGAGTAGCCCAGGTAGGAGAGCTTGCGCTCGCCGAGGACCGCACGGATCGTGTCCATGTCCCGGGCCGTGTTGCGGGTGGTGATGTACGGAAGGACCGAACCGGCCTTCTCGCGGCACTTGTCGGCGACGGTGCGCGCCCAGGTCACGTCGGAGCCGAAGGTCTCCGGACGGTAGGCGCGGTTGAAGTTCTGCTCGGTGTCGGTCAGTCCGCAGGTGATCGGGCTGCTGGCGCCCACCCCGCGCGGGTCGAAGCCGATGAGGTCGTAGCTCTCCCGTACGTCCTTCGGCATCGCCTCGCTCATCAGCAGCGGCAGGTCGAGACCGGAACCGCCCGGGCCGCCGGGGTTCAGCAGCATGGCGCCGTGCCGCTTGGCCGGGTTCTCGCTCTTGAGCCGGGATATGGCGAGGTCGATCGTGCGCCCGTCGGGGCGCCGGTAGTCGAGCGGGACCTTGAGCGTCGCGCACTCGTACGAGGCCGGCAGCTCGGGGCTGCAGCGGTGCCAGGCGGGTTTCTGCCGAAGGTGGTCCGCGGCCGGGGCGGCGGAGGCCTGGGTCGCGGACAGCAGGGGCACGGTGGTCGCGATGAGTCCGGCGGCGGCGAGCAGCGGTGCGAGGCGTTTCAGGCGCACTGAGCCGTTCCTTTCGGAGAAGTCGCTTACGCGTCCACCTTGTTGCACCCGGCGGCCAGCCGAATCATCCCGAAGGTCCGTGCCCTGTGCTCCTCACGAACGAGCCGACAACAGGACAGATGGCCGACACGCCGCAGTCGGCCCCCGGTCGTGCGCCGGGGGCCGACGTGTGCGCGGTTTCAGGAGCGGCCTCAGTGGCCGTCACCCTGGCCGCCGTCGTGCCCGCCCTCGTGGCTGCCACCGTGTGTCTCGCCGGGCGTCGCGCCGGGCGTATCGCCGGGTGTTGCTCCCGGCGTCCCGCTGGGCGTCCCGCCGTGTGCGTCACCGTGCGTGTCGCCGGTCTCCAGGGAGCCGCCGAGACGTCCTCGCAGTGTGGTCAGGGCTTCCTCCGTCGGCGCGGTGACGACCCATCGGTCGCCGACCAGATAGAGGCCGCCGTACATCCGGGCCTCGGTCAGCCAGGAGCGCAGTCCCTGCTCGGCGGTGAAGGTGACCATGCGGTAGACGACCTGCCCGGCCTGGCACCCGCCCTGGCGCAACTCCTCGGCCTCCACGTTCACTTCGGCGGTACAGCCGATAGCCGTGGCGATCTGTTCGAGGGAGGTCCCGGGCACCGCCGCCGCGGTCGCCGAGGGCGAGGGGGCCGCGGCCGAGGTGTGCTGTGCCGCCGCCTTCGAGGAACAGCCCCCGCACAGCAGCGCGGTGAGGCACACCGCCGCGACGGCCGGGATCGACGGGCGGATCCGCCGGGTGCTGCGGTCGGTGGACGGCATGGTGACCTCTCTGGCTGATCGGGGAGGGGCCGTGGCGCCCGGGCGGGGAGGTACCCGGGCACCACGCGCTTCAGGGGCGGATCGGCGGGCCGCGGACAGGTGCTAGCCGACGACCTTCGCTTTCTTGCCCTTGTCGGTGATGGCGAACCAGAGGCCCTTGTTGTTGTGCCCGGTGGTGTCGCCGGGTTCCTTGTCACCGGTGAAGGTGTAAACCGGCCAGCAGTCGATCGTCAGTTGCTCGCTTCCGTCGGGCCGCTTCACCTTTCCAATCAATTCAGGGGCGATTCCGTTTACCTTATCCTTGTCGACCGGCTTGGCCGGCTTCCAGGTGTCCGTGCAGGCGTCCACGCAGCCAATCTTCATCGGCCAGGCGCTGTCCTTGTCGAACCGGTAGAGCGTCTTGCCCTCCCCGTCCTCGACGAGGGTTCCGAGCTGGGGGTTCTGCACGGCGGTGAGTTCGCCGCCCTTCGCCGCCGCGTCCGCCTTCTCTTCCTTCTTCTCTTCCTTCTCCGCCCCGGCTCCCGCGCCCTTGCTCGCCCCGGCCGGCTTCCCGCCCGGGCCCAGTACGTGCCAGGTGCCGCCGACGCCCTCGCCGAGCGCGTCGCCCGCCTTGGCGTCCTTGGAGTAGCGGTACACGGGCCACCCGGCGAGCGTGAGCTGCTTGGTGCCGTCGGCCCGTACGACGGAGCCGAGGAGCGCCGCGTCGATTCCCTCGCTGACCGAGGCGTCGTCCGCGGACACCGCGGGCCAGGCCGCGGCGCAGTCCCCCTCGCAGTTGGACTTGGGCGGCTTCGGCGTGTCCTTGTCGAACCGGTAGAGCGTGAAGCCCTCGCTGTCGGTGACCCCGGGTCCCAGGCCCTGGACCTCGCTCACCTTCAGCTGTCCGGCCGGGCCGCTCTTGCCGGCGGCGCCCGCCGGGGCGGCTCCCGAACCGCTTCCGTAGGGGTCGCCGTAGCCGGATCCGGCCTGTTTGCTGTCACCCACCGGCTGAACTGCAGGCGCCTTTCCCCCGTAATTGTCGGAGCTTCCGCATGCGGCGGTTGTCATCATCAGTACCGCGACCGCTGACCCGGCGAATATCTCACGACGCTTAATCTTCACGATCTCTCCTTCAGGTTCGGTTTCCGCGTTTCCTTGCCCCCGGTAATTGATACGGGGCCGGGAGCGGCGGAAGCGTATATCCCCGGGAATTTGTCAGATCGCGCCAACATTGAACCCCGGGCATTGGTTCAGTCCTGGATGCGCAGCGCGAGGGCAGGGCAGCGCCGCACCGCGCGCAGCGCCTTCTGCCGCTGCGCGCGGGGGACGACCATGGACGCCTCCGCCGGGAAGCCGTCCAGGTCGAGGCGGACCACATCGGGCAGGACGTCCACGCACAGCCCGTGGCCCCTGCAGAGGGTCCAGTCGACCAGCAGCCGCTCCGGACTCTCGTCGTCCTCGAGCAGCGGAAGGGCGCCCAGCACCCGTCTGCCGCAGCCGCTGCCGAGCGCGTGGTCGCGGAACTCGTCCGGGAAGGTCCTGAGCGCCGAGGCGACGAAGTTCGAGGTGCCGTCCGGATGGCTGCACGCGCCGCGTTTCAGCACCGCCTTCATCCGGAGCTCCAGCATCTCCAGGGCGGGTTTGCCCCCGCCCCGGATGGCGTCGTCCAGTACGTCGGCGATGGCGGGCAGCCCGCGTACGCAGGGGCCGCACTGGCCGGCCGACTCCTTGGCCAACCAACGGGTCACGCGTGCCACTTCGCCGGCCGGGCAGGTGTCCATGGGCAGCGGCAGCACCGCCCCCGCCCCCAGCCGTGCGCCGAGCCGGTCGAGGGACTCGCGTGATATCTCGGCCGCACGTGCGTTTGCCGGAGTGAGCCATTTGCCGTGATACCCGCCGACCAGGACGCCCTGGCCCGGATCGGTGCCGCACAGTTCCAGGATGTAGGAGAGCGCGGCTCCGCTCGGCGTCTCGACGACCGTGTTGCCCGCGACCGTCAGCATGATGGTGCCCGGCTCGCTGGGCAGGCCGGTCGCACGGAAGTCCAGCGCGCCGAGACGGGCGGCGACGGCCATCTGGGCGAAGGTCTCGGTGTTGGAGAACAGGGTGGGCACGCCGTTCAGGCCCCGGTCACTGGTGCGCACCTTCTGGCCGGAGGGCAGCGTCGGCCCGCCGTTCAGACCGTTCACGTGCGCCGTGCTCTCGCCGGTCACGAAGCGCTCGGGGAGCAGCTTGATCTGCACCCGGCGCCCTGCCGGGCCGCGTTCCGCGACGGCCTCCCGCAGTGACTGCTCCACGTCCCTCCGGGTGACGCCCACCACGACGTCCTCGGAGTTCAGCGCGGCGGCGGCCAGCAGGGCCCCGTCGAGCACCAGATGGGGGGTGTGCAGCAGCAGCGCGGTGTCCTTGAGGCAACTCGGCTCGCCCTCACTGCCGTTGACGACGACGGCGGTCTGTCCGTCCCCGGCGCGGGCCGACCGCATCACGGAGCGCAGTTTCTTGGCGAACGGGAAACCCGCGCCGCCGCGCCCGCGGAGGTCGATGTTCTCGGCGAGGTCGACGAGTTCCTCCGGCCGGTAGCGGGGCATTTGGCCGTGTGTCGTCAGATGGGCCACGCGGTCGAGCCGCGCGGCCTGGTCGAGCCCGGCCAGCAGCCGGGGAGCGCCCACGCAGCCGAGGCTGGGGCGCGTCTCACCGCTCACAGCCACTGATCCCGGCTGATGAGCGTCTCGGCGTCAGCTGCTGTGCCGGCGCGGCTCGGCGCGTAGACGGCGGTGCGCGGAGGTTCGTTGCTCAGGGGCGGTCGGTCGGGCCGGGGGGGCTGGGCCTGGTTCGCGGTCACGGCTGCCGCTGCAGGACGCGAGCCGCGCCTCTGTCGGGGCACGCCGCCCTTGACGGGCTCCTGCGCCACGGGCTGGGGGACGGGCGGCACGAAGACGGCCGCTTCGCGCATCCGGCTCCTGACCCGGAACACGAGCACACCCACGATGCCGAGCAGGGCCAGCGCGTACGCGGACGTGACCCAGGGGGCGGCCGCGCGGCCCGACTTCAGGCCGTGCACCAGTGAGGCGCCCCAGGCCGGATAGGCGCCGAAGTGCAGGACCCGCCACCACGCCGAGCCGCTCCTGGTGTTGAACACGCTGCGCACCGCGCCGGAGATGGCCACCGCAATGAAGAGGTATCCGGCCAGGCTGCCGAGCCCGACCAGGACGGGCCGGGTGGCGTCCGTGAACGGCACGGCCGCGGAAGTCGCGGTCGTCCGCTGTCCCGCGACCTTGATCCAGATGTGCAGGGCGAGGAAAAGGAGCCCTGACACGGCGAGGCCGCGGTGCGCGCCCTGGGCGAGCAGCCGGTGCCCCGAACCGAGGATGACCCGGTCGGTCGCGGCCAGTCCCCAAAGGACGGTAGCGGTGAGCGAGACGAGCGAGAGCACGCCCGCTCCGAAATCGAGGAAGGCCCATAGTTGGGTGAAGGCGCCCGCTCGGGCAGCCACGGTGACGAGCACGATGGCCGCGCCGACGGCGCAGAGCACGCCGGGGCTCAGCCTGCCGTCCTTGGGAAGGAGGGAGGGCCGCCGGACGGCCCTCCGTCCGGCAGCCGCAGCCGCAGCCGAGGCATGGCGGCTCTTGCGGCGGGCCCTGTGTGAGCTGGGCATTTGAGGCTGGGGCAGGGGCATCCAGGTCTCCTGTGCGCCTAGGCATCCGAGCACTCCACCTGGCGCTCGGTACCCGGGGGTCGTTGTCGTCGTACCCGGCAGCGCTGTGAAACTCCGCGCCGGCCGAGGGAACTTGGGGCCGGAGTGCAGCAGCATCGTGGAGCTACACAGCAGCTCCACAGGTTTTATCGAAACGTGATAATTTCTCGCACCGCCCCTCCGGCGCTTCGAACAACACCGGAAGATTCCCCTCCAGCGGGGGTTGCGACAGGCCACCGCGCCGCCCGCCACCTACGCGTCCCGGACGGCAAAATCAAGGCAAAGTAACGGGACCGTAAGTGGTCGGACCTCTCCAGGAGGGAGTACGAGGGCCGCAACTCTCGCGTCAGACAATGATGTTGACGTGGGGAGCAACCTCGGCGGGCTTGTCGCTCTTCCCTGGACAAGCCTCACCCCGGCACGAACGAGGAAAACGATGTGTGAACTTCTGAACCGCATCTGGTCCCGCCCCCGTGGCGAGTGGACCCGCGTCCTGCGCAAGGAACTGCCCGCGCTGGCCGCCGAGATAGTGGAGGAGCTTCTGCATGGAATTCCGGAATTTTCCGCACTTATCGATGACAACGATGCCATTGATGACGAGTTGTTCCGGCAGCGGGTGGAAGAGGCTCTCCTCGCCGTCCTCGGCTACCGGGAACAGCCCCGGGAACAAGCACCGGAGGAGCACGATGAACAGGCGGAGAGTGAGGACGAGATCGAGAACCAGATCGAGGTTCAGAGCCAGTTCGACAGCAAGGTCGAGCACGAGATCGAGATCGAGGTCGGGATCGCGGCCAGGGCCGAGTGCGAGGTCACGCACGAAGGCCGTCGCGAAGGCCTCCGCGAAGTCCGTAGCGAAGTACGCAACGAAGTACGCAACGAGGGGCGCCGCCAGGGCCTGCGCGAGGTCCGCAACGAAGGCCTGCGCGAGGCCCGGCACGGGGGCCGGCACGAGTCCCGGCACGAAGGCGTCCGTGAGATGGACCGGGCGCGGCACGACCTGTTCAGGACCCTCACCGATGACAGGGACGCATCCGAGATGTCCCTCAGCGAGCTCGCGGAGGCGGCTGGCTGGCCCCTCCCGCTCGCCGTACGGGCCATCGTGCCCGCCACGCCCGGCGAGACCCAGCAACTTGCCGCCGTACTGGACCACTGCCTCGTCGGTATGTTCGCGGGCCGTCCGTGCCTGCTCGTTCCCAGCCCCGACCCGGACACCCGCGCCCCGCTGGAGAACCTGCTGCGCGGCCGGTTCGCGGCCGTGGGCCACGCCGTCCCGCTCCGTGACACGGCCTCCTCACTGCGCTGGGCGCTGCGCCTGGCCGCGCTGACACCCGCCCGCCCCGGCGCGGAGGTCCGGCCCGTCTTCGTCGACGACCACCTCTCGACCTTGTTGCTCCTTCAGGACGAGCCCCTGGCCCACGCGCTGGCCGCCCGGTGGCTGCGTCCGCTGGCCGACCTGACCCCCCGCCAGAGCGAGCGGCTGGAGGTGACGCTGCTTGCCTGGCTGGAGGGTGGCGGCGCCCCCGAGGCCGCCAAGGCTCTGAGTGTGCACCCGCAGACCGTGCGGTACCGCATGCGTCAGCTGGAGAAGCTCTTCGGGACCGGCCTGCGGGACCCCCGTACCCGCTTCGAACTCGAGATGGCCCTGCGCAGCCGCCGGCTGATGGCGCAGGTCCGGCGCCAGCACTCCCGGGTCGGCCGCAGGGCCGCCCGCGTGATCCAGGCCGACTTCACCCCCTTGGTCGTCGGACGGATGGCCCGCGTCAACGGCCTCTGAGCCCCCCCGGAAACAGCCCGGCCCGGCCCCGTATGTACGGGGCCGGGCCGGGCTGTTTCGTGCGTGCGCCGCCGGGCGGGGGTGTCGCGCGGGGCTGTCGGGCGGCGCCGTTCGGCGGGGCGGGGTCCTGCGGTGCAGCACCGGGCCGGGCCGTGTCGCGCGGTACGCCGCCCGGGCGGGCCGGGCGTGTGCCGTGCGGTGTGCCCGCGCGTGTGCCGTGCGGTGCGCCCGGGCGGCGGGGTCGGGTCGGGCTTGTGTCCTGCGGTGCGCCACCGCGTGGGCCGGGCTCGTGCCGTGCGGTGCGCCGCCGGGCCGGCCGGGCCACCGGGCCCGCCAGTCTCACGCAGTACGCCGCCACCGGGATCCGGCAGCGGCGTACACATACGAGCGGTGTTGGCCCGAAGTCGGCTTCGGACCAACACCTGTCCCGGGCCGGACACCGGGGTTGGGGGAGAGGAGGGGTGTCCGGCCCGGGAGCGGAGGGGGGAGCCCCCGCTGCGGGGGTCAGCGGCAGTTCTGCCCGTTGTTGATGCAGTTCACGGCCTTGTTCATCAGGCCGGTGGACATCACGTTGATGAAGTCGTCGTGGTCGGTCGCCGGCTTGTGGAGCTGCTCGGGGAAGCTGTCCACGGCGAACCGGGCACCCGGCGCCACCCCGTAGGTGAGGCGCATCACCAGCTGCGGAATGGCCTTGAAGCCGTTCTGGCACTTGCCGTTCTTGTCCGCGAAGGCCACGTGCGTCCGGTGGTTGGCGCTGTCGACGTTCTTGCCGTCCCAGCAGCTCTGGAAGTTGAAGGTGCGCACCACGTCACTGCCCTTCGGGCAGACCGGGTACTTGTCCTTCAGCTGACGGTTCTCGAACCCGGTGCAGCTCCAGGAGGCGTTGGCGTTGCCGTTGCCGTTGGTGAGGGCCTTGGCGTCACCGGTGATGATGCGCATGAAGCGGGGCATCGCCGTGACCTTGTCGGTCGGACTGCCCTTGAAGGTGATCGTCACCTGCTTCGGCTTGAGGATGGTGCCGACGTTGCCGTCCTGGCCTCCGCCGGGCGCCTTGGCGTCCTTCTCCACCTTGCCGTCGCGCAAGCGCAGCACGGGCCAGTAGTACGCGGACTGGTCCCCGTTGCCGCAGGTGGTGCCGGACGCGGCGAGGCTGTTGTTCGTGGAGAAGGCATCGGTGGTCAGGTTGCCCACGTAGTCGTGCATGTGGTGGGCGCCGTTGGAGACGCCGGGGGCGACGATGACGTTGTCGGGGTTGAAGTGGCCGTTCTCGTTGCGGCCGCACTGCGAGGTGAAGGAACCCTTCGAGGCGTTTCCTGCCTGTGCGGGATTCTTCACGTTCGGCTTGATCTTGGTGATGTTGACGAAGTCGTTCTTCGCCGGACCGCCCTTCTGCGCGGCGGCCACGGCGGCCGCGCCCTGTTCGCCCTTGCTCGCGGCTGCTGCCGCGCCGTCATCCGCGGCGGCCGCCTGCTTCATCGTGCACGCGGCCAAGGACTGGATCTCCTTGGGACGTTCGCCGGCTCGGCCGATCGCGTCGGCCACGCCCGCGATGGTCTTGTCCCGCTTCTGCTTCAGGTCACCGAGGAGGGCGGCATCGCCCTTCGCCTTTCCGGCGGCGAGCTGCTTGTAGGCCTCGGCGACCTGGTCGTCCAGCTTGGCGAGGTTCGCGTCGACCTCGGGCTTGGCCTTTTCGGGGACCGCGGTGAGTTTGTCTCCCACGTCGGGGCAGTCGATGGTGGACGTCATCCCCCCCGCCTTGTCCTGGCCGGCGGATGCGTTCCCGGCGACGACGGCGACTCCGCCACCGCCGAGTACGAGCGCGGATATCACGCCAAGGACCTTGTTCGACAAGCGTGCGCGTTTGTGGCCCTTTTTACTCATGCGATCACTTCACTTCGTCGGTTGGACATTGTTGGAAAGGGCGTCGAAGTCGACGAGTCCGGTGTCTTCGAGGACCGTGATGTGGTCCAGAACCGTGGTGTTGGCGGATGTGGCGAGGGCCCGGACCATTGTGTTCTTGGTCTGTCCCCGGATCTGGGCCACCAGGGCGAACACCTTTCCGTGGGCTGCGCGCAGCAGTTGAGTGAACAGTCGTTCGTATTCCTCGCCGCGTGCACGGTTCATCTGGCCCAGCCAGTCCTGCTGCTGTGCGGAGGGCTGGTTGGGCAGATCGACACCGAGGGCCTGGCCGACCTGGATGACCTGCCGGTCCAGTTCGGTGTGGCCGTCGATGAGGTGCTGCCCGGCCGTCTTGATCGCGGGCCGGGAGCCGCGCTGCTGGGCCTGGCGGCCCGCGGGTAGCTCCCAGAGCCCGGCGAGCCGGACCTTGCGGATGAAGTCACGGTCCGCGGCGGTCAGTGGCCCGAAGGCCGTGCTCACTGTTCCGCCGCCGTCGTCGTCGGCGCCCGCCGGACCCGCCGCCACGGCGGCCGCGGGTCGGCTACCGAAACTGTCCACGGGTATGAGAAGTGCGATCAGGGTGAGCGCAAGGGCGGTGATGACCAGGCCGCTTCCGATCGTGTATCGCGTGGCCAACGACAAGCTGCTGATGGATCTCCGCCGCATTGACGGCACTGTGCCTCCTCGCTCCAAGGGCCGGGAGGGGGTGGCGGGGCAGGAGGGGCCGCACATGCAGTGCGGAGCGCACCCGCATTCCCGGGGTGTGACGGGACGCTAGTGCCGGGTGCGGCGTTGAGGCCGGAGGACATCACCATCGGATAAACATCCTGGCGACTCCGCGGAAGGCTGATATCTTGCGGCGCGCCCGGACGTTCGCCCGGGTGACGCCGCCGTGCCCTGTCATGCCCGGGTGCCGTCCGGCCGTGCCCGCGTGCCACCGGCCCGGGTACGGGACCGGACCAGGCGTCAGAGGTGTCCACGAGGCGGTCGAAGGCCGCCCCGCGCACCGCCTCGCGCCCCGCGCCACGGCGCGCGCTGAGCCCGGGCCCGGCCGCAACAGCTCCGTCCGGGGCTCCACCGCCCGGCCGTCGACAGGATGCGGCATGGCGGCGCGCCGCAACCGCACCGACCGCCCCTGCTCTCCTGTGTAGACCGCGTTGAAGGGGATTCGGTTCCCGGGCGCGGAGTTCGTCGCCTCGTACGCGACCGCCGCGCGCGGAGCCGGCACCGGACCGTCGGCGATCTCCGACGCGCCCGGCGGCAGCAGCAGGGCCGGCCGGCTCGATCCACCGCTGCTCGCCGAACACGTCCGTCGGGCTCAGCGCGTGCGCCCACGCCAGGGTCCCGGCCGACAGGCCGCACGGCATCGGCAGCCCGGATGAGCGGTCCGGCGCCGGGAACACAGTCCCGCCCAGCGGCCCGCCACGGTCCACGAAGAAGGCGTGCCACTCCAGTTCACCGCCCGGGTACTCGGGCGCCGTGAGGACCGCCAGGGCGGGGTCCGGGCGTTGCGGAAGTCGTCCAGGGTCCGGCGCTCCTCATGAGAAGGAGGGGCGGTGGATGTCGATGCCGGAGTCGAGCATGCCGAGCAGCACCCCACGACCGGAGACGGCCGGGGTGACGCCCCCGCGTGCCCGGGCCCGGCCGTCCGGGATCCACCCCGGCCCGGTCGGCCAGGCCGCAGGATCAGGCGAGCGCCGCGGCCGCCGTCAGCATCCGCTCCGAGGCCCGGTCGTGCCGCGGCGCCGGGGACTCCGGCGCCGGCTCGGCCGTACGGGTGTCCGTCAGGAGTGCGATCAGGGAGGTACGGGCGCGGGCGACGCGGGAGCGCACGGTGCCGATCGGGCAGCCGACGGCCGTGGCCGCCTCGGCGTAGGACAGGCCCAGCAACTGGGTCAGGACCAGGGCCTCCCGGCGCTCGGACGGGATCACGGCGAGCAGTTCCGCCAGGGCGATGCCGTCCTCGAAGCCCGGCACGTCGTACGGCTGGGTCTGTTCGGCGGCGGTCTGCCAGTCGCAGCGGTCCGAGAGTCTGGGCCGCGCGGCCGCGTGGCGCAGGCTGTCCACGACCGTGCGGCGGGCTATGGACAGCAGCCACGTCCGCGCGGAGGAACGGCCCTCGAACCGGTGCAGGCTCGCCAGCGCACGGAGGAAGACGTCCTGGGTGAGGTCGTCGGCCGCCTGGGTGTCGGCACTGAGGTAGGCCACGTAGCGCCAGACGTCGCGGTGGAGCGCACGCACGAACCGGTCGGTCTTCACGGGATCGCCGTCACGGGCGTCCAGCGCCAGCCGGGTCACCGCCGCATCGGAGTCGGGGGTGCGCCGGGCCGGCCGGTCGCCGGCGGTACAGGAGGGGGTCGTCAGGGCAGCAGTCATCGCCACAAGGTCCTTACGGGCAAGGGGAGTCCGGCGCCGCGAGCGGCGGGGCCGGTGAGGAGTTCGGCAGGCCGGAAGGCATGGCCGAGGCCCGAGGCGCGGTGTGCGGGTGCGAGAGCGGTCGCGGACGCGGCTCGGGGAACCAGCTGTCAGAGGACAGCGGTTCCCGCCGGCGGACCCCGAGAGGTGATGGCGTGGACGAGGAAGAGCCGGCGCGGCGCGCGGTGGCGGCGCCGGCGGCGGATCCGGACGGGCGGCCGGTGCGCGGGCACCGCCGTACGGAGCAGCAGGCGCAGCGGAGTCCAGAGGCGTCCGGCGACGGCGCGCACCACGCGGAAGACGGCACGCTCGCCGTGGGCGAGCCACAGCCCGCACAGCACGGCGGCCAGCAGGTGCGCGGCCAGCATGCCGGCCGGAGACATGGCGGCCGCCTCATGCACACCGCCCGGCAGCGGCCCGCCGGTCGCACCGGACGCAGCAGTCACGGCGGTCATGGCGGACGCGGCGTCCGCCGTTCCGTGCATGGCGTGGTGCAAGTGGGCAGGCGCTTGCGGCATTCCGGCGCCGGGCGGCTGCGACATCGACGACATCGACGACATCTGCCCGGATCCGGTGGCAGCGGCCGGCCCGACGAGGGACTGGGAGAGGGAGAAACCGGCGTGGAGCACCGCCTGGACGGCGACGGCCGCCGTCGTCACGGCGAGCAGCCCGCGTTCACGTCCTGCGAGCGCCCAGGCCGTCGCCGCCGTGCCGGGGAAGGCGACGGACAGGGCCCACCAGGGCACTGCCGCACCCGACATGAGCAGGTGCCCGGTAGCCGCGAGCAGCACACAGAGGGCTGCGAACATCGCAGCCCGGAGGGCGCGGAAACAACGGACCGGGTTCATCGAGGGCTCATCCTTGCACCGGCCTCCCGAGCCGCACATCAGGGTGCGCACTTCCGGACAAGTTCCCACGCCCCGGCTTGTCATGGCCGGGCCGCCCGCCTCGTGTGGTGCAGGGCACAGCGGAGGGAGGGAACCTGCCCGCCACTCCATCCGACTGCCTACCCGCTCGGTCGAAGAGTTCAACGTCCTGGGAAGGGAGACTTCGTGACGGCGGAGGGGACGGCGACCGCATCGCCGGCGGAGAAGGAGGGTGCGGCGGGGCGGCAGTTGACCGCGCTGCTCACCTGCGCCATGGCGTTCTCGATGCTGCAGCTGTTCCTCCTCGGGGCGCTGGGCCCGCGCCTGGTGACCGAACTCGGCGTATCCCCGGCCGTGCTGGGGCTCACGACCACGATCGGCTTCGGGACCGCCGCCGTCCTGTCCCCGGCGGGCGGCCGGATCGTGGACCGGATCGGTCCGCGGCGCTCACTGGTGGTCCTGCTGCTGGTCTCCGCGGCGGCACTCGCCCTGATCGGCGCCGCGCCCGGCGCCGGGCTGCTGCTCGGCGCCGTCGCACTGGGCGGCGTACCCCAGGCGCTGGCCAACCCGGCCACCAACAAGGCCGTGCTGCGCGCCGTTCCGCCCGCCCGGCGGGGCGCCGTGACGGGGCTCAAGCAGTCCGGGGTCCAGCTCGGCGCCTTCGCGGCCGGACTGCCGCTCGCCCTGCTCGCGGGCGGCATCGGCTGGCGGGGCGCGGTCTGGACCGGCGCCGGCGCCGCCCTGCTCGCCGGGCTGTGGGCCCTGCGCGTCCTGCCCGCCGACCCCGCCGCGCCGCCCGCGGGGCCCCGTACGGCTCTCGTGCCGCGGGGGATGGTGGCCTGGCTGGCGGTCTTCTCGCTGTTCCTCGGCGCCGGGATCGCCTCGGTCAACACCTACCTCGCGCTCTTCGGCGCGCAGCGCCTGGACATGGGCCCGACGGCGGCGGCCGCCCTGGTCGCCGTACTGGGCGTGGCGGGGATCGCGGGCCGGGTCGGATGGTCGAAGGCGGCCCGGCCCGGACGGGCCGAGTGGCTCCCGGGGTGGCTGGCCTGCGGGGCGCTGAGCGCGGCGGCCCTGCTGGCGGCCGCCCTGGTGGCGGGCCCGCTGGTGTGGGTCGGGGCGATCGCCGTCGGCGTCTTCGCCGTCTCCGGCAACGCCGTCTCGATGGTGCTGGTGATGCAGCGGGCCGCCCCCGGCCGGGCCGGGCAGGACTCGGCGCTGGTCGCGGCCGGGTTCTTCGGCGGATTCGCCGTGGGCCCGCCCCTGTTCGGGCTGCTCGCGCAGAGCGGACGGTACGGGCCGGGCTGGCTGCTGGTCGCTGCGGAGTTCGCGGTGGCGGCGGCCGTCGCGTTCCTGTGGGCCGTACGCGACCGGCGGGAGGGCGCGGCATGAGCGCGGGCGGCGAAGCCTGGCCGGCCCCGGTCCTCGCGGCCGTCATGGCGCGGGTGGCGGTGACCGCCGAGGCGGTCGGCTCCCGCTTCCCGCTCTACGCCGAGCCGGACGACGGGCGGTGGACGACCACCGGCCGCGGCTCGTGGACCGGCGGGTTCTGGGCCGGGCTGCTCTGGCTGTGGGCACGGTACACCGGCGACGCGGCCGACCGGCGTGCCGCCGCCGCGTGCACGGCCCGGCTCGAACCGTGGGTACGGGCCGACACCGCCACCCGCGGCCTGATCCTCTGGTACGGGACCGCTCCGGCCGGGGACGACGCCGGGGCCGCCGAGCTCCGGGGCCGCGCCGCGCACGCCGTGCTGTCGGCCTACGACCGCGAACTCGGGCTCGTGCCCTGGGGGGACGCGCTCGGCGGGCCCCGCCTGCTCGCCCGCGTGGACGGGGTGCCGGGGACCGTACCCCTGCTGGCCGGAGCCGGACCGCAGGGCGCCGCCGCGGCGGCGGCCCACCTCCACCGCCACCTCGATCTCTGCCTCGGCGCGGGCCGGGGCCTCTCGCTGCGGCCCGCCCTGCGCTTCGACGCGGCTGCGGGCTGGCAGCCCTGCGCGAACCCGCCGCCGGGCTGGAGCCGGGGCCGGGCCTGGCTGCTGCTGGCGGTGGCCGACGCCCTGCTGCGCCCGGACCCGGCGGCGCCCGGCCCGGCCGCCCGGCTCGCCGAGGCGGCCGAACTCCTCTCGGCAGAGGGCGAATCCCCGGCCGGAGGGCTCGTCCCGGCGGCCGACGCCGCCCGGCCGGACGGCCCGCTCGACACCTCGGCCGCCGCGATCACCGCGGTCGCCCTGCTGAAACTCGCCCGGGTGCCCGGCCCCCGGGCGGACGCGTACGCGTACCGGGCCGAGGCGATCCTCCACCGCCTCGCGGAGAGCCACCTCACCGGGCCGGACTCCGGGCGCCCGCCCGGGATGCTGCTGGACGGCTGCTACGACGCCGGGAAGGAGCTGGCCGTCCGGCACGAGCTCGTCTGGGGCGACTTCTTCCTGGCACTCGGCCTCGCCGCCCTGCACGGGCTCGTCGACATCACCCGCGTCTAGTGCTGTGACCGGCAGGGTTCACCGGGTCACGACGCCCGGCACGGCACCTCGCCGCGTTGCCGGACCGCGCACGTACGTCCCGTACACGAGCGCCCCTCCGCCTTGCGAGGCACCGCACCGGACGACCCGGGCTCATCCGACAGGATCCGAAAGAGACGGCCCAGGCTCCGGGCCGCCGTCCCGTGCGTAGCCGCGCAGGACCCGGCGGGCCACGGAGGTGATGTGGAGCTCGTCCGGTCCGTCGAGGATGCGGGCGGCCCGGCCGGTGCGCAGGAGTCCGGGCAGAGGGGTGTCCGGACCGAGCCCGGCGGCGCCGTGGACCTGGATGGCGGAGTCCGCGACCTGCTGCAGCATGCGCGCGGCGGCGACCTTGGCGAGCCCCACCTCCGTACGCGCGTCCCGCCCGGCGGCGATCAGCGCCACCGCCTCGTGCACCAGGGGGCGGGTGGTGCGCAGGGCGAGCAGGGCGTCGAAGACATGACTCTGGATCAGCTGCTGGTCGGCGAGGGGCCCACGGGACCCGCTGCGGGTGGCGGCCCGCTCACACATGAGGTCGAAGGCGCGCCGGGCCTGGCCGAGCCAGCGCAGGCAGCGCAGCGTACGGCCGAGCTGCAGCCGCTCACCGGCGATGGCGAGCGCGTCCCCGGGCTCGCCGAGGAGGTGGTCGGCCGGGACCCGGACCCGGTCGAGCTCGATCTCGTACTGGCCGCCCGCACCGAGGACGGGGAGTTCGCGTACGACGCGGAAGCCGGCCGACCCGGTGGGCACGAGCAGCAACGACAGCCCCTCGCGGTCACCGGCGCTCCCGCCGGTGCGGGCCATGACCGTCACCAGGTCGGCGCCGGCGGCGCCGGAGGTGAACCACTTGCGGCCGGTGACCAGCCAGCTGCCGTCCGGCCCGCGCTCGGCCCGGGTGCCGGTCCGCGAGGGGTCGGTGCCGGGGACGTCCGGCTCGGTCATGGCGTAACAGGCCCGCATCTCCCCGGCGACCAGCGGCTTCAGGTACGCCTCGCGGACCGCGGTCCCCCCGTGCCGCGCCAGCATCGTCACGTCGAGCAGCGGGGCGGATCCCAGCGCGGCCGGACCGTGGTCGCTGGCCCCCTCCGCCTCGGCCACGGCGGCGTACGCCCCGAACCCCAGCCCGCCGCCGCCCAGTTCCACCGGGAGCGGCAGCGCCCACAGGCCCTCCTCCTGTGCCTGGGCGCGCAGTTCGGCCAGTTCTCCGGCCGCCGCGGGCCCGCCCCCCTCCAGCACCGGCTCCCGGGGGATCACCCGGGTGCGGACGAACCGGTCGATCCGCCCCATCAACTCATCCGCCCCCGCCGCCTGTTGCGCGTCCGAGGTGTGGTCCGTGCCTGGATCCGTCACTTCTTTTCCTCCTCATTCCCGGGAACTCGCGGGAACGGCCGACCGACTCCCTGTCCGTGGAACTGGTCGGGTGCGGACGCTCCCGGGTTCCCCAGATTCGGTAAGACCCGGGCGCCGGCCACCGCCGCGCCAGGAGAGGAGAGGCATGGCGTCACCAGCAACCACGCAGACGGTCCGGCCGCTCGACACACTGCGCTTCGACACCTCGGGGCCCCCGCAGATCACGAGCGTCATCGCCGACCACCTGCGGCTGCTCGGCGCACGGACGGACCGCCCCGCACAGGGGGACGCGTCCACCGGCACCACCACCGGCGGCACCGCCACCACCACCGGCGGCACCACCCTCGTGGGCGGCGGTTTCGACCCGGCGCACGCGACGGCCACCTGGGCGGATCCCCTGAGCGGGCTCGTCGACGAGGCCACGGTGCAGGCCGCCACCGGCATCATGGCCGTACACGGCAGGCGCGATGGCAGCCCGCGCGGCCTCGCCGTCGACTACGCGGCCACCGCCACCGGAGTCCTTGCCGTACAGGGGCTGCTCGCGGCCCTCGTGGGCCAGGCCCGCGGCGGCGCCGCCCGCGCGGTCACCACCAGCGCGGACCGGGCGGGCCTGCTCGCGGTCTCCCAGTACCTCGCCGCCGCCGGGGCCGACGAGGGTGAGGCCGCCGAACTCGCCGCCGGAGGACCTCCGTTCACCTCCGCCGACGGCGTCCTCTTCGAACTGGAGACCCTCGATCCGGGTGCCTGGGCGGCCTTCTGGAAGGCCCTGGAGGCGCCCGCGGAGGCCCTGAGGGCCGGCTGGCGGCCCTTCCAGTTCCGCTACGCCACCGCCTGCGCTCCCTTCCCGGCGGCCCTCCACCTCACGGCCCGGTCCCACACCTGGGAGCGGATCCGCCGGGCCGCGGCCGCCTACGGCACCGAGGTGTGCGCCCTGCACCCGCTCACGGAACGGGCCGCGGAACGGGCCGCGGAGCACGACGGCGCCGCCCCCTGGTCCCTGGCGCGGTCGGCCACCGGACGTCTCACCGCCAGGTCGGTCCGGCTGCCCGGCGCGGCACCCGCCGGCGGACCCCTGGCCGGGCTGACCGTGCTGGAGGCGGGCCGTCGCATCCAGGCCCCGCTCGCGGCTCATCTGCTCGGGCTCCTCGGGGCCGACGTGATCCGGATCGAACCGCCGGGCGGCGACCCGCTGCGCGGCATGCCCCCGGCCTGTTCCGGGATCTCGGCGCGCTGGCTCGCCCTCAACCGGGGCAAGCGGGCCGTGGAGATCGACATCAAGAAGGAGGCCGACCGCCTACGGCTGCGGGAGCTGGTGGCCGGGGCCGACGTCTTCCTGCACAACTGGGCGCCGGGCAAGGCCGCCGAGCTCGGCCTGGACTCGGGGGACCTCGCACGGGTCAATCCCGCACTCGTCTACGCGTACACCAGCGGCTGGGCCGACCGGATCGAGGACGCCCCCATGGGCACCGACTTCATGGTCCAGGCACGTACGGGCGTCGGCGAGGCCGTCCGCCCCGACGGCGAGGCCCCGGCGCCCTCGCTGATGACCCTGCTCGACGTGCTGGGCGGACTGCTCGGCGCCGAGGCCGTCCTCGCCGGGCTGCTGCTGCGCGAGCGCACCGGCCACGGCGTACGGGTGGACTCCTCCCTGCTCGGCGCGGCCGACACGCTGACCGCCCCCGCCCTGCGCCGGGCGGCCCGCGGCGAGAACCCCCGCCGGCCGGCCGGATTCCGGCTCCCGCGGCCGACGGCGGACGGCTGGCTCGCGCCGGCCGACGCCGACGCCCCCGCCGTGGCCGCCCACGACCTGGGCGGCCTGTCCACGACCGAGGCCCTGGCCCGGCTGCACGAGCACGGGCTGACCGCGACCGCGGTCACCACCGAGCTGTCCGACCTGCACCACGATCCGCGCTTCCCCGGCTCGATCAGCCGCGACGCGCACGGCGCCCCCGCAGTCCCCGACCCCTGGAGCTTCGTATGACCGCCGACAGGCTCGTACTGCACGACCTGCTGCCCGCCGAACTCCGACGGTCCTGGGTGGTCGACGGGACCTGCCCCGACCTCGACCTCTACAGCCTCTTCCGGGCACGCCAGATCGCCGACCTGCACCGCACGGCCGTCCTCGATGCCAAGGGCAAGCTCTGCTACACCGCGCTGGACCGCAAGGTGCGATGTCTGGCCACCGGCCTGCGGGAACTCGGGATCGGCCCGGGCGACGTGGTCGGCGTTCAACTCCCCAACAACCGCTTCGCCGTCATCGCCGATCTCGCGCTCGCCGCGCTCGGCGCGATCGCGCTCCCGTTCCCGGTGGGCCGGGGCGTCCTCGAAGCCGAGTGCCTGCTGCGCCGCGCCGAGGCCGTCGCCGTCATCGCCTCCACCGAGCACCGGGGGTTCCGGCACGCGGCGGATCTGAGCACGCTCGCCGGGGCGCTCCCGGACCTGCGCCACGTGATCGCCGCCGGCCGCGGAGACGCACCTGAAGGAACGATTCAGCTGTCGGGCCTGCTGCGTTCCGACCCCAATGGATTCGTCCCCGCCCGGCCCGATCCCGACAGTGCCGCACGCATCCTCGTGTCCTCCGGCTCCGAGGCCGAGCCGAAGATGATCGCGTACTCGCACAACGCGCTGGCCGGCGGACGCGGGAACTTCCTCGCCTCCCTCATCCCGGACCGCACCCCGCCGAGCTGCCTGTTCCTCGTACCGCTGGCGTCCGCCTTCGGGTCCAACGGCACCGCCGTCACCCTCGCCCGGCACGGCGGCACCCTCGTCCTGCTCGACCACTTCACCCCGGAAGCGGCCATCGAGGCGGTACGCGAACACCGGCCGACCCACATCCTCGGCGTGCCCACCATGGTCCGCATGATGCTCGAACGCCTCGACGGGACGGACGAGAAGCTGCCCGCGCCCACCGCACTGGTCCTCGGCGGGGCGCCGCTCGACGAGACCACCGCGGCCGCCGCGGCCCAGGCCTTCGGCTGTCCCGTGGTGAACCTCTACGGCTCCGCCGACGGCGTCAACTGTCACACCGGACTCGGCAACACGGTGCCGCCCACCGACGGATCCGGGGTCGTCGCCGGCCATCCCGACCCCCGGGTCGCCGAGATCCGCATCGCCGACCCCGACACGCACGAACCGCTGCCCGACGGCGCCGTCGGCGAGATCATCTCGCGCGGCCCGATGACCCCGCTGTGCTACGTGGGCGCGCCCGACCTGGACGCCCGCTACCGTACGCCCGACGGCTGGGTCCGCACCGGTGACCTCGGGTACCTCGACTCCGACAGCGTCCTGCACATCGTGGGCCGCCTCAAGGACATCGTCATCCGCGGCGGCGCCAACATCAGCCCGGCGGAGGTGGAACGCGAACTCACCGCGCACCCCCAGATCCGGGACGTGGCCTGCGTCGGCGTGCCGGACCCGCTGATGGGGGAGCGGCTGGCGGCCTGCGTGGTACCGCGCGGAGGGCAGCCCCTCACCCTCGCCTCCCTCGGCGAACACCTCACGCGGCGCGGGCTGGAACGGAGCAAACACCCCGAGCGGCTGCTCCTGATCGCCGAACTGCCCCTGACGGCGGCCGGCAAACCGGACCGCGCGGCCCTGCGCGAGCGCCTCGCGGCGACCTCCGCGATGGCTCCGCCGCTCGCACAGGCGGGCTGAGGGACGGGGCCCGGCGGCAGGCACCGCCCGCCGGGCCCCACCGGACGGACGAGCGCGGCGGGGCCGGCCGGCCCCGCCGCGGACGGCGCCTCATCAGAGGCCGGGGGCCCGGGCCGGGCACCCGCCCGGGGGCCTTGCTCAGGCGCGGGTCCGCGATCAGTGCGCCGACGTCGTCGTAGCGGGCGACCTGCCACACCACCAGCCCGCTCGCCCTGCGCTCGCAGGACACCGGCGCATGCCGGCGCAGCCACGCGAAGTACGGATACGGGTCACGGGTACGGCCATCCATCAGGGCCGGCGGGGGCCCGGCCGGCGGGCACACGGTTCTCGAGGTCACACCCGCCCAACGATCACTGCCCCCGGGAAGAAACGATCAGCCTTCGACCGGAGCCTCCGTCCCGAGTGCTGCGCCACAGCGCCTCGATCGTCGGCGCGAGCTGTTCGTCGATCTGCGCTCGGCGCTCACCCACATGGACATGGACCGTCGGGTGCGTACCCTCATCGGAAATCATCGCGTGAGATAGGCGGTCGGTACGACACCCGGCCTCCGCGCCTCATCGAGTCCGCCGACCAGGGCTGGTACGAGCCGTTACGGCGCGCGGGCGTCCTCCCGGCACCGGAGATCCGTCCGGCGCCGGGTACGTCCAGTGGTACCGCTCGATGAGGAGTCCAGGAGTCCAGGAGTCCAGGAGTCCAGGAGTCCAGGAGTCCTCGCTCGTCGGGCGGTGCAGCCCCGCGCCCGGGTTCCCGTTCGGGGTGCGGTCCGACGGCCCAGGCACGGTGGAGTGCCCCGCGGAACGGCGAGCCGGTACACCCGGCAACGGCCGGTTCCCGTCCGGGCTCGCGCGTCGGCCGCGGGGCTGCTCAGGGGCAGTCGGTCAGGAGGCGCCCATGGCCTTCTTCAGTTCGGCCGCGGCGTTGCGATAGACCGGCAGGAGGTCGAGGTCCTCGCCGGGATAGTTGACGATCTTGACCTGCTTGGCGCCGGAGTCGGGCAGTACCGTGCCGGTGGACATGTGCGCGTTGTCCAGCACCAGCTCCGGCTTCTTCGCCGCGAGCTCGGCGAGCTGCGCCGGGGTCACGGCCTCGGGGCCGTAGGTGCCCACCGGGGTGGCGCCCGCGAGCTTCGCCGACCACGCGGTGAAGACCTGGGCCACGACGGAGGGACTCTTGCCGCCGGGCCACCCGGCCTGGACCTCCTTGTTCAGCTTCGCGTACTCGGTGTCGAAGCCGGTCTTCCACTTCGTGGCGGCGTCCGCCGTGCCGAAGAGGGCTCCCAGCTTGTCGACCTCGGCCTTGGCCTTGTCGGGGTCGTTGTCGAGGTTCACCTCGACCAGCTTCGCCTTGGAGCCCGCGGCCTCCTTGATCTTCGCGGCGTACGGCTCGAACGGCGCGTAGAGCACGAAGTCGGCCTTGGCCACGGCGGCGAGGTCCGAGGGCTTGGGGTCGTAGTCCGGGGCGTGGTGGACGGACTGCGGCACGATGACCTTGATGTCCTCGGCGCCCGCGGCCTTCGCGAAGGCGCCCTCCCAGGTGGTGGTGACGACCACGACCGGCTTCTTGGCCTGCGGCTGCGTGCCGTCCTGGGACTTCGCGTCCTGGGGTGAAGGGGTGTTCCCGCAGGCGGCGGTCAGGACGAGCGACGCGCTCAGTGCGAGGAGGGAAGAGATACGGACGCGGGTGCGCGCCATGAGCTGATTCTCCGTTCGGGTATGAAATGCACCGCGAGGACCAGTGCCCCCGCGGTCAGGACGAGGACCGGGCCGGGCGGCCAGTCCAGCCACAGGGCCAGCAGGAACCCCGTCAGATTCACCGCCACCCCGATGCCGACCGCCCAGAGGGTGATCGACTTCAGTGAGCTGCCCAGGCGGCGGGCGGCGAGTGCGGGCAGCAGGGTCAGGGCGTCGACGAGCAGGGCGCCGGTCAGTTTGATCGCCCCGGCGACCGAGATGGCGACCAGTACCAGCAGGGCGGCCGTCAGGGCCCGCACCGGTACGCCGGAACACAGGGCGAGCTCGCGGTCGTAGAGGAGGAGGCCGATCTCGCGGCGCCGCCACCAGAACAGGCCCGGTACGGCGACGGCCAGTACGCCGAGGACGATGAGGTCCGGTGTCCCGACCGACAGGATCGACCCCCAGAGCAGGGCGAAGGCGCCGGAGGCGTTGACCCCCGACACGGCCAGCAGGAGCAGCGCCGCCGCGATGGCCAGGCTCATCAGCAGGCCCATCGCCCCGGACAGGCCGTCCGGGGTCCGGGCGAGCGGGGCCACGCCCGCGCCGGCCAGCGCGCAGGCCACCAGCGCGCACAGCATGGGGTCGAGTCCGGTGAGGAGTCCGACGGCGATGCCCAGCAGGGCCACGTGCATCATCGCGAACCGCACCGGCATGATGTCGAGCCCGACGATGACCACGCCGATGACCGGCAGGCCGATCGCGGCCAGCAGCAGGGCCACGCCCGCCCGTTGCACGGGCAGCAGCTGGAGGAGTTCACCGAGGTCGGCGGCGGCCAGGTTCACCGGACCTCCCGCAGGTGGCCCGCGGCCATCTCCAGTACGCGGTCGCAGCGGTCCGCGAGGGCCCGGTCGTGCGTCACCACGATGAGGGTCACCGGCAGGGAGGTGAGGACGTCCGCGGCCTCCGACTGGCCGTCGAAGTCGAGGGCGGCGGTCGGCTCGTCCGCCAGGAGCAGCTCGGCTCCCGCGGCGATGCATCCGATCGCCCGGGCGAGGTACATCCGCTGCAACTGGCCGCCCGAGAGGGTGTGCAGGGGCCGCCCGACGAGCGGGCCCACACCGAGCCGCTCCGCGGCCTCGGCCGCCTCCGCCGGAGCGTTGCTGCCGGCCAGCAGTTCGGCGCCGAGCAGGGGGAAGCGGCCGGCGGCCGGCTTCTGCGGGATCCAGGCGCAGGCCCGGCGCCGCCAGGCCCACTCGGCGGGCGACCGGCCCTCGCGGCCGCCGACCAGGATCGAGCCCGTCGTCTGCCGGTGCAGACCGAGGACGGCGCGCAGCAGCGTCGTCTTGCCCGAGCCGTTGGTACCGGTCAGGGCCACGCGCTCACCGGCGGCGATCTCCAGATCGACGTCCGAGACGGCCTCCACCCGGCCGTGCCGGCACACGACCTCCCGCATGCGCACATCCAGCCCGCCCATCACACGCCTCCTCCGCCGCGCGGGAAGGCGAGGATCCGCCTCCCACGCGGCAGTAGTCGGATGGGAGGCGCCCGGGGTTCCCGGCGGTCCGGGGCCGATTCCGCGGAGGCCCGGAACCGCCGGCCCGGACCGAGGCCGGATGCAGACCGATGCAGACGGGCTGCAGCCCGAATGCAGGCCGGATTCAGACCGGGTGGCCGGCGTCGTCCGTGTGGTCCCTCTGGCCGGAGAACTTGTTCAGGAACACGTCGTAACGCCCGTCGGGGCGGCGGGTCATGGTTGCTCCGTCCTGCCAGATGCCACAAAGGGCCGAGTGCCGCCGCGTCCACGGTGAAGACCTTCGACGGCGCACTTGTATCCCCCGTCCGGGGCGTCGACCCGGAGGTTGACGTGGAACCAGGCGCCCTCCGTGTCCGGGGTGTCGCGGAAGTGCTTGTGCAGGGTCCCGGCCAGCACGCCGTAGCGGTCGAATGGCATGGTCCCCGGCAAGCACCGGGCCAGCCGGCCGGGTGGTTCCGGCGCGCGGGCGCGAGGGGGATCGGGGCGGACCGGACCGGGTGGCCCTACGGTCGGTCCCGTGCGGCCCCTTCGGACCGCGCGAGGCGCCTACGCAAGAGGTCGAACCTTCATGAGTCTGAGCATCCGCAACCAGCTCGCGGGCACCGTCACCGCCGTCACCGTCGGTGAGGCCATGGCGACGGTCAAGGTCCGTCTGGACGGCGGCGAGGAGATCACCGCGGCCATCACCGCCGACGCCGTCAAGGACCTCGGCATCACCCCGGGCTCCGCGGTGAAGGCGCTCGTCAAGGCCACCGAGGTGGCCCTCGCCACCGGCCCGGTCGAGAACATCTCCATCCGCAACCAGATCACGGGCACGGTGTCGGAGGTCACCGTCGGCCCGGCCATGGCCGCCGTGAAGGTCAACGTGAACGGGGGCGGACTGACCGCGGCCGTCACCGCCGACGGTGTCCAGGCGCTGGGCCTGGTCCCCGGCTCCTCCGTCGTGGCGCTGATCAAGTCGACCGAGATCTCCCTCGCCAGTGCCTGAACCCCCCATATCGCCGGTACCGTTCGCACGGTCCCGGCCGCGCTCAGAGGCCCGGCGCCGCCAGGGCGCCGAACCACACGTGCGTGACCGCGCTGACATAGCGCGCCCCGCACCGGTCCGAGGGCACCACCAGCTGGGCCCCGGACTCGTCCAGGTCCTCCCCGTCCAGACGGGTGGCCAGCAGCACCGGACTGCCCCCGAAGTCGGCGTCCAGCTCGGCCCAGGCGAGGACGCTGTGGTGGCCGTCCCCGCCGCTGACCGCCAGCAGGAAGCGCGACCGGTCCTTGCGGCGCCGGGCGTCGAAGGCAGGCCCCGCGCTCGCGACCACGTCACGCAGCAGCACGCCCTCGAAGACGTGGTGCTGCGGGCCGTTCGTCGCGCAGTCGAACACCACCTTGGCCGGGTGCTGCTCCCATGCGCGCAGGTCGGCGACGCTGAGCAGCGCCGGGCGGTCGAGGTCGCCGTGCAGCATGAGTTTGGCCATACGAGCCCGATTCCCAGATCTCCTCGCCCCGGAAACGTATCTGCCAGCCTCATCTCACCATGTGAGTTGCATGTGAGTGCGTTCTACCCCCTCGCGGCTTGCATCCTCTGCCAGACGACATCTCTGGTCACCGGCATCTCCGTGAACCGGACCCCGGTCGCGTCGCGCAGGGCGTTGGCGAAGGCAGGGGCCACCGGGTTGAAGGGGCTCTCACTCATCGACTTGGCGCCGAGCGGGCCGATCGCGTCTGAGGTCTCCATGAAGTGGACCTCCGTGCGCGGGACATCCGCGTACTGCGGGAGCCGGTAACGGCGGAACGCCGCCGTAGTGACCTCGCCGCGCTCGTCCACCCGTACCGTCTCGAAGAGGGTCGCCCCCAGCGCCTGGGCCACACCGCCCTCCACCTGGCCGCGGTACTGCATCGGGTTCATGACCTTGCCGGCGTCGGCGGCGTGCACACTGCGCAGGATCTTCATCTCGCCGGTGTGCGGGTCGACGGCGAGGCGGAACCACTGGGCGTTGAAGGCCACCGAGCGGGGGGAGCCGGTCCAGTGGCCGTCCGCGGCCATCTCCTCCAGCTTGCCCTTGTCGTACGCGGCCTCGTACAGCTCCTTGAGGGTGACGATCCGGCCCGCGCAGTCGAAGGCCTCGGGCCCCAGCTTGCACAGGTGCCGGGCCACGCCCGTGTGGCGGGCCGCGAAGGTCTGCAGGCGCTCCGCCAGCGAATTCGCCGCCAGCATCACCGCCTTGCCCGCCACCACCGTGCCGGCCGAGCCGAACGCGCCGGTGTCGTGCCGGACCGCATTCGTGTCCGACTGGCGGACCGCGATCCGGTCCACCGTCGTGTTCAGGGCGCCGGCCGTGATCTGCTGGTGGACGGTGGTCGTGCCGTTGCCGAACTCCGCCGTGCCGACCACGATGTCGTACGTACCGTCACGCAGCAGGCTCACCCGGGCGTCGGCGAAGTGGCCGCCGGGCGGGCCGGTCGCGATCATGGCGACCGCCGTGCCCGTGCCGGTGAGCCAGCCGTCGGGGACGTCCTCGCGCGTTCCCTGGCGAAGGCGGCGAGGACCACACCGTCGACGGCCCGGGAAGCCAGTAGGCCAGGTCGGTCCCGACCACGCCGGTGGAGCCGGTGTACTCGGTGCTGCCGTCGGGGCTCGGCGAGGTGCCGTTGATCTTGTTGCCGTTCGACGAGGTGCCGGTGCCGATGGCCTGGGCGATCCCGCCGCCGGAGATCAGGCCGCTGCTACAGGCGGCGCTGGTGGATATCTCGGAGAAGGCGGAGCCGGGCCCCATGGTGGCGCCCGGGGTCTTCACGGTCGCGCCGACCGTGTTGGCGTACGCGATTCCCGGTACCGACAGGGCCAGCAGGGCGCTCACGACCAGCGCCTTTCCCGCGGCCGGGCGCCGTAGAAGCATCTTTCGCATCAGAATTTCCCCTTCGGAGGTGGATCTCGGCTGGAGGCGGCCATGGCCGCACGGCCTCCGACGCATCCGTGGTGGTTCTCGGGACTTCGGTCTGACCGAGGTGCTCGGCACGGCGTCGAACCAGGTTGTGGACAGCCGTGACGGGGCGGAGTGTGCGGATTGCGCCTGCGGAATGTATCAGTCAGATAAGGCTGCAGATGAGGTGGATCTCATGATTTCGCCTAGCAAATGCTGTATTCACCGGTAGCTGCTGATCGCCGTCGCGTCGAGGCGTTATGTCCGATGATGAGGATTTTCCAATCCCTCATCCCGTTCGCGGCGAATCCCTGGTGAGGCTCCTGAGGTCGAAGGGGCCGCTGAACCGACTGTCCGATGAAGGGAAGGAGGTGAGTGCGATGACCGGTTCGCTGCGCACGCGGCGCCTGATCGTCGGAGCCGCGTCCGCCGGGCTGCTGGCCGGCGGGTCGCTGCTGGGCCTCTCCGGCACCGCGAACGCCGCCCCGGCGGCGTCCGCCACGGTGAGCTCGACGCTCACCGGTGACCGTGACCGTGACCGTGATCGTGATCGTGACCACCGTCAGGACCGCCACGACCGCCACAACCGGTGGGACCGCCATGACCGGTGCACCTGGGTTAAGGGGCACTGGGAATCCAAGTGGCACCACGGCACCTGGCACCAGGGCTACCGCGACCACCACGGCGACTGGCACGACGGCTGGTGGGGCAAGGGCCACTCGAAGCACTGGGTGCCCGGCCACTGGAACTGCCACAGCAAGTGGTAGCCCGTAGCGCCATGGCACCGTAGCGCCGACCTGGCACAAAGGGGTTCCGGGGTCACCGCCCCGGAACCCCGTCCGTTCCCGGCCCCCGGTCCGGCCCGGATCCACCGGGGCCGCTCGCACAGCGAGGAAACCGTCATGGACACCGCAATCGCATCCCCGGCACGGCCGAGGACCGTGCACCACCCACTGCCCTCAGGACCGCAGGCCGCCGGGGAAGCCCGCCGCAGCGCCGCGCGCACCCTGGCCCTGCACCCCGTGCGCTGCCCACAGGAGACCGCCTGCGACATCCTGCTGATCGCGTCTGAACTCGCCACCAACGCGGTCCGGCACGCCATGCCCCCGTACGCGCTCACGATCAGCCTGGACCGGGGCCGGGCGGGCATCTGCGTCAGCGACGGCTCGCTCTCCCTGCCGCAGCGGGGCGACGGCCGCGGGACCGACGCCACCCGGGGGCGCGGGCTGCAGATCGTCCGGGCGCTCGGCGCGGACCTGTTCGTCAGCCGCTCACCGCGCGGCAAGCAGGTCATCGCAGTGATCACCTGGCGGGACGGCTGACCCGACGGTTCCCTCGAACGAGGGAACCGCGCGCCGTCCCGGAGCGTGAATGCCCTCCCATCCGCGCGCGCCTCCGCTACGAAGAACCATCAGACCCATCACCTGGACCTGTGGCCGACACCGCGCTGCGCGGCGGTCCGGCCGCTGCTCTCCGGACAAGGACCACCATGCGATGGACACCCCGCCCCCGGCCGGACGCCACCGGCCGACCCTGCGCCTGGTCCCCCCGGCCGGAGCCCGCACCGTGAATCAGCAGAGCCCCTTCGGTCCCGACCCCACCGGAGGCCCCACCGGCCGCACCGGCCCCACCGGGCTCCCCGAGGTCGTGCGGCAGGTCGCCCACGGCGACAAGGAGGCGTTCTCCGTCCTGTACGACGCCCTCGCCCCCCTGGTCTTCGGGATCGTGATCAAAGTCGTACGCGACCGGGCCCAGTCCGAGGAGGTCACCCAGGAGGTCATGATCGACCTGTGGCGGCAGGCCGCCCGCTACCGGCCCGATTCCGGCAGCGTCACCACGTGGGCGGCGACCATCGCCCACCGGCGGGCCGTGGACCGGGTCCGCTCCGCCCAGGCGTCCACCGACCGGGAACGCGCGCAGGCCGCCCGCGAGCACCGGACGGCCTTCGACGAGGTCGCCGAACAGGTCGAGACCCGCCTGGACAGCGAACAGGTCCGCCGCTGCCTGCGCGGCCTCACCGAACTCCAGCGCCAGGTGGTGACCATGGCCTACTACCAGGGCCTGACCTACCGCGAGGTCGCCGAAGTCCTCCACGCGCCGCTTCCCACCGTCAAGACACGCATGCGCGACGGACTGATCCGGCTCCGCGACTGCATGGGGGTGACCGCATGAGCCGGCGCCGGTCCGACAGCCACGCCCTCACCGCCGCCTACGCCCTGAACGCCCTGGACGCCGGCGAACGCGAGCCGTTCACCGACCACCTCTCCCGGTGCGAGGAGTGCCGCCTGGAAGTGGCCGGGTTCCAGGCCACCGCAGCCCGGCTGGCCGCCGCCGTGGCCCAGCAGCCCCCGGCCGCCATGAAGCGGCGGACCCTGGCGGCCGTCGAGGGAGTGCGCCAGCTCCCGCCCCGAAGCTCCACCACCCTCTCCCCGGTCCCGCTGCGCGGCGCGCTGCGCCGCAAGGCCGGCCGGTTCGCCGTGGCCGCGAGCGTGGCCGCCGCGGCCCTGTTCGCGGGCCTGGCCGCCTGGCAGAACCAGGAGAGCCGCCAGTACGAACAGCAGGCCCGGCAGATCGAGCAGCGCCTCGACGACGTCAGCACGGTCCTGGCCGCTCCCGACGCCCGCGCGGCCCACGGCCGCACCGGCAACGGGGCATCCGCCACCGTCGTCTCCTCCGCCCTGCGCAACAAGGCCGTCTTCACCGCCGGCGGACTGCCCGCGCCCGTCCCCGGCACCACCTACCAGCTGTGGCTGGACCACGACGGCACCATGCGCCCGGCCGGCTTCATCCAGCAGGACGGCACCGTCCTCGTCGACGGCGACCCCGCCGACGCCGCCGCGATCGGCCTCACCCTCGAACCCGCCGGAGGATCCCCGCAACCCACCACGACCCCCCTGCTCCTGATGGACCTTCCCGCCTGACTCCGGCGAGGGGACGGAGCCGGGGCTCAGGGGGTCATGTCGTAGGTGACCCACATGGTCCGCGTGGCGACCCGGTCGTACTTGGACCGTGCCCGGTGGTTGTCGTCGGCGGTGATCCAGCGGACCACGCTCCAGCCGCGCTCGGCCGCGAGCTCGCGCAGGGCGCCGAGCAGCAGGTCGGCCGCGCCCGAACCGCGGTGCTGCGGCGCCACGAACAGGTCGTCGAGGAAGCAGCCGACCGTCGCGGAGAGCGGGCGCGCGAACGGACGGTAGTGGGCCAGGCCCAGCAGCCGCCCCTCGGTGTCCTCGGCCACCAGGGCGCTGACCTCGTGGCCGGGGTCGGTCACCCATGACCAGACCGTGGCGGCCGCCTCCTCGGTCTGCTCCACCCCGTAGAACTCGGCGTAGCCGCGGTAGAGGGCGCGCCACTGGGCGAAATCGCCGGCCCGCACGGAACGCACGCTGATGTCGGACATAGGACCGGACTCCCGGGATCGAAGGAAAGCGGAGCGGAGCGGGGCGTGTGCGCCGCCGCTCCGGCGCAGAGCTTCGATCATGCTGGAGCCGGGCGGGCCCGGCAGGTGCCGGGGTGTCGAAAAGCGGGCCGTCCCGGCGCCACGATGTACGGGTACGGCCGGCGAAGCCCTGCGCGCCGAACACCGCTGTCGGCGCGCAGGGGCTTCCTGCACCAGGTCACTCCGTGACCGCGAGAGCCGCCAAGCGGTCCGGAGGGTGGTGGCCACGGCCAGTCAACCAGGAGCGGCCCGGGGCG
The DNA here is from genome assembly GCF_042894025.1 of Streptomyces sp. NPDC001549. Taxonomy (NCBI): domain Bacteria; kingdom Bacillati; phylum Actinomycetota; class Actinomycetes; order Kitasatosporales; family Streptomycetaceae; genus Streptomyces; species Streptomyces sp. NPDC001549. The sequence goes on from NZ_JBIAVJ010000008.1 coordinate 176,839, forward strand.
GCACCTGGTGCAGGGCACGGAACCAGGCCGCCCCGCCCCGCGGCGTCATGGTCGATCATCCAAGAGGTCAATCGGGCATGAGCATGGGCATATGCTAGGTCGTTGGTACCATTTGCCTGGTGACTGCCGGCCGATCGCCGGTCGGTGCGCGTCTGCGATGACGAGCGCCCGGTGCTCGCCCCCGTGCCCGCCCCAGGCCGCCACGCGACGCCCGGCGTGCCCGCCCGGCCTGCCCGCATGATGATGTGGAGAGGACGGCGTGCGGAAGGGGGCGTCTCGTGCCATCGGCCCGGCCGGGGGGCGAGGAGACCCACGGCCCGATCTGGGCCGAGCCGGGGTCGCTGCTGGAGCGCGTGCCCGTGGCCGTCCTCGGCATCGACGAACACGACCGAGTCTGCTTCTGGGGGCCCGGCGCCCGTGACCTCTTCGGGTACGAGCCCGGCGCCGTCCTCACCCGGCCCGGCGCCGTCCTCTTCGCCGATGCCGCGCGCGGTAGGTCCGCATCGTGCGCCCGGCTGACGGAACAAGGCCGTACGCAGGGCTACTGGCGGGGCCGGCTGACGGCCCGGCACCGTGACGGCACCGTCTTCGACTGCGGCTTCCGGTCCTTCTCCGTCACCGGATACGGCCCCTCGGTGGTGATGGTCCTGTCGAGCCGCAGCGACGAACTCGACCGCGTCAAGACCAACCTCGCCTTCCTCGACGCCCTCTTCGAGACCTGCCCCATCGGCCTGGTCATGATCGACCAGGACCTGCGGTACATCCACCTCAACCAGGCCCTCGCCGACATGGACGGCCTGCCCATCGAGGCCCACCTCGGACGGCACATGGACGAAATCATGATCATGTCCGACGGTGGTGAGTACGAGCGGATGCTCCGCGCCGTCGCCCGGGGCGGGGCACCCGTCGTGGGGACGCTGGTCGGGGTGCGCCCCCGGGGGCATCCGGACCGCGACCAGGTGCGGTCCGTGAGCTTCTTCCCGCTGAGCCAGGCGGTCGGCACGCGCCCGGGGGTGGGCGGGCTGATGGTGGACGTGACGGACCGGGAACGGGCCATCCTGGAAGCCACGGCCAGCCGCCGCCGGCTGGCGCTGCTGGACGGGGCCTCCACCCGGATCGGGACCACCCTGGACGTGAACGTCACCGCCCAGGAGCTGGTCGACGCGTCGATGCCGGACTTCTGCGACGGCGCCGTGGTCGAGGTCGTCGAGTGGATGGACGAGTCGGAGGACTTCGACCCGGCGCGACCGCTGATCACCCGCCGGATCGCCTCCGGGACGACCCTGCCCGCTCCGGCCGTCGAACTCGTGAGCGGAGTGGAGAAGGTGCGGTACCCGCCGGGCTCCGTCATCCACGACATGCTGAGCACCGGCCGTGCCATCTCGGCCGTCGTGGACGAGGAGTTCCTGGCCCGGACCGTCGTCATCGAGTCCCGCGCACGGCTCATGGCCGAGAGCGGGGTGGCCTGCATCCTCGTCGCCCCGCTCATCGCCAGGGGCACCGTCCAGGGGATCGCCATCTTCGGCCGGTCGCCCGCCCGCCCGCCCTTCAGCCCGGAGGACGTCAGCCTGGCCGGCGAGCTCGCCTCGCGCGCCGCGATCTGCCTGGACAACGCCCGCCTCTACAGCCGGGTCCAGGACATCGCCCTCACCCTGCAGCGGGCCCTGCTGCCCAGCGCGCTCGCGGCCACCCCGTACGTGGACGTGGCCCACCGGTACGTGCCCGGCAGCCGGATCACCGAGGTCGGCGGCGACTGGTACGACATGATCGACCTGCCCGACGGCCGGGTCGTCCTCGTCGTGGGCGACGTGATGGGGCACGGGGTGTCGGCGGCCGCCGCCATGGGGCGCCTGCGGATCACCACCAAGGCGCTGGCCAGGCACGACAGCGAGCCCGCCGACCTGCTCACCGAACTCGACGCGTGCGCCCAGGAGGCCGGCATCGAGCTGGCGACCTGCCTGTACATCGTCTACGACCCGCGCGACGGACGGGCCCGTATCGCCAGCGCGGGCCACCCCCCGCCCCTGGTGCTCCGGCCGGACGGCACGGTGCAGACCGTGGACGAGGTGCTGGGGGTCCCGCTCGGCGTGGGCGGCTGCCCGTTCCGGACGGCCGAGGTCGAACTGCCCGAGCACTCGATCCTCGCCCTGTACACCGACGGCCTCATCGAGGCGCGGGGCCGGGACATCGAGGCCGGCCTGGACGCGCTGCGCGCCGAACTGGGCAGGGACGGGAGGCCGTTGGAGGAGATGGCGGAGCACATCCTCGGAAGCCTGCTGCCCGACCCGCCGACCGACGACACCGTGCTCGTCCTCGCCCGCGTCCACCGCTCCCACCGCCCGCGGCCCTGAGCGGGGTTCAGCCGCGGTGGGACACCCCGGCCGTGTCCAGCGCGGCGCCCGCCAGCGCGGCCAGCGCGACCGCCACCGAGCGGGCGTCCTCGGGCGGCAGGCGGCGGCCGGGAAGGGGGGCGAGGAGGAAGCGGCCGTAGTAGTGGCCGCCCCCGACGACCCGCAGCTCGGTCTCGCCGTCCGGCCAGTCGGCGTACCCGGTGACCTCGTCGCCGCGGCGCAGCCACAGGCCGCCGTCGTGCTCCAGCCGCGGTCGGTGCCCGATCAGGGTCCCGTACTCGAAACGGCAGCCGCGCAGCCCCAGCAGGCCGATGAGCTCCCGGCGGACGAACTCGACCACCGCGTCGGGCGAGCCGCCCCGTTCGGCCAGCCGAGCGGTGCCCTGGAGGCTGGACAGGTGCGCGGCGCCGGTGACCACGACCGCCTCCAGCCTGCGGGCGCGGACGGCCGGTTGCGAGACGATCAGCCCGACAGCCAGCAGGAGGACGGCCGTCTGGAGCTCGTCCCGGTCGGCGATCGTGAACCGCTCGTAGGGCCGGGCGAGGAGGAAGAGGCCGAACCAGGCGGCCGCGGAGAGTGCGGCCAGGGCCGCGGCGGCCCGGGTACCCGAGGCCGCGATCACGACCACGGCGACGGCCAGGACCAGGGCCTCGTTCGCCGGGGAGAGCCAGGTGCGCAAGGGGACGAGCGCGAGTGCCACGAGAAGGGGCACCACCAGGGCCCCGAACAGCGCCGCACGGTCGTGGAGTCGGTACCCGGGCATGTGTTGCCTCCCGTCCGGAGGTGACCAGAACCAGATGGCCGATCGGCTGTCGCCACGTCCAGCCTGCCCACGGCGGGGCGAGGAGGCACCCGCCGTGGTGAGGTCTTGACGTACCGCATACGGATTCCGCACCCGGGCCGGACCGCCGCCGCCCCCTGCGGGCACGCGAGGGCTCGGGTGCGCGCAGGGGGCGGGCGGTCTACCGGCCGCTGTCCGCGAGCACCGACGGCGGCGCCTCGCGCTGGTGCGGGACCGGCGGGTGCGGTGCCGCCGGCGCCTGGACCTCGTCCCGGTGGAGCGCGACCGTACGCGTCGGAGCGGGGATCGAGATGCCCTCCGCCCGGAACCGCTCGTGCAGCCGCTTGATGAACTCGTGCTTGATCCGGTACTGGTCGCTGAACTCGCCGACGCCCAGGATCACCGTGAAGTTGATCCGGGAGTCCGCGAACGTGTGGAAGCGGACGGCCCCTTCGTGCGCGGGGTCCGCGCCGTCCACGTCCGCCATCACCTTGCCGACCACGTCGAGGGTCACCCGCTCGACGTGCTCCAGATCGCTCTCGTAGCCCACGCCCACCTGGACCAGGATCGAGAACTGCGCCTCCGGCTGGGTGAAGTTGGTCATGTTGGTCCGGGCGAGACGCCCGTTGGGGATGATGACCAGGTTGTTCGACAGGTTGCGGACCACGGTGTTGCGCCAGTTGATGTCGACGACGTAGCCCTCCTCGCCGCTGGTGAGCCGGATGTAGTCACCGGGCTGCACGGTCTTCGAGGCGAGGATGTGCACGCCGGCGAAGAGGTTGGCGAGGGTGTCCTGCAGGGCCAGGGCCACCGCCAGACCACCCACGCCGAGGGCGGTGACCAGCGGCGCGATGGACACGCCGAGGGTCTCCAGGGCGACGAGAACGCCCATCACGAGGACCACGATCCGCGTGATGTTGACGAAGATCGTCGCCGAACCGGCCACACCGGTGCGCGCCCCCGCCACGGACTGCACGAGGCCCGCCACGACCCGCGCCGCGCTGAGCGTGGCGATGAGGATGAGCAGCGCGGTCAGCGACTGGTTCACGAACCCCGAGACGCGCGCGGTGAGCGGCAGGGTAGTGGCGGCCACGGCCGCGCCCGCGATCAGGGCGGCCCCGGGCGCGATGGTGCGCAGCGCGTCGACGATGACGTCGTCCCCCCGCCACCGGGTCCGCTCGGCGTGCCGGCCCAGCCAGCGCAGAAGGGCGCGCAGCAGCAGTCCGGCCGCGGCGCCCGCCGCCAGCGCGATCCCGGCGACGAGCCAGTCGTGCAGGACGAGATCCCGGTTCAACGGACCCCCTCCGGTGCGCCGCGCCGGCCCCGGGGAGTGGCGGCGGGCGCTGCCGGCCGCCGTATGGGGTGTGGGTGTGTCGTCACCTTGTCACCTGTCAGTTTGTCGTGCGTGAAGCCGCGTTCGGGCGTGTGTACGCATCCGGAACGGGCTGCCATCCTGCCCCATGGCAGCAGGACGCACCGCAGGCGGGGCTGCCGCTGGCGGGTGCCTTGGCGATCAGGCCGGGCTCGCGTCACCCGGCCTTGATCCGGCCCGACCGACAAGACAGCCCTTAGCGCCGCGCGGCGGCGTGTTCGAGGACCGCGCGGACCTCCGCGGCGATCGCGCTCTCGGCGCGTTCGAACTCGGGGCCGGTCAGCTGCCGGGGGTCGGCCGGCAGGCCGGTGAGCACCGGGGTGTGGAGATGGCCGCCGGGCAGGTGCGGGGCGAGTTCGGCGCGCAGCCGGTTGGAGCGGTAGGCCACTTCGTTGGACAGATAGCCGCCACCGCCGCCCGCCACGGCCCGCGAGCCCGGGGTCGGGCCGTCGGTCCGGTCGACGGGAGCCGTGCCGCCCGCCGGGATCTCGGTCACGTCGCTGTTGAGGAGGACCGGGTACGGGGTCTGCACGGCGCCGGTGACCGCGTCGGCGGGGAGCGTGGTGCGGATGAACTCAGGGCCCGGGCCGAGGCCGGGGGCGGTCACCGGGTGCTCGCGGGTGCCGCCGGACAGGGCGCGCACGTTGTCGGGGTACGGGTCGGCGGACCGTGCCCGTCCCGCCCAGTCCTCCAGGGTGAAGATGCCGGGATAGCCCTGGCTGACGGTGGTGATGATGTCGGCCGAGGCGGGGCCGGCGGCCATGCGCGGGGCGAACGCCCGCTCCACCATGCCGGCGTCGAAGTCGGCGTACCGCACGGGGAGGACGACGGCGCGGATTTCGGCGGGGCTGCCGTCGGCGAGGGTCACGCGCCGTCCGTTGAGCTGGAGGGCGGCCGACCCCGACGGGTTGGCGCGGCGTATCTCGGCGTCGAGCCCGAAGGGGTCGAACCCGCTGATGAAGACGCGCCGTACACCGGGCGCGGTCCGGAAGGCGTTGTTCGTCAGGCCGCGGGAGGCGTCCTCGAAGCGGGCGCGGAGCGCGGCCCGGTCGGCGGTGAACTCCGGCTGCCAGCGGGCGAGTGCGGCGGTCATGCCGAGCCGCGCCCAGTACAGCGGCCGGTCGTCCCCGGGGGCGAGGTCGCCGCCGGGCCGCTGTCCCTGGGCCCGCCGTACGGAGGACTGCCAGAGCGCCTCGCCCCAGTCGGTGACCAGCCGGCCGGCCTCGGCGGGGCCGCGGGTCGCGCACAGCGCGGCGGGGAACCGCCGGACGAAGTCCCCGAGCCCGCCGCGCTCGACGAGCGCCGTGGTGCGGGCGTCCGAGAGCCGCGCCTGTTCGGCGTCCAGCGGTGCGGACGCGTCGGCGCGGCAGGCGGACGAGCCGTCGGCCGCTTGCGCGGGCGAGGCGACGGCCAGGGGAAGGACGGTGGCGAGAAGGGCGGCGGCCGACGCCGCACGCCGTAAGAGCATCATGCGATGTGACATTACATAGCTGCCTCCACCCCCACCAGACGCACCGGCCGCACCAGCCGTGACTGGCTCAACTCCACCTCTGTCACGGCCGGTTCACCGCGTGGCGGCGCCCCGCGCGACGTCGGCCGTCCCGCTACGCCGCCCGGTCCGGGGCCAGACCGCGTGCGGTGCCGGTCCGTTCGAGGGCGTGTCCCGCGCGCAGCACCGTGGCTTCGCCGAAGGGCCTTCCCATGAGCTGCATGCCGATGGGCAGGCCCGCCGAGTCCAGGCCGACGGGCAGGCTCAGCGCCGGAACGCCCGTGAGGTTGGCCGGGGCCGACAGCCGTACGTACGCGTCGGCGACGCTTTCCACGCTGCCGTCACCCCAGGTCACGCCGGTCCGGCCGGACTCGACGGCGGTGACCGGCACGGTCGGCGCGGCGATCAGGTCGACCGCCTCCAGCATGTCCCGCCAGGCCTGCCGCATGAGGGTGCGGGCGCGCTGGGCCCGCAGGTAGTCGCCCGCGGTCATGAGCTCGCCCGCCTCCAGGAGGACCCGGGTGTCGGCCTCGTACAGGTCGGGCACCGCCCGCAGGGTCCGCTCGTGGTAGGCGGTGGCCTCGGGCACCATCAGGCCCCAGTGGGCCGCCCGGATGTAGCGCGTCATCGGGATCTCGACGTCGACGAGCCGGGCGCCGAGCTCCTCCAGCCGCCCGATCGCCCGCCGGACGGCGGCCTCGACCTCAGGGTCCACCCGGTCGAAGTAGTAGGTGACCGGTACCCCGACCCGCAGCCCTGTCAGATCCGCCGGATCCGCGCCGCGGCCCGGCCGGTGGTCCGCGGCCGGGGCCACGACGGACGCCGGGTCGCGCGGGTCGTGTCCGACCAGGGCGGCCAGGACCAGCCCCGCATCCTCCACGGTGCGGGTGAGGGGGCCCACGTGGTCAAGAGACCAGGCCAGCGAGGTCACGCCGTGGCGCGGTACCAGCCCGTACGTCGGTTTCAGGCCGACGACCCCGTTCAGGGCGGCGGGCACCCGGATCGATCCGCCGGTGTCGGTCCCCAGGGCGAAGGCGGCCGCCCCCGCGGCGACGGCGACGGCGGACCCGCCGCTGGACCCGCCGGCCACCCGGTCCGGATCCCAGGCGTTGGCCGTCTGAGGGGTGGTCAGGCCGTAGGCGAACTCGTGCGTGTGGGTCTTGCCCACCAAGGCCGCTCCGGCCGAGGCGAGCCGCGCCGCGACGGTGCTGTCGGCCTCCGCCCGGTGCCCCGCCCGCACCCGGGAGCTCGCCGTGGTCGCCATCCCGGCCACGTCGATGAGGTCCTTCAGGCCTACGGGCATCCCGTGCAGGGGCCCCCGGTACGCGCCTCGGGCGATCTCGGTCTCCGCCCGGCGAGCCGCGTCGCGCGCACGGTCGGCCGTCACGGCGGTGAAGGCCTTCAGGCGCGGTTCGACCCGCGCGATGCGCGCCAGCGCCGAGTCCACCAGTTCGACCGGCGAGACCCGCCGGGTGCGTACGGCCTCGGCCGCTTCGGCCAGGGTCAGCTCATACGGCTCCATCGTGCTGCTCCCCTCCCGCGCGGTACGCCGCGGAGGGCGGTGTCTCGCCGAAGTCCAGTTCCCGCAGGAGCGATACGACGGCGTGGATGTGGTCGGCGGTGGCCGCCACTCCCGCGTGGCGGTCCTGCGCCAGCGGAAGCCCTGACCGTGCGGCCCAGCGGGCGGCTTCGGGAGGAGTGAGGTGCGGGGCGGACATGTGCTGCCTTCCTTCCGGGGAACGGCGGAACGATCACCGCCGCGTTAAAGCTAACGACTTGCGTTAGCCCACGGTAGGACTTACGGTCGCTTAAAGCGAATCAATCGCTTTTGTTGTCGGCTGGTCCTCTGTAGACGAAGGAACACGCGCATGCGCACCGCACAGTTCACCGAACCGGCCCCGTCCGGAACCGCTGCCCACTGGTCCGTCGGGGAGATCACGGTCCACCGCGTCGACGAGGTGCCGCTGCCGCCCGCGACCGGACCGTGGCTGCTGCCGTCCGCCACCCCGGACGTGGTGGCCGAACACGACTGGCTGAGGCCCGACTTCGCCGGCCCGGACGGCGTCCTGCACCTCGACAGCCACAGCTTCGCGCTGGTGGTGGACGGTCTGCGGGTCCTCGTCGACACGGGGATCGGCAACGGCAAGACGAGGGCCAACCCGGCGTGGCACCACCTCCGTACCGACTACCTCGAACGCCTCGCGGACATCGGATTCACCCCCGAGAACGTCGACCTGGTGATCCTCACCCATCTGCACACCGACCACGTCGGATGGAACACCCGCGAGGAGGACGGCGCATGGGTGCCGACCTTCCCGGGCGCCCGCTACCTGACGTCGAGGGCGGAGTACGAGTTCTGGGCCGCCTACGACATGGACGAGGCCCGGCGCGGCATGTTCCACGACTCCGTCGTGCCCGTCGAGGAGGCGGGCCTGCTCGGCCTGGTCGACGTACCGGCCGAGGGGATCGACGTGGCCGAGGGGCTGCGCCTGCTGCCCGCGCCGGGGCACACCCCCGGGCAGATCGCCGTGGAGGTGCGCAGCGCGGGCGCGGCGGCCCTCGTCACCGGGGACGCCGTCCACCACCCCGTGCAGCTGGCCCGTCCGGAGATCGGCAGCTGCGTCGACGTCGACCCCGTGCAGGCCGAGGCCACCCGCCGCGCGCTGCTCGCCCGGCTCGCCGGCACCGGCGCCCTGGTCCTCGGCACGCACTTCCCCGCGCCGACCGCCGGCCGCGTGGTGGCCGCGGGGGACGGGTACCGGCTCGAACCCGTGGCCGCCGCACCGGCCCGCCGCTGACCGGCGACGCGTGTCCGGCGACGCGTGTCCGGCGACGCCGTGTTGGGCGACGCGTGCGCGGCAGGCCGGTCAGCGGGGTGCGCCGAAGCCCTGTACGGCCTCTTGTGCCAGCCGGTGCGCGTACGCGCCGGTGAGGCCGGCGGGGCGGAACAGGATGCGGTACATCATCGGCGCCACGACCCGGTCGAGCACCGTCTCGACGTCCGGGGCCTCCTCGCCGCGCTCCGCGGCGCGGGCGAGCACGATGGCGATCTGCTCCGCCGCGTAGGCCGAACACTGCCCCGCGTTGTCGCCGGCGGGGTCCCCCAGCAGCGCGTCACGGATGTAAGCGCGTCCCGTGGGCGAGGCCATCTCCTCCTGGAACTGCTCGGCCCAGCCCCGCAGATCCTTCAGCAGGTCTCCGTGGTCCTCCGGCGGAGCGTCGGGGCGCAGGTGCTCGACGGCGACGTCCGAGAGCAGTTCCTGCAGGTCGCCCCAGCGGCGGTAGATCGTCGACGGAGTGACGCCGGCCCGTGCCGCGACCATCGGGACGGTCAGCTCCGGACGCCCCAGCTCGGCCTGGAGCTCACGCACGGCGGTGTGGACCGCCTCCTGGACCCGCGCGCTGCGGCCTCCGGGGCGGACCATCGCTTTTCGGCTCATGCGGCCAGCTTAAAGCAAATTTCTTGCATCATGCTCGACCGCAGCCGCCCAGCCGCAAAGCGGCCCGGCCGCCGCCCCGGACTCCGCGGTGGTGCCGGCCGCGGAGTCCGGGGCGAGGCGGGCGGCTGCGGCGGGCGCTACTTGCCGATGAAGGCGAGGAGGGCGTTGTTGACCTCTTCGGCGTGGGTCCACAGGAGACCGTGCGGAGCGCCGTCGACGGCGACGTACTCGGCGTGCGGGAGGGCCTTGTGGAAGGGCTCCGCGGTGGCCCCGATCGGGAGGATGCGGTCCGCGGTGCCGTGGAGGATCAGGGCGGGAACGTCGATCTTGGGGATGTCGGCCCGGAAGTCGGTGGTCCACGTGAGGACGGCGGCACGCGAGGCGTACGCGGAGGCGCCGGCGGCGGTGGCCCAGTTCGCCCGCACGGTTTCCTCGCTGATGCGCGTGCCGAGGTTCTCGTCGAGGTTGTAGAAGGCCTGGTAGAAGTCGGTGAAGTAGGCGTAACGGTCCTTCGTGACGGCGGCGAGGATGCCCTCGAAGACGCTGCCGTCGACACCGGTGGGGTTGTCGTCGGTCTTCAGGAGGTACGGCTCGAGGCCGGCGAGGAAGGCGGCCTTGGCCACGCGTCCGGAACCGCGGGTGCCGAGGTAGCGGCCGACCTCGCCCGTGCCCATGGAGAAGCCGACGAGGATCGTGTCGGTGAGGTCGAGGGTCTCCATCAGCGTGTGGAGGTCGGCGGCGAAGGTGTCGTAGTCGTAACCGGTGGTGGGCTGACTCGACTGTCCGAAGCCGCGCCGGTCGTAGGTGATGACGCGGTGGCCGGCGTCGAGCAGGGCGGGGAGCTGCTTCTCCCAGGAATGCCCGTCCAACGGGTAGCCGTGGATGAGGACGACCGGCTGACCGCTGCCGTGGTCCTCGTAGTAGAGGTCGATGTCGGTGGTGTTCTCCTGGCCGACGGTGATGAAGGGCATGGTGGCCTCCTGTGGCGATCTCGGTTCGGTCCGCGGCAGCAGTCTCCCGCCCCGGGTTCCCCGAACCGCGCTGGAACACGGTCTTCCGCCGGTACTTACGCAGGTCGTCCACAGCTCCGGTCACGTGAACAGGGGACCGGAAACAGGCGACTTCACCCGAATCGATGCCCTTCCTAGGCTGGACGGGCAAGCAAGCGGAGCATGCGCCGCGTACCGGCACCGGTGCGGCGCCGAGGGAGTTGTCTTGGCCAGTCACGATCCGATCGAACGCCCTGCGGAGCCCTCGTTCAGCGCGTTCCGCGCGTCGGGAGCGCAGCAGCGGATGTACTTCCTCCAGCAGATGGAGGAGGGCAGGCCGACCTACCACATGCCCGTCTTCTACGCCCTCGAAGGACGGGTGGACGAGGCCGCGCTCCGCACGTGCGCCCAGGGTCTGATCGACCGGCACGAGGCGCTGCGCACCCGGTTCGTCCTGCGGGACGGTGAACTGTGGCAGCACATCGACACCGAGGCCGCGCTCGCCTGGTCCTCCGCCGCCGCGCGCGGATCGCAGGACGTCGAGGAGTGGATGGCAGCCGAACACCACCGGCCCTTCGACCTGGAGTCCGGACCGCTCTTCCGGGCGGCGCTGCTGCACACCCCCGAGGGCGCGGTCCTCGCGCTCGCCATGCACCACATCGTCGCCGACGGCTGGTCCGTCGGGATCCTCGCCCGCGAGCTCCTCGCCGCGTACGCCCGGTGCGGCGACGGCATCGACGGCATCGACGGCATGGACGGCCCCGGCGGTCCGCGGCCGGCCGCGTCCGCGGAGGCGCCCGGGTACCAGTACGCCGACTTCTCCGACTGGCAGGAGGAATGGCTCCACGGCGCCGCCGCCCATCGCCAGCTCGCCTACTGGGAGAAGCAGTTGGGCGGCGAACTGCCCGACGCGCCCCTGCCCCGGGATGGCCGGCCCGGGGCCGGCGCGGCCCGCGGCGCGGCCGGGCTGCACTCCTTCGAGGTGCCCGCCCCGGTGCTCGCCCGGATGGAGCGCCTGTGCCGCGACACCCACAGCACCCCCTACACGCTGATGCTGGCGGCCTTCCAGATCGTGCTGGGCCGCTACACGGGCACCGACGACGTACTGGTCGGAACGCCGGTCGCCAACCGGAACCGCAAGGAGTTCCAGGACACCGTCGGCCTGTTCGTCAACACGCTGGTGATCCGCGCGGACCTGTCCGACGACCCGGCCTTCCGGGTCCACCTGGAGCGCGTACGGGACACCGTGCTCGACGCCCAGGACCACCAGGACCTGCCCTTCGAACGCGTCGTCGACCGGATCGCCCCCGGACGCACCGGCGAGGACGCGTCCCTCTTCCGGGTCATGTTCGGCCTGCACGACGAGGACGGCATGACCGACGGCCTGCCCGGCCCGCGGGCCAGGATGCTGGAAGGACCGGCCGGAACCGCCAAGTTCGACCTGACCTTCGACGTCGTACGCACCGGCGGTGCGCTGAGCTGCCGGCTGGAGTACCGGGCCGACCTGTTCGAGGCCACCACCGCCCGGCAGTTCGGCCGCCACTTCGCACGGATCCTGGACGCCGCCACCGCGAACCCCGAACTGCCGCTCAGCGGGCTGCCGATGCTGTCGGCCGACGAGCGCAGCGGCATCGGCTCGCCGCTCCCGCCCCGCGCCGCCCTCCCGCCCCGCGCCGCCCTCCCGCACGCTCCGGGCGAGCCGGCTTGTGTCCACGAGATGTTCGCCGGACACGCCGCCCGCACGCCCGAGGCCGTCGCCCTCGTCCACGAGGGCACGTCCCTCACCTACCGCGAGCTCGACACCCGGGCCAACCGGCTCGCCCACCGGCTGCGCGCCCTCGGCGTGGGACCCGACACCCTCGTCGGACTGTGCCTGCCCCGCTCCGCCGACCTCGTCGTCGGGCTGCTCGGCATCCTCAAGGCCGGCGGCGCCTACCTGCCGCTCGACCCCGACAACCCGCCCGAGCGGCTGCGCCACATCGTCCAGGACGCCCGCCTGGAGCACGTCGTCGGCACCACCGCCACCCGGGTCCTGTGGGACGCCCCCGGCCTGCACACCGTCGACCTGCAGGCCGACGCCCCGCTCCTGGCCGCCGAACCGGACACCGCCCCCGACAGCGGCGTGACCCCGGACCACCTGGCCTACGTCATCTACACCTCCGGTTCCACCGGCCTCCCCAAGGGCACCCTCGTGCCCCACGCCAACGTCACCCGGCTGTTCTCCGCCACCGACCACTGGTTCGGCTTCGGCCCCGAGGACGTGTGGACCCTCTTCCACTCCATCGCCTTCGACTTCTCCGTCTGGGAGCTCTGGGGCGCCCTCGCCCACGGCGGCCGCCTCGTCGTGGTGCCGTACGGGACCAGCCGCTCGCCCGAGGAGTTCCACCGCCTGCTGCGCGCCGAGCGGGTCACCGTCCTCAACCAGACCCCCTCCGCCTTCTACCAGCTGGCCCGCGCCGACGAGGAGCACCACCGCACGGCCGGTCCGGCCGGGTCCGGGCTGAGCCTTCGCCACGTGGTCTTCGGCGGGGAGGCCCTCGACGTCGCCGCCCTCGCCGGGTGGTTCGCCCGGCACGGCGACACCGCACCCCGCCTGGTCAACATGTACGGCATCACCGAGACGACCGTGCACGTCACCTACCGGCCGCTGACCGCCCGCGACGCCGAGGAAGGCCGCGGCAGCGTCATCGGCGTGCCCATCCCCGACCTGCGCCTGCACCTGCTCGACGCGCGCGGCCGGACCGTCCCGCGCGGCGCCGTCGGCGAGCTGTACGTCGCCGGGGCGGGCCTGGCCCGCGGCTACCTGCGCCGGCCCGAACTCACCGCCGAACGCTTCCCCACCGGCCTCGCCGCGCTCGCCGGCCGCGGCGCCGACGGGCCCGCCGGGCTCTCGGCCGGTGAGCGGCTCTACCGCACCGGCGACCTCGCGCGCGCCCTGCCCGACGGGGACCTGGAGTACCTCGGCCGCATCGACCACCAGGTCAAACTGCGCGGCTTCCGGATAGAACTCGGCGAGGTCGAGGCGGCCCTGGCCGCCCACCCCCTCGTCGACGCCGCGGTCGCACTCGTCGTACCGGATCCCGCCGGGAGCGACGTCCTCGTCGGCTACCTGGCCGTGACCGGGGCCGAGGACGGGGCGGGCCCCACCGTGGAGGAGCTGCGCACGCACCTCGCGCGGCGGCTGCCCGGCTACATGATCCCCGGTGCCTTCGTCACCCTGTCCGCCTTCCCGCTGACCGCCAACGGCAAGACCGACCGGCGCCGCCTGCCCGCTCCCGGCTCGGTGCCCCGGACCCCCACGGCCGCCTACGAGGCGCCCCGCGGGCCGGTCGAGACCGCGCTCACCGAGGTCTTCGCCCAGGTCCTCGGGCACGAACGGGTCGGCGCCCTGGACAACTGGTTCGCCCTCGGCGGGGACTCCATCCGCTCCCTCCAGGTGCTCGCCCGGGTCCGGGAACGAGGCCTCGACCTCACCGTCGCCGACCTCATGCGCCGTCAGACGGCCCGCGCGCTGGCCCCCGTCGTGACCCGGGGGGATGCGGCGGCCGGCACCGGGGCCCCGTACGAGCCGTTCGCCCTGCTCACCCCCGAGGACCGCGCCGCGCTGCCCGAAGGGCTGGAGGACGCCTACCCGATGACCCGGCTCCAGGCCGGCATGCTCTACCACAGCGACCTGCCATCGGCCGGCGGCCGCGTCTACCACAACGTGGCCTCCTACCTGGTCGAGGCGCCCTTCTCCGAGGACGCCTGGCGGACCACCGTCGAGGTCCTCGCGGCCCGGCACGAGATGCTGCGCACCTCCTTCGACCCGCACGGCTTCGGGGAGCCCCTCCAGCTCGTCCACCGCGGCGCCCGCCCGGAGATCATCTTCGAGGACCTGTACGGGCTCGACCCCGAGGCACAGCGGACCGCCGTCGCCGCCCGCTACGCCGCCGAGCGCGAAAGGCCGTTCGCCTGGGACCGGCCCCCGCTGATCCGCTTCCACGTCCAGCGGCTCTCCGACACCCGGCTCCAGCTGTTCGTCGCCGAGCACCACGCCGTCCTCGACGGCTGGAGCGAACGTTCGCTCCTCACCGAACTGGCCTCCTGCTACACCGAGGCGCTCGCCGCCCGGACCCCCGAGGACGGACCCTCCCCGGACGCGGGCCCCCGCTCCCGGTTCGCCTCCTTCGTCGCCCTGGAACGGGCCGCGCTGGCCGACGCCGGGCAGCGCGCCTTCTGGACCGGCAAGGCCGCCGACGCCCCCGCGACCCGGCTGCCCCGCCCGCAGGCGACCGGCGGACCCGCCCGCATGTCCTGGTACCTCGCGCCGCTCCCGGAGGGGCTGCACGACCGGCTGACCGCCCTGGCCGCCGAGTGCGGCGTACCGCTGCGCACCGTACTGCTCACCGCCCACCTCAGGGCCATGGCCCTGCTGGGCGGCGGCGACGCGGTCACCACCGGAGTGGTCCACAACGGCCGGGCCGAGGAGACCGACGGCGACAAGGTCGTCGGCGTCTTCCTGAACACCCTGCCGCTGAGCGTCGCCGTCACCGGCCTCAGCTGGCGCGGCCTCGTCGCGCACGTCGCCGCCGTGGAGGCGGACCTGCACGCGTACCGCCGCTTCCCGCTCGCCGAGATCCAGCGCCTGACCGGCGGCGGCCCGCTCTTCGAGACCTTCTTCAACTACACCCACTTCCACGTGGAGCGCGACGGGACCGCCGACGGCGCGTTCACCGTGCTGGAGGAGACCGGAGAGGCCGGCACCGACTTCGCCTTCGGCGCGGAGTTCTCCCGCAGCCCCGACGGCTCCCTCCTGGAACTCGGCCTGCGCTTCGACGCCGCCCAGTTCTCCGAGGCACAGATGGAGAGCGCGCACGCCTCCTACACGGCCGCCCTGTGCGACCTGGCCGAGGCCCCGGACCGTGACTGCACGGCCGCCGATCTGCTGCCGGAGGCCGAACACCGCCGCTACGCCGAGTGGAACCGGACCGCCGTCGACTATCCCCAGCCGCACGTCCTGACCCGGCTGATCGATGCTCAGCGCGACCGGACCCCCGACGCCCCCGCCGTGCGCTTCGAGGGCGCCGAGCTGACCTACCGCGCCCTCGACACCGAGGCCGAGCGGCTGTGCGCGGCCCTGCGGGAACGGGGCGCGGGCCCCGGTACCTTCGTCGGGCTGCTGCTGGAACGTTCCCTCACCCTGCCCGTCGTCCTGCTCGCCGTCCTGAAGTCGGGCGCCGCCTACGTCCCGCTGGACCCGGAGCACCCGGCGCCGCGCGTGCGGTCGCTGCTCGCCGAGTCCGGCATCGGCCTGGTGGTCACCGAGGGCGCGTGGGCCGAGCGGCTGGACGGCTGCGGGGTCACCGTCGTCCGGCCGGACGAGGCCGCGACCGGCACCGCGGGTCCTGCCCGGGCGCCCGAGCCGTCCGACCCGGCGTACATGATCTTCACCTCGGGTTCCACCGGCAAGCCCAAGGGAGTCGTGGTCTCCCACCGCGCCATCGCCAACCGGCTGCTGTGGATGCAGGACGCGTACGGACTGACCCCGGGGGAGCGGGTGCTGCACAAGACGCCGTACACCTTCGACGTCTCCGTGTGGGAGCTGTTCTGGCCCCTGCTGACCGGCGCCACCCTGGTCCTTGCCCGCCCCGGCGGCCAGCGCGATCCCGACCACCTCGCCGGCCTGATCCACGACGAGGGCATCAGCACGGTGCACTTCGTCCCGTCGATGCTCAGCGTGTTCCTCGACGACCCCTCGGCAGCGGCCCGCTCGCGTGGCCTCACCCGGGTGGTGTGCAGCGGTGAGGCCCTGCCGTACGAGGTCCAGCGCAGGTTCTTCGAGCGGCTGCCCGGAGTCGAACTGCACAACCTCTACGGGCCCACCGAGGCGGCCGTCGACGTCACGTACTGGCAGTGCCGCCCGGACGGCGGCGACACCGTGCCCATCGGCCGGCCCATCGCCAACATGCGCACCCACGTCCTGGACCGCCGCCTCGCCGAGGTCCCCCTCGGCGTCACCGGGGAACTCTTCCTCGAAGGCGTCGGCCTCGCCGACGGCTACCACGGACGACCCGAGCTGACGGCCGAGCGGTTCATCGAGCACACCGGACCCGACGGCGCCACCCGCCGCCTCTACCGGACCGGCGACCTGGCCCGGCACCGCCCCGACGGAGCCCTGGAGTACGCGGGCCGCACCGACCACCAGCTCAAGATCCGCGGCTTCCGGGTCGAGCCGGGGGAGATCGAAGCCGTCCTGGCCGAACACCCCGGCGTGCGCGACTGCGCGGTCCTGCCCCGCGGCGAACGCCTCGTCGGCTACTTCGTCCCCGACACGACCGGCCCGGACGGCGCCCCCGCACCCGCCCCCGACCCGGGCGAACTGGCCGCCCACGCCCGGGAGCGGCTCCCCGAGTACATGGTCCCCTCCGCCTGGGTGCGCCTGGACGCCCTCCCGCTGACCGCCAACGGCAAACTGGACCGCGCCGCCCTGCCCGCCCCGGACCCCGCCGACCTGCGCGGCGGCGCCGAGCCGACCCCGCCCCGTGACGCCCTCGAATCCCGCCTCGCCGGGATCTGGGAGCGCCTGCTGGCCGCCGGCCCGGTCGGCGTCCACGACGACTTCTTCGAGTCCGGCGGGCACTCCATCGACGCCCTGCGCCTGATCGGCCGGATCAACCAGGCCTTCGGCGAACGCCTCGGCGTCTCGGCCGTCCTGGAGCACCCGACCGTCGCCCGGCAGGCCGCGCTGCTGCGGGGCCGCCACGCCGCGGCGGCCCCGGACCCGGTGGTGCGCCTGCGGCCCGAGGGCACGCTCGACCCGCTCTTCCTCGTCCACCCGATCGGCGGGAACGTCTTCTGCTACCGCACCCTGGCTTCCGAACTGGACGCCGACCGGCCGGTGTTCGGGCTGAGCGCACCCGGGCTGACCGACCCCGGGGCGGCGCCCGGAGCCACGGTCGAGGAGCTGGCCGCCGCCCACCTGGAGGCCCTGCGCCGGATCCGCCCCACCGGCCCCTACCACCTGGCCGGCTGGTCCTTCGGCGGGCTCCTCGCCTACGAGATGGCGGTCCAGCTGCGGGCCGCCGGGCAGGAGGTGGCGACCCTCGCGCTGCTGGACACGGGCTACCCGGAGCCCGGTCACGTCCCGGACGACGAGAGCGAGCTGCTGGAGTGGTTCCACGAGGACCTGGCCCGCTCCGCCGGCTTCGACCCGTCCGGCGAGGGCACCTCCGCCCTGCGCAGCGCCCTGCGGAGCGTCACCGACACCACGGCCCGGCTCGCCGTCCTCGCCGAGCAGGTGGAACGCGAGGGCTTCGCCCCCGGACTGGACCCGCAGGACCTCGCCCGGCACTACGCGGTGTTCCGTACCGGGATCCGCGCCGCCGCCGCGTACGAGCCCCCGGCCGCCCCCTGCCCGGTCCTGTTCCTCCAGAGCGGGACCGGGGCCCGGGAGCAGGCCGCCGACCGATGGGCCGGGCGGGCCGTGGCCGGCCTCACCCGCCACGACGCCGCCACCGACCACTACGGGCTGATGCGGCCGCCGCACAGCACCCGGGCCGCCGCCCTCCTGCGCACCGCCCTCGCCGCGGCCGACCACCGCTGAACGGGGCCCCGGCCCGCCCGGGGCACCCATACCCCCTTCCCGCGCCGCGCGCCGGCGAGGCATGCGCCGACGAGGCATGCGCCGACGCGCGCTGCGCCCCGCACCCCGCACCCTGCGCCCGCACCAGAACAGGAACGGAACACACCACGTGACGAGTGACACCCCGGGGCCCGCCCCCGAGCTGAGCGGCCGTATCCGCGGCGGACCCGCCGAACTCCTGCACGACGAAGTGCTCGCCCCGCAGTTCGGGTTCGAGTCCCGCCACCTGCTGCGCCACTACGTCGCCATCGAGAAGACCCTGGCCGCCGAGTACGTCCGTATGGACCTGATCACCGCCGAGGAGGCCCACCGGATCGCCGCCCTGCTGGACTCCGTCGGGCCCGAGACCCTCAGCGCGCAGCCCGGCGCCAACATGTCGGACATCGCCTTCGCCCTCGAACGGCACGTCGAGGCGGGCCTGCCCGCCCCGGTCGTGCGCTGGCACGCCGACCGCAGCCGCAACGACCTCCAGGCCTGCGCCCAGGTGATGTACGGCCGCGACCAGCTCACCCGCTTCGCCGGCGCGCTCCTCGAACTCGCCGCCGTCGTCCACCGGCTGGCCCAGGAGACCTGCGACCTGCCCATGCCGGGGTACACCCACTTCCAGGCCGCCCAGATCATCACCCCCGGCTTCCACCTCGCCGCGCTCTCCGAGCACCTGCTGCACACCCACGCCCGGCTGCTGAACGCCTACGACGGCATCGATGCCTGCCCGCTGGGCGCCGGCGCCATGGCCGGACAGGAACTGCCCTGGGACCGCGACCGGATGGCACGGCTGCTCGGCTTCTCCCGGCCGCAGCCCCACGCCCTGACCGCCGTGGCCTCCCGCCGCTGGAGCGCCGAACTGACCGCGGAGCTCAGCCTGCTGGGCACCGCCCTGAGCCGCTTCACCACCGACCTGCTCACCTGGGGCGGCAGCGAGTACGGCTTCATCGAACTGCCCGACGAGCTGTCCGGCATCTCCTCCGCCATGCCGCAGAAGAAGAACTACCCCGTCCTGGAACGCATCCGCGGGCGCACCGCCCACCTGACCGCCTTCCACTTCGACGTGCTCCTGGGCCAGCGCAACACCCCCTTCTGCAACCTCGTCGAGGTGTCCAAGGAGGCCGGCACCCACCTGCTGAACGCCTTCGACTCGGCCCACGGCACCGTCCGCCTCCTCACCGAGGTGCTGCGCAGGCTGACCTTCCGCGCCGACCGCATGCGCCAGGTGTGCGAGCGCGAGTTCCTGGGCGGCTTCAGCCTCGCCAACGCCCTCTGCCTCACCGAAGGGGTGCCCTGGCGCACCGCCCAGGTCGTCGCAGGGAAGTACGTCGTGCTCGCCGCGGTGGCGGGCGCCGCCCCCGCCCCGGGCGAACCCGCCCTGCTGGCCGAGGCGGCCGCCGGGCACGGCATCACCCTCGCCGACCCCGCCCGGCTCCTCGCCGAGGCCTTCGACGTCGACCGGGGCCTGGAGCGCATGGTGTCCGCCGGTTCGGCCCGCCCCGACGCCGTGCGCGCGGTCCTGCGCACCCAGCAGGAGACGTACGAACGGCTCGGCGCCGACTGGGAGCTGCGCGCCGCAGCGGTCCGCGCGGGCGCCGAGGAGGGCGACCGCGCCCTGTACGGCGTGACCGGGGTGACCGGCGTGACCGGCGACGAGATCCACGAGGAGGACGGCGATGGCACCCGCACCCGTGTACAGCACGCCCGCTGACACCGCCGGAGGGACCTCCGCCTCCGTCCTCGGGCCCGGCTCCGGCAGCGCCTTCGGCACCTTCGGCGAACTGCTCCAGGGCGCCCTGCCCCACCCGCAGGGGGACTTCCTGGTCACCTTCCCCCTCGCCCGCTGGGCCACCGCCGTGTTCCACCCCAGACCCGGCCACCGCGGCGTCCAGGTGCGGCCGGCCCACAAGGCCAAGTCCCGCCGGGTCGCCGAGGCCGTCCTGGCCGCCCTCGGCACGGCGGACGGCGGCCTCCTGGAGGTGGCCGGGGACCTGCCCGAGGGCAAGGGCCTCGCCAGCTCCTCCGCCGACCTCGTCGCCACCGTACGGGCCGTCGGGGCCGCCCACGGGCGCGAGTTCACCCCGGTCGAGACGGAGGACTTCCTGCGCGGCATCGAACCGGCCGACGGGGTCATGTACGACGAGATCGTCGCCTTCCACCACCGTGAGGTGCGCCTCGGCCGCCGCCTCGGCGTGCTGCCCCCGCTCACCGTCGTCGCCCACGACGAGGGCGGCCAGGTGGACACCGTCGCGCACAATCGGGGCGCCCGGGCGATCGACGCCGCCGACCGGGAGGAGTACGCGCTCCTGCTGGACCGGCTCACCGGCGCCGTGGCCCGCGGCGACCTCCAGGAGGTCGGCGCCGTCGCCACCCGCAGCGCCGAGATGAACGCCCACCGCCGCCGGCGCGCCGGATTCGCGGAACTGCACGCCCTGTGCCGCGAGGTCGACGGGCTGGGCCTGGTGCTCGCCCACAGCGGCACCATGCTCGGCGTCCTCCTGGAGGCGAACGACCCGGCCCTCGCCGGCAAGACCGCGCACATCCGGGCCGGCTGCGCCGCCCTCGGCGGAGAGGTGTCCGTACACCGCTCCCTCGGCGACGGCGACAGCTGGAGCCCGAAGGCCGTGCCCGCCCATCCCACCGAGCTGGAGATCTGAGCATGCTGTTCGACACCGTGACGGACGCGATCGGCGCGACCCCGCTGGTCCGGCTGCGCCTGGGCGAGGCCCGCGGCGTGGAGGTCTACGCCAAGCTGGAACTGCAGAACCTCTTCGCGATGAAGGACCGCGTCGCCCGCAACATCCTGCTGGAGGCCCGGCGGCTGGGCACCCTGAAGCCGGGCGCCCCCGTCATCGAGAGCTCCTCGGGGACCATGGCCCTCGGCGTGGCCCTCGTCGGCCGCTCCCTGGGCCACGAGGTCCACATCGTCACCGACCCGCGCATCGACCCCGTCACCCTCGCCAAACTCCGTGCCCTGGGCTGCCGGGTCCACGTGGTCGGGGCCATGACCAGCCACGGCTGGCAGAGCGCCCGCCTGGAGCGGCTCGCGGAACTGCTCGACGAACTGCCGGGCGCCTTCTGGCCGCAGCAGTACACCAACCCCGACAACCCCGGCGCCTACCGCACCCTCGCCGGTGAACTCCTGCAGGATCTGGGACAGTTCGACACCCTCGTCGGAGCCGTCGGCAGCGGCGGCTCCCTGTGCGGCACCGCACGGGCGCTGCGCGAGAGCCTCCCCGCCCTGCACATCGTCGGCGTCGACTGCGTGGGCAGTGCCCTCTTCGGCCAGCCCGACGTACCGCAGCGGCTGCAGAGCGGGCTGGGCAACAGCCTGCTGCCCAAGAACCTGGACCGCACCCTCGTCGACGAGGTGCACTGGCTCAACGACCACGAGGCCTTCGCCGCGACCTGGGACCTCGCCCGCGAGCAGCAGATCTTCGGCGGCAACACCTCGGGCTCCGTCTACCGGGTCCTGACCGGCCTCGCCGACCGCGCCGAGCCCGGGACCAGGATCGTCGGCATCCTGCCCGACCGCGGCGACCGCTACGCCGACACCGTCTACAACGACGAGCACTGGGACGACAACCGGCTGCGCGAGGTGCCCACCGCCACCGCACCGGCCGCCCTCGCGCCCGACGGCACCGCCCGCACCTGGTCCACCCTCGCCTACAGCCCGCCCGCCGGGATCCGCCGGCACCTGCTGTTCGTGGAGTCCAACACCACCGGCACCGGCATGCTGGCCCTGGACCGGGCGCGCGAACTGGGCACCGTACCCGTCCTGCTGACCGGCGACCCCGACCGCTACCGGGGACTCGCGGACACCGGCGCCGAGGTGGTGCGCTGCGACACCAACTCCGACGCCGCCCTGCGCGCCGCCGTACAGGAGCGGTTCCGCCGCGAGGAGATCGCGGGCGTCACCACCACCAGCGACTTCTACGTACCGGCCGCCGCCCGGATCGCCCGCTGGCTCGGTCTGCCCGGCAACCCGCCCGAGGCGGTGGCCGTCTGCCGCGACAAGTCCGCCCTGCGCGAGACCCTGCGGGCCGCGGGCGTCCGCCAGCCCCGGTACGCCCTGGTCCGCGAGCCGGCCGGGGCAGCGGCCGCCGTCGCCCGCACCGGACTGCCCTGCGTGGTCAAGCCGGCCGACGACTCGGGCTCCACCAACGTCCTGCTCTGCGCCGACGAGGCGGAGGTCCGCGCCCAGACCGAGCGGATCCTCGCCATCGACACCAACGTCCGGGGCATGCCCACCGCCCGCACCGTCCTCGTCGAGGAGTACCTGGACGCGCCCGAGTACAGCGTCGAGATGTTCAGCGGGGACGGCCAGGCCGTGTGCGTCGGCATCACCGCCAAGTCCGTTACCGCCACTCCGCACTTCGTCGAGCACCGCCACCTCTTCCCCGCCCCGCTGCCCGCCGCCACCGCCCAGCGGATCACCGAGACGGTGACGGCGGCCCTGGACGCGGCCGGGATCCGCCTGGGAGCCACCCACACCGAGGTCAAACTGACCGCCGACGGCCCCGCCCTCATCGAGATCAACCCGCGCCCGGCCGGCGGCATGATCCCCGAACTGATCCGGCTCGCCACCGGGGTGGACCTCCTCGGGGAGCAGCTCCGCGCCGCCCTCGGCCTGCCCCCGCAGCTCAAGGCCGAGGGGACCGGCCACGCCGGGATCCAGTTCCTCCTCGCCGATGCCGACGGCACCCTCGGGGCCGCCCACGGCACCGAAGAGGCCGCCGCCGTCGAGGGGGTCGAGTCGGTGCTGGTCACCGCCGCCCCCGGCACACCCGTACGCAGGCCCCGCAGCGCCTCCGACCGCCTCGGGCACGTGATCGCCCGCCACCCGGAGCCCGCGGGCGTGCACGCCGCCCTCGACGCGGCGCGGGCCCTGCTCCGCCTCGACATCGAGCCCGTGCACCACTCCTGACCTTCCGTCACTTCCAGCCCGAAGGCGCGCCGTACGACCCGTACGGCCGCACCCGACCCGAAAGGCGAACCGCCATGAGCAACCCCTTCGAGAACGACAACGCCGCCTACGTCGTGGTCCGCAACGACGAGCTCCAGCACTCCCTGTGGCCCGCCGCCAACCCCGTCCCGGCCGGCTGGACCGTGGTGCACGGCCCCGACGGCCGCCAGGCCTGCCTGGACCACGTCGAGCAGGTCTGGACCGACATGCGCCCCGCCTCCCTGGTGGCCGCCCTCGCCGGGAACGCGCCCCGTGGCTGAGCCCGTCCACCGCGCCGGGCAGCCGGCCGACACCGACACCGACACCGACGTCGACCCCGTACGGACCCTGCGCACGCTCTTCGCCGAGGTCCTCGGCCGCGCCGAGGTCGACGAGGGCCACAGCTTCACCGGGCTGGGCGGGGACAGCATCCAGGCGATCCAGGTCGTCAGCCGCGCCCGCGCGGCCGGCCTCGTCGTCAGCACCCGCGACGTGCTCCGCGCCGAGAGCGTGAGCGCGCTCGCCGCCACCGCCCGCGGCCGGGCGGGGGAGAGCGCCGGCCCGGCCGTGCCCCCGCGCCGCCTGGGGCCGCTGGTCCCCACCCCCATCATGGGCTGGCTCGCCGGACTCGGCGGTCCCGTCGACACGTACAACCAGTCGCTCGTCCTGCGCACCCCGCCGGGCTTCGGGGCGGCCGACGCCGAACGGACCGTCCAGGCCCTCCTCGACACCCACGAGATGCTCCGGCTGCGGCTGCCCGACGGGATCGGGGCCTCGGGCGCCGAGCCGCTCGTACCCCCCGCGGGCTCCGTCACCGCGGCGGACCTGCTGGAGCACGTGGACGCCCGGGGGGCGGCCGACGGGGAACTCCCCGCCCTGACCCGGGAGCGGATGCGCGCGGCCCGGCGGCTGCTCTCGCCCCGCGACGGCCACATGCTGCGCGCCGTGCTCCTCGACCGGGGAGCCGGACAGCAGGGACGTCTCGCGCTCGTCGTCCACCACCTCGTGGTCGACGGCGTCTCGTGGCGGATCCTCCAGGACGACCTGCGGGCCTGCTGGACGGCCCTCACCGAGGGCCGCGAGCCCGCCCTGGAACCGGCGCACACCCCCTTCGCGCACTGGGCCGACCTGCTGCGCGCGGAGGCCACCTCCGGCCGCCGGACCGCCGAGGCCGACCGCTGGGCCGCAGCCCTGCGCGAGGCCCCGCAGGCCCTCGCCGGGGTCCGCGCACCCGGCGGCCTCGACCCCGAGAGCCCGGACAACACCCTCACCCTGACCCTCGGGCCGGAGGTGACGGGCCCCCTGCTCACCACCGCGCCCGGCCTCGTCAACGGCACGGTCAACGACGTCCTGCTGACCGCCCTCGCGCTCGCCGTGCTCGGCCGGCGGAGTGCCGACGGGGAGGGCGGGGAGGACGAGGAGGGCGCCGTCCTCGTCGACGTCGAGGGCCACGGCCGCGAGGACGTCGCCGACGGCACGGACCTGTCCCGCACCGTCGGCTGGTTCACCACCGTGTTCCCCGTCCGCCTCGCCCTCGGCCGCCCCGACCTCGACGAGGCCCGAGCCGGCGGACCCGCGGTCGGAGCCGCCCTGCGCCTGGTCAAGGAGGAACTGCGCGCCGTACCGGACAAGGGCATCGGCTTCGGGCTGCTGCGCCACCTCAACTCCCGTACCGGGCCGGACCTCGCCGCGCGCGGCATACCCCAGATCGGCTTCAACTACCTCGGCCGGTTCCCGATGGGCGGCGACGCCCCCTGGGACGCCGCGCCCGGACACGCCTTCGCCCTCGACGACGCCGACGACGGCCTTCCGATGGCCCACGCCGTGGAGGTCAACGCGGCCGCCCACGAGGGCCCGGACGGCCTCACCCTCAGCGCCACCTGGACCTGGGCGGGCAACGCCTTCCCGGGGCAGTGGGTCCACGACCTGGCGCAGGAGTGGTTCACCATGCTGCGCGCCGTCGTCACCCACGCCGCCCGCCCGGACGCCGGCGGGCTGACCCCCTCCGACGTGCCCCTCGCCCAGGTCAGCCAGGCCGACCTCGACACCTTCGAATCCCAGCTCGGAGCCCTGCTGTGATCCCTCTGTCCCACGCCCAGCAGCGGCTGTGGTTCCACGCCCGGGACGGCGCCGACGGCGCGCTCTACCACATCCCCGTCGGGCTGCGGCTGCGCGGCGCCCTCGACCGCCCCGCCCTCCGTGCCGCGCTCGCGGACGTGAGCGGCCGCCACGAGGCCCTGCGCACCGTCTTCCCCGACGCGGCGGGCCGCCCCCACCAGCGGGTCCTGGACCCCGCGGACGCCGCCCCGGTGCTCACCGTCACCGTCTGCCCGCCCGCCGAACGCGCCCGGCGGGCCGAGGAGGCGTCGTCCCGGCCCTTCGACCTCGGCACCGAACCGCCGCTGCGCGCCGACCTGTTCACCGACGGGGACGAGGACCACTACCTGCTCCTGGTCCTGCACCACATCGCGGGTGACGGCCACTCCGTGAACGTCCTCGTCCGCGACCTGGCCGCCGCCTACACCGCCCGGTGCTCCGGCCGGCCGCCCGAGTGGACCGAACTGCCCGTCCAGTACCCGGACTACGCCCTGTGGCAGCGCGAACTCCTCGGCCCGGCCCAGGACCCCGCCTCCCTGCACGCCCGGCTGCTCACCCACTGGGCTGCCGTCCTGGACGGCCTGCCCGAGGAACTGGCCCTGCCCGCCGACCGGCCGCGCCCGGCCGTGGCCGGCCACCGGGGCGCACTGGTGGAGGCACGGACCGACGCCGCCGTCCACGCGGGGCTGGCCGCGCTGGCCCGGGACGGCCGCGCCACGCCGTTCATGGCCGTCCAGGCCGCCTTCGCGGTCCTGCTCACCCGTCTCGGCGCCGGCACCGACCTGCCGCTCGGCTGCCCCGTCGACGGCCGCGACGACGAGGCCCTCACCGACCTCGTGGGCCTCTTCGTCAACACCCTGATCGTGCGCGCCGACACCTCGGGCGACCCCACCTTCACGGAGGTGCTGGGCCGGGTGCGCGCCGCCGCCCTGGAGACGTACGCCCACCAGGAACTGCCCTTCGAATCGCTCGTCGAACGCCTCAACCCGGCCCGCTCGCCCGCCCGTCACCCGCTCTTCCAGGTCGCCGTCTCCGCCCAGCGCGGCGAGCCGCTCGCCCCCGCCTTCGCGGGCCTGCGGGCCGAGGTGGAGGCGGTACGCACCGACACCGCCAAGTTCGACCTCACGCTGGAGGTCGAGGAGCTCCACGACCCGGCCACCGGGGAGCCCCGGGGCCTGGCCCTCGGCCTGGAGTACGCGAGCGACCTGTTCGACGGGACGACGGCCCGGCGCCTGCTGGACCGGCTCGTCCACCTCATCGGCGCCGTCGTCCGCGAACCGGGGACCCCGGCCTCCGCGCTCGACGTCCTGCTGCCCGGGGAGCGCGCCGACCTCCTGGAGCACTGGCAGGGTGCGCCCGGCGCCGCCGACGCCCGCACCGTCCACCAGGCCTTCGAGGAGCGGGCCGCAGCCCACCCCGGCCGCGCCGCCGTGCTCTGCGCCGGCCGGGAGACCACGTACGCCGAACTCGACGCCCGGGCCGACCGGATCGCCGGGCGGCTGCGCACCCTCGGCGTCCGCCCGGGCGAGGCCGTCGCCGTACTGATGGACCGCTCGGCCGGCCTCGTCGCCGCCTGCCTCGGCATCCTCAAGGCGGGCGCCGCCTACCTGCCGCTGGACGCGCGGGCCCCGCGCGCCCGTACCGAGGCCGTGATCACCGCGGCCGGGGCCGCCGTCCTCGTCACCGACGCCCCGGACGGCGAGCCCGTACCGGCGGGTGCGCGCCACGTACTGCGCCCGGACGGGGCCCCCGCCGACGGGGCCGCGGAAGCCGCGACGGCCGCGGAAGCCGCGACGGCCGCGGCAGCGGTGACGGCCCCGCCGCCGCCCGGGCATCCCGACGCGCTCGCCTATCTGATGTACACCTCCGGCTCCACCGGCACGCCCAAGGGTGTGGCCGTCTCCCACCGCGAGGTCGTCGCCCTCGCCACCGACGGGCGCTGGCGCGGCGACGGGCACGAGCGGGTCCTGTTCCGCTCCCCGCACGCCTTCGACGCCTCCACCTACGAACTGTGGGTGCCGCTCCTGAACGGCGGCCTGGTCGTCGTCGCGCCGCCCGGCGAGCTCGACGTCGACGCGCTGGCCCGGCTGATGACCGAGGAGAAGGTCACCGGAACCTTCCTCACCGCCACCCTTTTCAACGTCCTCGCCGACCGCTGCCTGCCCGCACTCGGCACGCTGCACGAGGTGATGACCGGTGGCGAGGCCGCCTCGCCGTCCATGGTCCGCCGGGTCCGCGAGGCCTGCCCCCGCACCACCGTCACCAACGCCTACGGCCCCACCGAGACCACCACCTTCGCCGCGACGTTCGCCGTCGGCCCGGGCCAGGAGGCCCCCGACGGGCAGGTCCCGATCGGCCGCCCGCTCGACGGTACGCAGCTCCACGTCCTGGACGAGCGGCTCGGTCTCGTGGCGCCCGGCGTCATCGGCGAGCTCTACATCGCCGGCGCCGGACTCGCCCAGGGCTACCTCGGCCGGCCGGCGCTGACCGCCGAACGCTTCGTCGCCTGCCCGTACGGCCCCCCGGGCGCCCGCATGTACCGCACCGGAGACCTGGCTCGCTGGAACACCGACGGCCAGGTCGAGTACCTCGGCCGCGCCGACCGGCAGGTCAAGATCCGCGGACTGCGCATCGAACCCGGCGAGATCGAGCACGCCCTGGTCGGTCACCCGGCGGTGGGCCAGGCAGCCGTCACCGTCGTGGACACGGCCGCCGGACCCGCGCTCGCGGGCTACGCGGTCCCTGCCGAGGGAACCCCCGCACCCGACCCGCGGGAACTGCGCGAGCACCTGCGCGCCCGGCTGCCCGACTACATGGTGCCCGCCACCCTCACCCTGCTCGACGCCTTCCCCGTGACGGCCAACGGCAAGACCGACCTGGCCGCCCTGCCCGCGCCGGGCCCGGCGACGGCAGGCACCGCAGGGGCCCACCAGGAGCCGCGCACCGACGACGAGCGCGCCCTGTGCGCGATCTGGGAGCAGGTCCTCGGCCTCCCCCGGATCGGGGTCCACGACAGCTTCTTCGACCTCGGCGGCCACTCCCTGCTCGCCACCCAGCTGCTCGCCGAGGTCACGGCGCGGTTCGGAGCCGCCGTCGGCATCCGCCAGTTCTTCACCGGTCCCACCGTCGCCGAACTGGCCGCGGCCCTGCCCGCCGCCGCGGCCGCCGGCGCCGGCGCCGAGGACCCGCCGATCGTCCGCCGGGCCCGCCGCACCCAGACCGCCTGACCACAGAAGGAACACCACCGTGAACCACCCGCCGTCCACCCCCGCCCCCGCCCCTGCCGCCCCCGCCGCCCGCTCCCTGGTCGAGGACGTCCTGCCGCTCTCCCCGCTCCAGGACGGCATCCTCTTCCACGCCCTCTTCGACGAGGAGGAACGCGACGTCTACGTCGCCCAGCTGCTCCTCGACCTCGACGGCCCCCTCGACGCGGACCGGCTGCGCGCGGCCGCCGACACCGTCCTGGAACGGCACGCCAACCTCCGCGCCGGCTTCCTGCGCCGTGCCACCGGCGAACCCGCCCAGGTCGTCCGGCGCGGCGTACGGGCCCCCTGGCAGGAGGTCGACCTGTCCGGGCTCGGCGAGACCGAGCGCGCCTTCGCCGTCGACACCCTCCTCGCCGAGGACCGGGCCACCCGCTTCGACCTCGCCCGGCCGCCGCTGCTGCGCTTCGCCCTCATCCGCACCGGCCCGCTGTCCCACCGGCTGCTGCTGACCTACCACCACATCCTGATGGACGGCTGGTCCTGGCCGGTCCTGGTGCGCGAACTCCTCGCCCTGCACCACGCCGACGACGCGCCCCTGGGCCCGGTCACCCCGTACTCCGCCTTCCTGGGACGGCTCCACAGCCGCGACACGGCCGCCGCCCAGGACGCCTGGACCCGCGCCCTGGACGGCCTGGCGGGCGGAACCCGCACCGCGCCCGTGTCCCCGCCGCCCGGCTCGGTCCTGCCCGACCGCGTGGAGACGTACCTCCCCGCGTCCCTGACCGAGCGGCTCGGCGCCCTTGCACGCGACCACCGGATCACCTCCGGAACCCTGCTCCAGGGCGCGTGGGCGCTGCTGCTCGGGCGTCAGATCCGCTCCGAGGACGTGGTCTTCGGCGCCATCGTCAGCGGCCGCGACCCCGAACTGCCCGGCGTCGCCGACATCGTGGGCCTGTGCATCAACACCGTGCCGGTCCGCGTGCGGATCGACCCCGCGGAGTCCCTCGTCGCCCTGTTCGAACGGCTCCAGGACGAGCAGGCGCGGCTGATCGACCACCACCACCTGGGTCTGGTCGAGATCCAGCGGCTCGCCGGAGCGGGGGAGCTCTTCGACTCCTGCGTCGCCTTCCAGAACTACCCGGTCGACGCGGCCGGCCTCGCCGCCCTCGGCGCGGGCGGGCTCCGGGTCACCGGAGTGGACCCGCACGACGCCGCCCACTACCCGCTCTCGCTGACCGCCATCCCCGGCGACCGGCTGCGCCTGCAGATCGACTACCGGCCGGACGTCTTCGAACGGGCCACCGCCCAGGCCCTGATGGAACGCCTCGCCCGGCTCCTGGAAGCCGTCGTCGAGGACCCGTCGTGCCCGGTGGGCACCGTGGACCTGCTCTCCCCGGCCGAACGCCACCGCGTCCTGGTCGAATGGAACGACACCGCACGAGACGAGGAGTACGCGGAGGCCGTCGAGCGCGTACGGCAGCAGGCCGAGCGCCGCCCGGACGCCGTCGCCACCACCGACGACAGCGGCCGCGAGCTGAGCTACGCGGCCCTCGTCGCCCGCGCCGACGCCCTCGCCCTGGCCCTGCTCGCCGACGGCGTACGCCCCGGCGACCTGGTCGCGGTGCTGAGCGAGCCCACCGCCCGGGTCCCCGTCGCGATGCTCGGCATCCTGGGCTCCGGCGCGGCCTACGTCCCCCTCGACCCCGAGGGACCCGTCACCCGTACCGCCGACCTCCTCGCGAGCGGCGGGATCGCCCGCCTGCTGGCCGCCCCCGAACAGCGCGCCCGCGCCCAGGAGATCGCCGCCGCCGTCCCCGGCGGCCTGCCCGTCCTGGTCATCGACGACGCGGCCGCCGCCGCCCCGGGCGAGCGGCCGGCGCCGGCCGGCGGACCCGACGCCCTCGCCTACGTCTGCTTCACCTCGGGCTCCACCGGCAAGCCCAAGGGCGCCATGGTCCACCGCCGGGGCATGAACAACCACCTCCTGGCCAAGGCCGAGGACCTCGGGCTCGGCGACGGCGACCGCGTGGTGATGAACGCCCCGCTCACCTTCGACATCTCCGTGTGGCAGATGCTCGCCCCGCTGATCATCGGCGGACAGGTCCACCTGGTCACCCGGGACACCGCCCGCGACCCGGCCGCCCTCTTCGACGACGCCGCCCGCCGGGGGATCACCGTCCTGGAGACCGTGCCCTCCTTCGTCCGCGCCGCCGTCGACCTGTGGGACACCGGTGTGCTGCCGCCGGCCCTGCCCGAGCTGCGCTGGTTCATCGTCAACGGCGAGGTGCTGCCGCCCGACCTGTGCACCCGCTGGTACGCGCGCCACCCGCAGGCCGCGATCGTCAACGCCTACGGCCTCACCGAGTGCTCCGACGACAACACCCACGCCTTCATCGGCCCCGACGTGCACGCCCAGCTGGAACACGGCCGGCTGCCCGTCGGCCGCCCGCTGCGCAACAACACCCTCTACCTGCTGGACGCCGCGCTGGCCCCCGTACCGCCCGGCGTGCCCGGCGAACTCTTCATCGGCGGCACCGGCGTGGGCCCCGGATACCTGCGCGACCCGCGCCGCTCCAGCGAGCGCTACGTCCCCGACCCGTTCTCCGCCGTGCCCGGCAGCCGTATGTACCGCACCGGCGACCTCGCCCGGATGCGGGCCGACGGCCAGCTCGACTTCCTCGGCCGCCAGGACCACCAGGTCAAGGTCCGCGGAAACCGCATCGAACTGGGCGAGGTGGAGACCGCGCTGCGCGCCGTGCCGGGCGTCGGCGAGGCCGTCGTCGCCGTCGACCGGGACCACGCGGGCCAGCAGCGGCTCATCTGCTACTTCACCGGCACGCCCACCGCCGAGGAGGTCCGCACCGAACTGGGCCGGAACCTGCCCAACTACATGGTCCCGTCGCTGTTCCTGCACCTGCCGCAGTTCCCGCTCACCGTCAACGGCAAGCTCGACCGCAAGGCGCTCCCCGACCCGGCCACCGTGCACCGCCCGGCGGGCCGGCTGCCCGTCACCCCCACCGAGAAGACGGTCTGCGAGATCTTCGCCTCCGTCCTCGGCCTCCAGGAGGCGGGCATGGACGACGACTTCTTCGCCCACGGCGGCCACTCGCTCCTCGCCACCCGGCTGGCCGGCCGCATCGGCACCGAACTCGGCGTACGGCTGAACATCCGCGACCTCTTCGAGACGCCCACCCCGGCGGGCATCGCCGCCCGCCTCGGCGAGGCCGCCACCGCACCCGCCCGCCCCGCCCTGCGTCCCCGCTCCCGTGACCAGGGCTGACCAGGCGTGACCGCGCGTTCAGGCGCCTGAACGCGCCTGAACGCGCCTGAACGCGCCGCACCCCCCGGCGCCCCCCGCGAAGAGCCCGTCCGCACCCCAGGAGACACCACCACCATGAGCCCCACCGAGACCACCCCCGTGCCCCTGCGCATCGCGCACCGGGCCGGGCTCACACCCGAGGCCACCGCGGTCCGCGCACCCGAAGGGGAGCTGACGTACCGCCAGTTCGACCGGCGGGCGCGCGCGGTGGCCGAGGAACTGCGCGCCGCGGGCGCCGGGCCGGAGGACACCGTGCTCCTAGGGGTGCGCCGGGGCGTCCACTGGGCGGTGGGGCTGCTGGGCATCTGGTACGCGGGCGCGGCCCCCCTCCTGGTGGACCTCGACGCCCCCGACGAGCGGCTGCGCACCCTGCTGCGGGCCGCCGGCACCCGGCACGCGGTCGCGCAGGACACCTGCGCGGCGGCGGTGCTGCAACGCCGTACCGGGAGCGAGCTGTTCTGGGCCTCCACCACGACCGCGGCCCCCACGCCGGCGGCCCGGCCCGCCGAAGTGGCCCCAGGCTCCCTCGCCTACGTGCTCTTCACCTCCGGCTCCACCGGGCAGCCCAAGCCCGTGGCGGTCGGCCACGCCGGACTCGCCGCGCAGGTCGCCACCCTCGCCGGACGCTACGGGCTGACCGCCGAGGACGCGGTCCTGCAGTTCGCGGCCCCCGCCTTCGACGTCAGCCTGGAGGAGGCCCTGCCCACCTGGTGCACGGGCGGTACGGCCGTCTTCGTCAAGGACAACGTCCTCTCGCCCGCCGAACTGGAGCCGTTCCTCGCCGAGGAGCGGATCAGCGTCGTCAACCTGCCCACCCCGTACTGGTCGCAGTGGGCCAAGGACCTGGAGCGCGCCCCGCGGCCGCTGCCGTCCGCACTGCGCCGTGTGGTGATCGGCAGCGACGCGGGCCGCACCGCGGACCTGAAGCGCTGGACGGCCGCCGGCCACCCCCCGGTGATCAGCTGCTATGGCCTCACCGAGTCCACGATCACCGCCACCTCCTACGAGCCGGGACCGGCCGAACTGGACGGATTCGCGGGAGACGAGCTGATCCCGCTCGGCGAACCGCTGGCGGGCGTACGCGCCTACGTCCTCGACGAGGAGCTGCGCGAGGCACCCCCCGGCGCCGCGGGCGAGCTGTACCTGGCGGGTTCCTGCCTGGCGCGCGGCTACCACGGCCGGCCGGGGCCGACCTCCGAGCGGTTCGTCGCCGACCCCTTCGCCGATGCCCCGGGCGAGCGCATGTACCGCACGGGCGACCGCGTCACCCGCGCACCCGGCGGCCCGCTCGTCTTCCTCGGGCGCGCCGACGACCAGGTCAAGATCCGCGGCCACCGGGTCGAACTCAAGGAGGTGGAGGCGGCCGTGGCCGCCCACCCCGACGTCGTCGACGTGGTCGCCCGCGCCGTCGCGGCGGCCGGCGGACCGCAGCTGGCCGCCTGGGCCGCCGTCACCCCCGGCAGCTCCCTCACCCCGGACGACCTGCGCCGGCACCTTCTGGCCAGGATGCCCGGGTACCTCGTACCGGCCGTGGTGACACTGATGGACAGGCTGCCGCGGACCCCGGGCGGCAAGCTCGATCCCAGGGCGCTCCCGGCGCCCGCCCCCCGATGAACCAGCAGCCCGCGGACCCCGTCCGCGACCAGACAAGGAACGCACCCGTGTCCGTCACCACCGCCGAGTCCACCGATTCCGTCCAGAGCGTCGAGCGCCGGCAGCGCAGGGACTTCCGTCTCTTCATGTCCTCGCACATCTGCAACGAGCTGGGCAGCAGCATCACGTACGTGGCCCTGCCGCTGATGGCGGTGCTCACCCTCGACGCCTCGGCGATGCAGGCCGGTCTGCTGTCCGCCGCGGAGCACGCGGCGTTCCTGCTGCTGGGACTGCCCGCCGGGGCCTGGGTGGACCGGATGCGCAAGCGCCGCGTGATGATGGCCGCCGACCTGGCGCGCGCCGTCCTGCTGACGGCACTGCCGGTGGCCTACCTGCTGGACCTGCACTCGATGCCGCTGCTGTACGCGGTCGCCCTGCTGCTCGGCTGCGCCCGGCTGTTCGGTGACGTGGCCGATCAGAGCTACCTGCCGGCCCTCATCGGCAAGGACACCCTGATCGCGGGCAACTCGAAGCTGGAGACGGTGCGTTCGGGGGCCGAGTTCGCGGGCCCCGGAATCGCCGGCTTCCTGGTGCAACTGCTGGGCGCGGCTGGGACGCTGGCCGGCCAGGCGGTCACCTCACTGGTGTCCGTGGTCCTTCTGGGGCGGATCGGGGCCCGGGAGGAGAAGCCGGAGCCCGCCCCGCGCCGGCACCTGCTGCGCGACATCCGCGAAGGCCTGGGCTATGTCCTGAGCCACCGGATCCTGCGGCTCATCGCCCTGAACACGGCTGCCGTGAACCTGTTCCTCAGCGCGGTGATGGCCATCGAGGTGCTCTTCCTGACCCGCACCGTGGGGCTGCCGCCCGCGGCGATCGGCTGGGTGCTGACGACCGCCACGATCGGCTCGGTGCTCGCGGCCACCGCCGCGGACCGGGTGACCCGGGCCGTCGGCGCGGCCCGGCTCACGTGGCTGTCCCTGCTGGTGACCATGCCCTTCGGGCTGCTGCTCCCGCTCGCCGGCAACGACTGGCGGATCAGCCTGTTCGTGCTCGGGTCGCTCGTCCAGTCGGCCGGCGTCACCCTGTACAACATCTGCCAGGTCACCTACCGGCAGACGGTCTGCCCGCCGCACCTGCTCGGCCGGATGACCGCCACCATGCGCTTCCTGGTGTGGGGCGTCCTGCCCCTGAGCGGTCTGCTGGCGGGACTCCTCGGTGAACTGCTGGGCGTGCGCAACGCGCTGTGGCTGTGCGCCGCCGCGCTGTCGGCGGCCCCGCTGGTCCTGCTCTGCTCCCCGCTGCGGAGGATGCGCGAGTTCGAGGACGATGCCGCGGGAGCCGGGGCCACGGCCGCCCGGCCGGCTCAGTAGCCCAGCCGGAAGGCGATGTGGGTGAGCTGGGTCCGGTTCACCGCGCCGGTCTTGCTGCGCAGCCGGCGCAGGTAGGTGTCGACCGTGTGCGGGCTCAGCCCCATCCGGCAGGCGATCATCCGGTACGTGTCCCCCTGTGCGAGGTAGGCGAGGACCTCCTGCTCGCGGGGGGTCAGGGCGGGCAGCTCCGGTGCGCGGGCGGTGAGCGTGGTGTGCAGCATGTGGGGCTCCGGATTCCGGATCGAAGGTGAAGGGGGGCGGCGGGGCTCGACACCCCCGGTGACGGTGCGATCACGCTGCGCGTGACCGCACCGTTTCGGACGTCCGGGGCCTGAAGTGGCCGGACACCCGCCGCTGTTCGTCGGGTACAGCCTTTCGTCCTGCATATCCTGGCGCCAGGGGGCGGGCACCTCACCAAAGTGCCTGGCAGTAAAGCGACCCGGGGTGAAAAGGGCAAAGTGGGGCAATGCAAACATCTGACGTGGTGCCGGATCCGAACAGAGCCGATGTTGACATCGATGTCTACGGCTGGGTGCTCGAACACCGCACGGGGGACGTGGACGCCGTGGCCGCCGGTACGGGACTCGAGGTGGACGAGGTCCGGCGCAGCGTGTCACGCCTGCGCGCCTCCCGCCTGCTGCACGTGAGTCCGATCGACCCGTCGGTGGCCTTCGCGGTGGCCCCGGACACGGCCGCCGAGCAACTCGTCGCGCCCCTGGAGGCGCAGATCCGCGAGCAGCAGCGGGCGATCAGCGGGATCCGCGAGGACCTGGGGCGCTTCCTGCCGCACTACCTGGGCCGCCGCTCCACGGGGGAGTCGCTGGAGGTCCTGGAGAGCCTGGAGGATGTGCGCGGGGCACTCAACCGGGCCTCCCTCAACTGCACGACCGAGATGCTCAGCTCGCAGCCCGGGGGCGGCGGCAGGGTGCCGGAGGCGATGCAGGAGGCGCTGCGGCGGGACGAGACGATGCTCCAGCGGGGGATCTCGATCCGGACCCTCTACCACCACACGGCCCGCTTCAACGGACCGAGCCAGGCCTATGTCGCGGCCACCTCCGTACTGGGGGCGCAGTACCGCACCGCGCACGAACTGTTCGGCCGGCTCATCGCCTTCGACCGCGAACTGGCCTTCATACCCGTCGCCGACGGCAGCTGGGGCGCCGTGGTCGTACGCGAGCCGTCGACCGTCGCGTACCTGTGCAACATCTTCGACCAGACCTGGGACCTGGCCTCGCCGTTCTCGGCCGCGGCGGGCCAGGGACTCGAAGAGGTGGCCCGGGAGATCCACGAGACGATCATCCGGCTGCTCGCGGCCGGGCTGAAGGACGAGGCCATAGCGCGGCGCCTGGGCATGTCGCTGCGCACCGCCCGGCGCCACATCGCCGACATCATGCAGGAGCTGGGTGCGGGCAGCCGTTTCCAGGCGGGGGTGGCCGCCGCCGCGCGTGGGCTGCTGGCGCCGGAGGCCGAGGCGGACGGCGAGCCGGGACAGCCGCTACAGCACTCCTGACCTGGTGTCACGTGTTCTCGTGTCTGTCGCGGTCGGCGGGCGTGTCGCATGCTGCTGAGATGGGAGCTGTGGAGCCGCCGAACAAGAGGGGCACGTAATGGACATGCCGGATGAAGCCTGTGAGCAGGGGGCCCCGCACCTGCGGGAGATCGTCCTGTTCCTCTCGGTCCACCTGGACCGGGCGCCGGGTGTTCTGTGGCCCGAGTACGACAACCCGGCGTTCGGCGACCCCGATGACGCCGGGGCGGGCCCGGCGGATGGCGGTGTGCGCCCGGCTCAGGTGGACCGGTTCACGACCGAACTGGCCTCCCTGACCGGCCTGTCCGTCCGGCTGGACCGGGTGGAGGCGGCAGGGGCCGTCCCGGGCACCGGTGTGGACGCCGTCTGGACCGGGCAGCCCGGGGACCGGGAGCACCTGCTGATCCACCAGATCGCCGGCGCCGTGACCTGGCAGCTGACCGGGACCGGCGAGAGCGGCCGGCCGGAGTCCTTCCAGTGCCGGCTGCTGCCCGGCGAGGTGCTGTACGTACCGGCCCGGTGGTCGCGCAGGCGTGTCGGCGCACCGGAGGCGCGCTACGCCGTCATCTCCCTTTGCGGTCCCGGCGACTGACGGCACGCGAGGGGTGAAAGGGGGGAGGGAGGACCGCGATGCGGTCCTCCCTCCCCCCTTTCGGCGGCCCTTACGGGCCGGTGCGATCAGCCGCCCCAGGAGCTGTCGGCCGTGTCGCGGTTCCGGCCGCCCTGCGTGGTGCCGACCGTCACCACCCGGCCGTTGGACGTCACGATCTGACGCGGCGTCTGGGTGGTGGTGCCGCCCTCGCCCCCGGTGGTGGTCGTCGCCGTGGTCGTCACCGTGGTCGCGGCCGAGGTGTCGTCGGCGGCCTGAGCGGTGCCGGCGGCGGCGGGCAGCAGCAGGGCGGACGCGGCCACGGACAGGGCGATGACGTAACGCTTGAGCATGGGATCCCCAGGAGTACGAGCGGTCTGGTGTGGGCGTGAACCGCCTTGTGGGCCGTCCGCGCCGGTCGGTGCAGTGCCAACCTTGCCGTGCCCGGGGCACTTCGGTGATCGATCAGACTGCTCATCAAGCTGCCTGGCGCGATGGTGAGGGGCCGTAAATCCCCTCGAATCCTGCCTATTCGGCCAGGACTCCCGCTCCCGCGGCGGCCAAGGAGCCCTGTTCCTGCCCAGCCGGTGCCTCCGCGGGCTCCGCCGGGCCCCGGTTGTCGAGCTCCCGCCACACCGGGAAGACCAGCGGCGTGAGCGTGACCGCGAGGTACAGCGCCCCCGTGCCCAGGAGCGCCGCCACCAGCCCCGAGACGTCCAGGGCCAGCCCCGCACCGAGCATCCCCAGTGGCGTCGCCGCCAGTGCGGCGGCCGTCAGCAGACCGAACACCCGCCCCCGCACCTCCTCGGGCACCCGCTCGTAGGCGACCGACATCATCAGCGGACCCACGATCCCCGACCCGATGCCGGACAGGGCCAGTACCCCCAGCAGCACCGGCACCCGGGGCTCGGCGGCCAGTGCGGCACACCGCACCGCCCCGACCAGGACGAAGGCCCCGACGAAGACCGTGCGCCGGGGCATCCGGTGGCCCGCCCAGCCGTACAGGGCCGCCCCGAGCAGCGCGCCGGCCCCCATGGCGGTCACCATCGCCCCGAACAGGGCGCTGCTGCGCAGCACCTGGGCCCCGTACGCCGGATAGAGCACGCCGTTCAGCGCCCCGTCCAGGGCGTTGGTCAGCATCAGGACCCCCACCATCGCCCCCAGCAGCCGGTCCCTGCGCAACTGGCCGAGCCCGAACCGCAGTTCCTGGGCGTAGGAACCGCGCGGCGCCCCGCCGCCGGCCGGGCGGGGGCGATCCGCCGCCGGCACCAGGGCCGCCACGAGGAGGGCACACAGCGCCATCGCCGCCATGTCCGCGTACAGGGTGCGCACGGGCCCGGCGGTCGCGATGAGCAGACCGGCCAGCGGCGCCCCCGCCATCATGCCGATCCGGCGGGCTCCCTCGACCGCTCCCGTGGCCCGCTCCGCCGTGACGCCCGCGCGTTCCATCGCGCCGGGCAGGAGCAGCTGCTTGGAGGTGTCGGACGGTCCGCGGGCGGCCCCCACCAGGAAGACCAGGACGATCAGGACGGGCAGGGGCAGGGCGCCCCAGGCGTGCAGGAGCGGGATCAGGCTGATCGCCGCGGCCGTGAGCAGGTCCGCTCCGATGCTCGTCGCGCGCACGGGCAGCCGGTCGACCACCGGACCCGCGAGCACGGCGGAACACAGCAGGCCCAGCACCTCGGCGGTGGCGACGAGCCCCGTCCGGGTGCCGCTGCCCGTGCTGTGCAGGACAAACCAGGGCACGGCGACCAGGGTCGCCGCCATGCCGAGCGAGGAGATCCCGGCGGCCGCCACCAGGGCGGCCAGCGGGGTGCGGCGGCGCGCTGACGCGGAGCCGCCGGTGTACGAGCTGGTCATACGGGTTTCCTTCCGGCACCGCCGCGCCGCCCGGCAGCCCGCGACGGGGTCTGCCGGGCGGCGTGGTGCCCGGGGATCGTCGGGTCAGCCGGCCATGCTCACGCGGAGGCTGAGCGGGCGCATGTCGGTCCACACCCGCTCGATGTGCGCGAGGCACTCCTCCTTGGCGCCGCGTACGCCCTGGTCGTGCCAGCCGAGCGGGACGGGCCGGCCGGCCTCCCAGAGGGAGTACTGCTCCTCGTCGTTGGCGACGACCAGGTACTGCTGCGGGGACGCGTCGTTCACGGTGTTCTCCTCGATGGATCAGGGAAGCGGAAGGGTCTTCGGGGTACGGCGGTTCAGGAGGGCCAGGAGGGCCAGGGGGTTCAGGAGGGCAGGGCCGCGGCCAGCAGCTCCGCCAGGGCGGCGCAGTGCGGGGGGTCCACCAGGTCGTGGTGGTTGCCCGGGACCGCGGCCCGTACGACCGCGCCCGCGGTGCGCGGCCGCCAGGCCGCCGGGTCCACCAGCGGGGTCGCGAGCTCCGGATGGCGCTCGTCGACCGTGAACAGGTGCAGGCCGACAGCGAGTACGGCGTCGGTGCGGTAGGCGGCGGAGGCCGCCCCGTTCGCCTCGGCGACCCGCAGCAGTCTGCGCAGGGCCTCCGTGGGGGACGTCCGGGGGAGGGTGCCCTCCTCGCGGCCCCGGCGCACCAGGACGTCGAGCAGTTCCTCCTCGTCCAGTTCGCGCGCCGAGCCGGCGTCGATCCCGGCGGCGATGCCGTACCGCAGCAGGTCCGGATCGCCCGGCCCCGAAGCCGTACCGGAACGGCTGCCGGGAGCCGTGCCCGGCGCCGCCGCGTCGATCAGGCCGAGGAAGGCGACCTCCTCACCGGCGGCCTCCAGCCGGGCCGCCATCTCGTAGGCCACCGTCCCGCCGAACGACCAGCCGGCGAGCAGGTACGGGCCGTGCGGCTGCTCCTCGCGGAGCGCGGCCAGATAGCGCGCGGCCATCTCGGGCACGTGCTCCAGCGGGGTCTCGCCGGTGTTGTAGCCCACCGACTCCAGGCCGAGGATCCGCCGGTCGCCCCCGGGACGGGCGGACAGGTCCCGCACCAGGTCCCGGTAGCAGACGACGTCGCCGCCCCGCGGGTGGACGAGGACCAGCGGCGGCCGGGACGGGTCCCCGTCGGCCAGCGGGACCAGCAGCCTGGCGGCGGCCGCCCCCGCGTCCGGGAGCGCCTCGCAGAGCAGCTCCACGGTGCGCCGGCGGAACACCAGGTTCAGCGGCAGTTCCACACCGAACTCCCGGCGTACGGCGGCCATCAGGGCGAAGGCCTTGAGCGAGTGCCCGCCGAGCGCGAAGAAGTCCTCGCGCACCCCGATCGGGGCCGTCCCCAGGGTCTGCTCCCACAGACGCGCCATCCGCAGCTCGGTCGTGTCGCGCGGGGCGACCCGCCCCGCGCCCTCGCCGCGCGCCGCGTCCGCCGAAGGAGCGGGCAGCGCCTTGCGGTCGAGCTTGCCGTTCGGCGTCAGCGGGAGCCGCTCCAGCACGGTCAGGACGGCCGGGACCATGTACTCGGGAAGGTCCTGGCGCAGGAAGTCGCCGAGCTCCCGCACGTCGACCGCCTCGTCCCGCCAGGTCACGTAGCCGGCCAGCGCCGCGTCCACCCCCGTGCCGTGGACGGCCACGGCCGCCGCCAGCACCCGCGGGTGGCGGGCGAGCGCGGACTCGATCTCGCCGAGCTCCATGCGGTGGCCGCGCACCTTCACCTGGCCGTCGGCCCGGCCCCGGTACTCCAGACCGCCGTCCGCGAGCCGTCGTACGAGGTCACCCGTGCGGTACAGCCGTTCGCCCGCCGCGTACGGGTCGGGCACGAACCGGTCCGCGGTCAGCGCCGGCCGCCCGTGGTAGCCGCGGGCCACCCCGTCGCCGCCGATGTACAGCTCGCCGAACACGCCGACCGGCACCGGCCGCAGGACCGCGTCCAGCACGTGCAGCCGGGTGTTGGCGAGCGCCGAGCCGATCGGCACCGGCCCGTCGCCGACCGGACCGGACAGCCGGTGCGCCGTGGACCAGACGGTGGTCTCCGTCGGCCCGTACACGTTCCAGACGGTGCCCAGCGCCGTACGCATCCGCTCGGCCAGGGCCGGCGGCAGCGCCTCGCCGCCGCACAGCGCCCGTACGCGGGGCGCCTGCCAGCCGGACTCCATCAGCTGGTGCCAGGTGGCCGGGGTGGCCTGCACGACCGTCACCGGCGCCGCGTCCAGCTCCTTCGCGAGCAGGGTGCCGTCCCGTGCGGTCTCCCGGTCGACGACCCGAACGGTCGCTCCGCACGTGAGCGGGACCAGCAGCTCCAGCACGGCGATGTCGAAGGAGGCCGTGGTGACGGCCGCGACCGTGTCACCGGCCGTCAGCTCCAGCCTGCGCACCATGTCCCGGGTGAAGTTGGCCAGCGCCCGGTGCGGGACGGTGACCCCCTTTGGGCGTCCCGTCGAGCCCGAGGTGTACAGGGCGTACGCCAGCTGCTCCGGTTCCGGCGGCACGGGCGCGAAGTCGGCCCGCGCGCTCCCGTCCCCGGCCAGGGCGCCGAGGTCCACCACGGCGACCCCGTCCGGTGCCTGCGCGGTGCCGGAAAGCCCCGACACCACCAGCACCCGGGCGCCGCTGTCCGTGAGCATGTAGCCGATCCGGTCGGCCGGATACCCGGGGTCGACGGGCACGTACATGCCGCCGGAGCGCAGGACGCCCAGCAGCGCCGCCGGCAGCAGCGCGGAGCGCTCCGCGCACACGGCCACCGCCGTGTCCGGGCCCACCCCCAGCCGGGCGAGCTCCCGGGCCAGCCGGCCCGAGACCTCCCACAGCCCGGCGTACGTCAGGCTGCGCTCCCCGTCGTCCACGGCGACGGCCTCCGGCGTACGGGAGGCCTGCTCACCGACGAGCATGTGCAGCGGCCGGTCGGCGGCCGGCTCGGCGGACCCGCCGCCCGCGCACAGGATCCGGCGCTCCTCGGCCGGGCCCATCAGGGGCAGCGCGCCCAGCGGGGTCGCGGGATCGGCCACCGCGGCCGTCAGCAGTTCGGCCAGCGCCGAGGTCATGCGCTCGACCGTCGCCCGGTCGAAGAGGTCGGTGGCGAACACGGCCTCGCCGCGCAGCGCGCCCTCCTCCTCGGCGAAGTACAGCGACAGGTCGAACTTCGAGGCCCCGCTGGCCAGCGAGAGCGGTTCGACGTCCAGCCCGGGCGGTGCGGGCGGCGCGGCGGCCTCCTCGTCGAGCACCAGCATCACCTGGAACAGCGGGTTGCGGCTCAGGTCGCGTTCCGGCCGTACCTCCTCCACCAGGCGCTCGAACGGCACCTCCTGGTGGGCGTAGGCCCCCAGGGCCGTCTCCCGGGCCCGGTCCAGCAGTTCGCCGAAGGCCGGGTCGCCGGACAGGTCGGTGCGCAGCACCAGGCTGTTGACGAAGAAGCCGATGAGCGGCTCCAGTTCGGTGCGGTCGCGGCCCGCGATGGGGGAGCCCACCGCCACGTCCTCGCTGCCCGACCAGCGGGCCAGCAGGGCCTGGAAGCCCGCCAGCAGCACCATGAACAGGGTGGCGTCGTGCCGGCGCCCCAGGTCGCGCAGCCCACGCAGCAGCGGCTCGGGCAGCTCGAAGGAGAACTGCTCGCCGCGTCCGGACGGGGTGGCCGGCCGGGGCCGGTCGGTGGGCAGGTCCAGCGGGGCGAGCCCGGCCAGCCGCTCACGCCAGTGGTCCAGGGTGCCCGCGAGCGCGTCACCGCTCAGCCGCTCGCGCTGCCAGGACGCGAACGCGCGGTAGGAGACCGCGAGTTCCGGCAGCGGCTCGGCCCCTTCGAGGGTGCGGGCCCGGTAGGCGGCGAAGAACTCCCGCCAGAACACGCCCACCGACCAGCCGTCGAAGGCGATGTGATGGGCGACGATCACCAGCAGGTGCTCCTGCGGGGCGATCCGCACCAGGCGGGCCCGCAGCGGGCCCGCCGCGGCCAGGTCGAAGGGCAGCGCGGCGTCGTGCGCCGCCAGCTCCCGCGCCCGCTCCCCGGCCGCCGCCGCACCCAGCTCCGACAGGTCGGTGAAGGCGGGGGTGAACATCGAGGCCGGACCCGGCACGACGCGGGCCGCGAAGGCCCCCTCGCCGCGGTCCTCCCGGGACTCCCGGGACTCCCGGGACTCCCGGGACTCCCGGGACTCCCGGGATTCCCGGGATTCCGCGAACTCCTCGATCCGCGAGCGCAGCACCTCGTGCCGGGCGACGACGTCCCCCAGGGCCGCCAGGGCCGCGGCGGTGTCGAGCTCGCCGGTCAGCCGTACGGCACCGGGCATGTTGTAGTCGGGCCGGCCCGGCTGGAGCCGGTCCAGCAGCCACAGCCGCTGCTGCCCGAAGGACAGCGGGCCGGGCCCCTCGGGCAGCGCGGGGATCGCCGGTCCCGCCCCGTCCGCCGCGCCCAGCGAGGCCAGCGCCCGGGCGAGGTCCCCGGCCACCGGGTGGCGGAAGAGCAGCTGCATCGGGATGTCCAGCTCCAGCAGGGCGCGCAGCCGGGAGATGACCCGGGTGGCGCGCAGGGAGTGCCCGCCGCGCTCGAAGAAGTGGTCGCGGACCCCGATCGGGCCCTCGCCGAGCACCTCCTCCCAGACCTCGGTGACCGTCCGCTCCAGCGGGGTGCGCGGGGCGACGTGCGCCCGGTGCCCGCCGCCCGGACCGGACTCCGGCGCGGGCAGCGCCCTGCGGTCGGTCTTCCCGTTCGGGGTCAGCGGCAGCGCGTCCAGCACCACCAGCGCGGAGGGCACCATCGCGGCCGGCAGGGCCGCGCGGACGAAGTCCAGTACGGCGGCCGGATCACCGCTGCCGTCCCGCCACACCACGTACGCGGCGAGCAGCCGGTCGGCGCCCTCGCCGTGCGCGGCGGCCACCGCCCGGGCCACGTCGGGGTGGCGCAGCAACGCGGCCTCGACCTCGCCGAGTTCGATCCGGTGGCCCCGGACCTTGACCTGGTTGTCGCGGCGGCCGTGGAACTCCAGCACCCCGTCGGAACGCAGCCGCGCCAGGTCACCGGTGCGGTACATGCGCGCGCCGGGCGGCCCGT
The DNA here is from genome assembly GCF_042894025.1 of Streptomyces sp. NPDC001549. Taxonomy (NCBI): domain Bacteria; kingdom Bacillati; phylum Actinomycetota; class Actinomycetes; order Kitasatosporales; family Streptomycetaceae; genus Streptomyces; species Streptomyces sp. NPDC001549. The sequence goes on from NZ_JBIAVJ010000008.1 coordinate 220,451, forward strand.
ACGGGTCCGGCGGATAGGCCTCGGCGGTGCGGGCCGGATCGCCGAGGTAGCCGCGGGCCACCCCGCGTCCGGCGATGAACAGTTCACCGATCGCGCCCCGGGGCAGCGGTTCGAGGTGCTCGCCGAGCACGAGCACCCGGGCACCGGGCAGCGGCCGCCCGATGGGGATGCGGCCCGCCTCGATGTCGGCGTCCGTCACCACGTGGTACGTGGTGGTGTTGGTGCACTCCGTCGGACCGTACTGGTTGACCAGCCGCAGCCGGCCGGGCACGCCCAGGGTGTGCGCGGCGCGGGCCAGTCCGGCCGTCAGCGCCTCACCGGTGGTCATCACCAGCCGCAGCGCCGGGGCCGGCCCGTCGGCGGCGGAGGCTGCGGCGACCAGCGGCTCCAGCATCGACGGGACGATCGACAGCAGTGCCGTCACGTCCTCGGCGTGCAGCAGCCGGGCCAGCGCGTCCGGATCCCCGGCCTCGTCCTGCGAGGCCAGCACGATCCGCCCGCCGGTGGTCAGCGGGGCGAACAGGTCGCGTACCGACGGGTCGAAGGTCAGCGCCGTACGGGCGAGCACCACGTCCTCGGGGCCGAGAGCGAAGGTGGAGGCCAGCGCCGCCAGATAGCCGGTGATCGCGGCGTGCGTGACGGCCACGCCCTTGGGGCGGCCGGTGGACCCGGAGGTGTACAGCAGGTAGGCGAGGTGCGCCGGGGAGGCGGGGACGGCCGGATCCGTCGCGGGCAGCGCGTCGACCAGCTCCCGCTCGGCGTCCAGGTCCAGGACCGGTACGTCGCCGGTCAGGTCCGCGGGCAGCCCGCCCGGCAGGCCCGCCGTCAGCACCAGGCGGGCGCCGCTGTCGGCGAGGACCGTGCGGACCCGCTCGGCCGGATGCCCCGCGTCGAGGGGCACGTAGGCGCCGCCGGCCTTCAGCACCGCGAGGACGCAGACCAGCGTGCGCGGGTCGCGCCCGGCCAGCACGGCCACCCGGGTCTCAGGGCCGGTCCCGAGCTGCCGCAGGCGGTGGGCCAGCCGGTTGGCGGCCGCGTCGAGCTCCGCGTAGCTGGTGGTGGTGCCCTCGCAGGTGACGGCCGGGGCGTCCGGCCGCAGCCGGGCCTGTTCCGCCACCAGGGAGTGCAGGGTCCGGGCCGCCGGCCGGTCCGCCTGCGGCGCGGTCTCCTCCCCGAGCAGGGCGGCGTGCTCCTGCGGGGACAGCACGTCCAGCCGGGACAGCGGCGCGTCGGGGTTCTCGGCCGCACCGGCCAGCAGCCGCAGGTAGTGCGCGCCGAACCGCTCGACCGTAGCCCGGTCGAAGAGGTCCGTCGCGTACTGGACGGTGCCGGTCAGACCGCCGGGGTGCTCGGTCATCGCGAGGCTGAGGTCGAACTTGGCCGTCCCGTTGGAGGTGTCCAGGCCCTCGACCTCCACACCGTCCAGCGGCAGCGCGGCGAGCTGCTCGGGGTGCAGCTGGAACAGCACGTCGAAGAGCGGGTTGCGGCTGAGGTCGCGCTCCGGCCGCAGCTCCTCCACCAGCCGGTCGAAGGGGACGTCCTGGTGCTCGTACGCGGCCAGCGCGGTCCGGCGTACCCGGCCCAGCAGTTCGCCGAAGGCCGGGTCGCCGGACAGGTCGGTGCGCAGCACCAGGGTGTTGACGAAGAAGCCGACGAGCGGCTCCAGTTCGGTGCGGTCGCGGCCCGCGATGGGCGAGCCCACCGCGATGTCGGCCTGGCCCGTGTAGCGGGCCAGCAGCGCCTGGAAGCCGGCCAGCAGCACCATGAACAGGGTGGCCCCGCGCTCCCGGGCCAGCCCGCCGAGCCGCTCGGCGAGTTCGGCCGGGACCTCGAAGACGAAGGCGTCGCCCGCGCCCGAGCGCACCTGCGGCCGCGGCCGGTCGGTGGGCAGCTCCAGGGCCGGGAGGCCGCTCAGGGCCGCCCGCCAGTGGGCGATGCCCGCGTCGGCCTCGCCGTCCGTCAACCGGCGCTGCTGCCAGTACGCGAAGTCCCCGTACTGGACGGGAAGTTCCGGCAGTGCGGGGCGCTCGCCGCGGCGCAGGGCCGCGTAGGCCCCGGACAGCTCCCGCCACAGCACCGGCATCGACCAGCCGTCGCCGACGGTGTGGTGCAGGACCAGGACGAGGAGGTGCTCGTCGTCCGCGACCCGCACCACGCGGGCCCGCAGCAGGGGAGCGGAGCCCAGGTCGAAGGGGGCGGCGGCGTCCGCGTGGGCCAGGCCGAGCGCCCGCGAGCGGGCCTCCTCGCGGGGCAGGTCCCCCAGGTCGGTCCGGACCGGGGCGAAGACCTCCGGCGCCTCCACGGTCTGTACGGGGCCTCGCGGGCCCTCGGTGATCCGCGAGCGGAGCACCTCGTGCCGGGTCACCACCGTGCACAGCGCGGCGGCCAGCGCGTCGGCGTCGAGCGGGCCGCGCAGCCGGGCCGCGACGGGGATGTTGTAGTCGGGCCGGCCGGGCTGGAGCTGGTCCAGGAACCACAGCCGCTGCTGCGCGAACGACAGCGGCGCGGGCTCTCCGGCCGGCCGGGCGCCGATCGCGGTGAGGGCGGCCGCGGCCGTACCGGGGCCGTCGCCGCGCAGGGCGTCCAGCGCCGACGCGAACCGTTCCAGCGTCGGGTGCTCGAACAGCAGCCGCAGCGGCACGCCGGTGCCCAGACGGGCGCCGAGCCGCGACACGGCGCGGGTGGCCCGCAGGGAGTGGCCGCCGAGCGCGAAGAAGTCGTCGTGGCGGCCGATCCGCCCGGTGCCCAGCACCTCGCCCCATACGGCCGCGGCGAGTTCCTCGGTCCGCGTGGCCGGTGCGGCGAACTCGGCCCGGCGCACCCCCTCTTCGGGCGGGGCGGGCAGCGCGCGCCGGTCCAGCTTGCCGTTCGGGGTCACCGGCAGGGCCGCGAGCGGCACGATTGCCGAGGGCAGCATGTACGCGGGCAGCCGTGCGGCGAGGGCCCGGTGCAGCTCGGCCGGCTCGGCCGCCTGCCCGTCCGAGGGCACCACGTAGGCGACGAGGCGCTGCTCGCCGGGGGTGTCCTCGCGGACCACCACCGCGGCGTGCCCGATCTGCGGGCAGCGGGCCAGCTCGGCCTCGATCTCGCCCGGCTCGATCCGGTGGCCGCGGATCTTGACCTGCTGGTCGCCGCGGCCCAGGTAGTCGACGGTGCCGTCGGGGCGCCGCCGGGCCAGGTCGCCCGTCCGGTACATCCGGGCGCCCGGGGCGCCGTACGGGTCCGGGGTGAACTGCCGTGCGGTCAGGCCGGGCCGGCCCAGGTAACCGCGGGCCACGCCGGTGCCGCCGATGCACAGCTCGCCGACGGCGCCCTGCGGCACCGGGCGGCCACGCTCGTCCAGGACGTACAGGCGGGTGTCGTCCAGGGCGGTGCCGATGGGGATCCGGCCGTCCACGACGGCCCCGGCGCGGGGGTCCAGCCGGTGGCCCGTGGCGAAGGTGGTCGTCTCGGTGGGCCCGTAGACGTTGACCAGGACGGTGTCCGGTGCCTGCTCCAGGGCCCGGGCGAAGGAGTGCGGGGAGGCGGCCTCGCCGCCCGTCCACACCTCCCGCACCCGCGCCAGGAGCTCCACGCACTCCTCTACCACCAGGTTGAACAGGGCGGCCGTCAGGAACACGGACGTGATCCGGTGCTCCTCCACCAGCCGCGCCAGGGCCGCGGTGTCCACCCGGCCGGGCGGCGCCATGACCACCTGTCCGCCGGAGAGCAGCGGCACCCACAGCTCGTACGTCGAGGCGTCGAACGACAGCGGTGAGTGGGCCAGCACCCGCCGGTGCGCGGCGCCGAAGGCGGTGTCGCGGGCGAGCGCCACGACGTTGGCGTGCGTGACGCCGATGCCCTTCGGCTCTCCCGTGGAACCGGAGGTGTACATCACGTACGCCAGCTGGTCCGGCGCGCAGGGCGGGTACGGGACCGGGCCGGCCGGGCTCCCGTCCGCCGGGGCCGTCACGTCGAACACCGGCACGGGCGAGGTACGGACCGCCTCGTGGCCGGCCGTCGCCGGATCGGCGAGCAGCAGGCGGGCGCCGGTCCGCTCCAGCATCCAGTGCAGCCGGGCGACGGGGAACCCCTCGCCGAGCGGGACGTAGACCCCGCCGGCCTTCAGGACGGCCAGGATCGCGACCGGGAGGTGGACCGAGCGCTCCATCAGCAGGGCCACCGGGGTCTCGCGCCCCACCCCGGCCGCGGTCAGCCGGGCCGCCAGCAGGTCGGAGAGGGAGTCGAGTTCGGCGAAGCCGAGGCGGTCGGAGCCGCAGACCACGGCCTCGGCGCCGGGGGTGCGCCGGACCTGCTCGGCGAACAGCTCCACCAGGGTGGCCGGGGCGAGGTCCGGGCGCACCGTGCCGTGGCCCGCGGCCGCGAGCCGGGCCGCGGTCGGGGCGGAGGGCAGCAGCTCGGCCACGGGGCGGTCGGGCTCCTCGGCGGCGGAGGCCAGCAGCTCCAGGTAGTGACCGAGGACGAGTTCGGCCGTGGCCCGGTCGAACAGGTCGGTGTCGAAGACGAGCGAGCCGGAGCAGGTCTCGGCGCCCTCGGACACGAAGACGCTCAGGTCGAAGAGGGACCCGCCGAAGTCGGTCCGCACGGCCTGCGCGTCCAGGCCCGGCAGCCGCAGCCCGGCCGTCTCGTCCGGTGCCGACGCGAACATCACCTGGACGAGCGGGTTGCGGTCGCCGACCCGCTCGGGACTCAGGTGCTCCACCAGCCGGTCGAAGGGCACCTCCTGGTGGTCGTACGCGTCCACCGTCGCCCGGCGGACCCGGCCGAGCAGCTCGCGGAACCCGGCATCGCCCGACAGGTCGGCGCGCAGCACCACGGTGTTGACGAAGAACCCGACGAGCGGCTCCAGTTCCACCCGGTCCCGGCCGGCCACCGGAGTGCCGACGGCGATGTCGGTGCGGCCGGCGTAGCGGGCCAGGGCGGCCTGGAAGCCGGCCAACAGGGTCATGAACAGGGTGGCGCCGGCGCTCTCGGCGATGCCGCGCAGCCGTGCGGTGAGGCGGGCGTCGAGGGTGAAGTCCAGGCTCGCGCCGTCGCCGCTGCGGCGGGTGGGCCGGGGCCGGTCCGTGGGCAGTTCGAGGGGTTCCAGCCCCGCGAGGCACTCCTCCCACCAGCGCAGCTGCCCGTTCATCGCGCCGCTCGCGAACCGGTCGCGCTGGGTACGGGCGTACGCCTGGTAGCCGAGGGGGAGCGGCGCCTGCGGGAGCGGCCGGTCCGCGAGCAGGGCCGCGTAGCCCTCGGAGAGTTCCTGCCAGAGCAGGCCCATGGACCAGCCGTCGGTGGCGATGTGGTGGACCACCAGCACCAGCAGGTGGTCCTCCGCGCCCAGCCGGATCAGCAGGGCGCGCAGCAGCGGGCCCGCCGCGAGGTCGAAGGGTCTGCGGACCTCCTCCCGGGCCAGGGCGTGGGCCCGCTCCTCCAGTTCGGCGAGGGGGGCGCTGCCCAGGTCCAGCACCGGCAGCGGGACGGCCGCCGGCGCGGGCAGGACCACCGGGTGCGGGGCGCCGTCGCGCTCCTCGAAGACGGTGCGCAGCGGTGCGTGGCGGGCCACGACGGCCGTCAGGCTCCCGCGCAGCAGGTCGGGGCGGACGGGGCCGCGCAGCCGCACGACCTCGGGGATCGCATAGCCGGGGGTGCCGTCCATCATCCGGTCCACCAGCCACATCCGCTCCTGGGCGAACGAGGCGACGGGCTCGGCGTCGGGGCCGGCGGCGGCAGGGGCCGGGGCCGCCGCGGTGGCCGGACCGGCCGCCGAGTCGTCCAGCGCGGCGCGCACCCGGCGGCGCAGCAGTTCCCGGGCGGCGGCCAGCCGGCTGTCCACGCCGGCGGCCGGCAGGCTCTCCTGGGTGGTCACGAGGTCTCTCCCTGAAGTACGAGTGAAGGAACGGCGTCGGCGGTGGCAGCAGTGGCGGCGAACGGGGCCGGTTCGGCCTCCAGTTCGGCCAGCAGCACCGTCTCGACGGCGGTGGCGAGGGCGGCGACGGTCCGCTGTTCGAAGAGGGTGTGCAGGGGCAGGTCCAGGCCGAGGGACTGGCGCAGCCGGGCCGCCACCCGGGTGGCGCTCAGCGAGTGCCCCCCGAGGGCGAAGAAGTCGTCGTGGCGGCCGATGCGCGGCGCGTCCAGTACGGAGGCCCACACCAGGGCGACCAGTTCCTCGGTCTCCCCGGCGGGCGGCTCGTACCCGGTGGCGGCGGCCGCCGCGGCGGGCGCCGGGAGCGCCCTGCGGTCGAGCTTGCCGTTCGCCGTGACGGGCAGCCCGTCCACGACCACGAGCACCGGAACCATGTACTCCGGGAGGGAGCGGGCCAGTTCGGCGCGCATCGCCTCGGGGTCCGGGTCGGAGGCGGCGTCCGCCCCGGCCTCCCGGACGACGTACCCGACGAGCCTGCGCTCGCCCGGGACGTCCTCGCGGACCACGACCGCGGCCCGCCCGACACCGGGGAGGCGGCCCAGCGCCGTCTCGATCTCGCCGAGTTCGATCCGGAAGCCGTGGATCTTCACCTGGTCGTCCGTGCGGCCCAGGTACTCCACCGAGCCGTCGGCCCGGTGGCGGGCCAGGTCACCGGTGCGGTACATGCGCGAGCCCGGCGGGCCGAACGGGTCCAGGGGGAAGCGCTCCGCGGTCAGCGCCGGGCGGCGCAGGTACCCGCGGGCGAGGCCCGCACCCGCCAGGAACAGCTCGCCCGCGACCCCCACCGGGACGGGCCGCCCCCGCGGGTCGAGCACGTACAGCGAGGTGTTCCAGATCGGCCGGCCGATCGGCACGGGCCCGGTCTCCTCGCGGCGGCAGTCCCAGTGCGTGACGTCCACGGCCGCCTCGGTGGGCCCGTACAGGTTGTGCAGGGGCACGTCGAGCACGTCGAGGAAGCGGTTCTTCAGCTCCTCCGGCAGGGCCTCGCCACTGCACACGACCCGGCGCAGCGACCGGCAGCGGCCCGCCTGCGGATCCTCCACGAACGCGGCCAGCATGGACGGGACGAAGTGGACGGTGGTGACCGCCTCCTCCCGGATCACCCGGGTGAGGTAGGCGGGGTCCTTGTGCCCGCCGGGCTCGGCGACCACCAGGGCCGCGCCGGTCAGCAGCGGCCAGAAGAACTCCCACACCGAGACGTCGAAGCCGAACGGGGTCTTCTGGAGCACCCGGTCGTCCGACCCCAGCCGGTACCGGTCCTGCATCCACAGCAGCCGGTTGACGATGGCCGAGTGCTCCACGACGACGGCCTTGGGCCGCCCTGTCGACCCGGACGTGTAGATCACGTACGCGGGGTGCGCGGGCAGGGGGGCCTGCGGCACCGCACCGGCGGTCCCGTCGTGGACGGCCCCCGGATCCAGCCGCGGCAGGTCCGCCGCGGCCGGCAGCGCCGCCGCCACCTCGTCGTCCGCGAGCAGCAGGACGGGCTCGGCGTCGGACAGCAGGTACGCGATCCGGTCCGTCGGCAGCGAGGGGTCCACCGGAAGGTAGGCGGCCCCCGACTTCAGCACGGCCAGCAGCGAGACCACCATCTCGGTGGAGCGGTGCAGGGCGACCGCGACGATCCGCTCCGGACCGGCGCCCCGGGCGCACAGCTCCCGAGCCAGCCGCTCGGCACGGGCGTCGAGTTCGGCGTACGACAGGCGCTCGTCCCGGAAGACGGCCGCCGGGGCATCGGGCGTCCGGGCCACCTGCTGCGCGAACAGCTCCACCAGCGTGGTGTCGGGGACGGGCACGGCCGTGGCGTTCCACTCCCGGATCAGCCGGTGCTGCTCCGCGGAGAGCAGGTCCACCTCCCCGACCGGGGTGGAGGGGGCGTCGGCGACGGCCGTCAGCAGCCGCTCCAGCGCCTCGCCGAGGCTGCGCGCCGTCCGCGCGTCGAGGACGTCCGTGCGGTGGTCGAGGTGCAGCCGCAGCCGCTCCCCGGGCAGCACGATGAGGTTGACGGTGTAGTGGGTGGCGTCCGAGCCCTCCACCCCGGTCAGCCGCGGCCCGCCGGCCAGGTCCCGCATCGACTCCAGGTCGAGCGGATAGTTCTCGACGACGACCGTGGTGTCGAAGAGGGCGCCCAGTCCCGCCGCCCGCTGGATGCCGGCGAGTCCGACGTGCTGGTGGTCCATCAGCTCCGCCTGCTCGTCCTGGAACCGGGCCAGCGCGGCCAGCAGCGGCTCGCCCTCCCGGATCCGGAACCGCACGGGCAGGGTGTTGATCAGCAGGCCGACCATGTCCTCGATACCCGCGACGTCCGCGGTGCGTCCCGAGACGGTCCCGCCGAACACCACGTCGTCGCGCCCGGTCACCCGGCCCAGCAGCACCGCCCAGAGTCCCTGGACAACGCTGTTGAGGGTGACGCCCGCGGTACGGGCCCGCGCGGTGAGCCGCGCCGTGAGCTCCGCCGACAGCTCGACCGAGGCCCGCTCGGGCAGCGCGTCGATCCGGTTCGGGTCGGCCGCGCCCAGCAGGGTCGGCTCCTCCAGCCCGGCCAGCGCGCCGCTCCACGCGGCCTCCGCGGCGCCGTCGTCCTGACGGGCCAGCCAGTCCAGGTGCGAGCGGTACGGGACCCCTTCCGCGACGGGACCGGTGTCCCCGGGCTCGCCGGACCCGGCGCATTCGGCGTACCCGGTGAGCAGTTCGCGCAGCAGCACCGCCGAGGACCAGCCGTCCCAGACGATGTGGTGGTTCGTCATGACCAGCCGGTGCTCGCCCGCGCCGAACCGGACCAGCGTGAAGCGCACCAGCGGCGGCCGCTCCAGGTCGAAGCGGCGGGCCCGGTCGGCCGCCAGCAGCCGCTCCCACTCCCGCTGCCGGTCCGCGGACCCGAGTCCGCCGAGGTCCACGGTCTCCCACGGCGCTCCGGCGGACTCGACGACGATCTGCACCGGCCGGTCCAGACCCTGGTCGGTGAAGGCGGAACGCAGCGCGGTGTGGCGGCGCAGCAGCCGGTCGCATGCCGTCCGCAGGGTGCCCTCGTCCAGGGGACCGTCCAGGGTGAGGAGGATCTGGCCGGTGTAGGCGTCCATCGCGCCCGTGTCGAAGGCCGAGTGGAAGAACAGGCCCTCCTGGAGCGGCGAGAGCGGCAGCACGTCGGCGAGCCCCGCGTAGCGCGCGGCCAGCGCGTCCGTCCCGGGCTGCGTCAGCCGGACCAGCGGCAGGTCGCGAGGGGTGAGGCGGCGCGGTCGGGGGGCGCCCGTCCAGCCGGCCAGCAGGCGCAGGGCCTCGCCCCAGGCCGTCACCAGGGCGTCCGCCTCGGCGTCGGTCAGCAGGGCCTGCGGATGGGTGACGACCGCGGTGAAGGAGGGGCCGCCGGCGCCGTCCACGGCCATGGCGTCGATCTGCAGGGCGTGTTCGACGGGCATCGCCGGATCCACGTCGGCCCGCAGTCCGCCCGCCTCGGGGGCAGGGCTCCAGGGCGCCCCGTCCCCGCCGGAGAACCGGCCCAGGTAGTTGAACAGGACCCGGGGGCGCGGGAGTCCGGACAGTTCCGCGGCGGTCCGCGGATCGAGCCGGCTCAGCAGCCCGAAGCCCGTGCCGTGGTCCGGTACGGAGGCGACCGCCGTGTGGATCCGCGCGACCAGCTCGGCGAGGGCGTCGCCGCCGCGGGCCGCCGCGTCCAGGTCGAGGCCGTCCAGGTCGAACCGGACCGGATACTGGGTGGTGAACCACCCGACCGTGCGTGCCAGGTCGTGGCGGCCGGTGCGGTCGACGCGGCCGTGGCCCTCCAGGTCGACCAGCAACGACCCCGGGGCGGAACCGGGGGAGCGCAGGCGGTGGACCGCGAGGACCAGCCCCGCGAGCAGCACCTCGGCCGGACCGGTGCGCAGCGCGCCGGGCACCCGGGCCAGCAGCGGGCCGGCGACCTCGGCGGGCAGGCCGAGTTCGAGCGTGCGGGTGGTGCCCGCGGTGTCCCGCACCGGGTCGGGGACCCGGTGCCACGGCTCCCGCGGGTCCGGGCCGGCCCCGGGGGTCTCCAGCGTCGAGCGCCAGAAGGGGAGCTCGGCGAGCACCTCCGGGGAACGCGCCTGGAGTTCGAGGTGGTGGGCCCACGCACGGAACGAGACCTCCCCGTCCGCGGCCGGAAGCGGACGCCCGGCGACGGCGGCCTCCCAGGCCGCGGCCAGGTCCGCCGTCAGGATCCGCCAGGACACCCCGTCCACGGCCAGGTGGTGCACGCACAGCAGCAGCCGGTCCGGCGACGCCCCGCCGGCGTCGAAGCGGACCGCCCTCAGCATCACCGAGGCCGCCGGATCCAGTTGCCCGGCCGCCTCCCGCGCCGTCTCCGCCACGATCGCGGCACGGGCGGACTCGTCCGACCCCGCCACGGTGACGGTGCGGTACAGCCGGGACACGTCGACCGAACCGGGCTCGCCGACCGTGCACAGCGGGCCCTCAGGTCCGGCGGTCACGCCGAGGCGCAGCGCCCCGTGCCGGTCCACGACCGACTGCAGGACCCGTACGAGCGTGGCGTCGTCCGCGCCCTCGGGCAGGGCCAGCACCATGGACTGGCTGAAGCGCCCGACCGGGCCCGGCCCGTCGAGGAGCCAGCGCATCACCGGGGTCCCGGGGAGCGGACCGCTCCCCGGGACGGCCGGACGGCCGGCGGCCTGCGAGGTCCCGTGGCCCGGCTCGCCGACGGCCGCGGCGAGGGCGGCCGCCGTCTTGTGCGCGAACACCTCGCGCAGGGTGAAGGAGAAGCCCCGGGCCCGTGCCCGGCTGGTCAGGCTGAGGGCGGCGATGCTGTCGCCGCCGAGCTCGAAGAAGTTGTCGTCCGGGGTGGCGGAGGTGCCGAGGGCCTCGGAGAACAGCGCCGCGAGGGCCACCTCGGTCGCGCCGTACGCACGCTCGGGGCGCTCCGGACGGTCCGCGGCCTCGGGTACGTGGAGCCGCGCGCGGTCCACCTTGCCGCCCGGGGTGAGCGGCAGCCGGTCCACCGCCACGAAGGTACGGGGCACCATGTAGCCCGGCAGGATGCGGCCCAACTCCGCTGCCAGCAGCTCAGGTTCGGGCGCCGGGCCGCCGTCGCCCGGCGGCGCCACGAAGGCGACGAGCCGCCGTGCTCGTCCCGCGGGGGCGTGCACCACGACCGCGGCCTGCCCCACCGAGGGCTGCCGGCCGAGCACCGCCTCGATCTCGCCCAGTTCGATCCGGTGTCCATTGATCTTGACCTGTCGGTCCACCCGCCCGAGGAACTCCAGTTCGCCCCGTGCCGACCAGCGCACGAGGTCGCCCGTCCGGTACATCCGCGCACCGGGAACACCGGAGAAGGGGTCGGGCACGAAGCGGTCGGCCGTCATGGCGGCGCGCCCCGCGTACCCCTGGGCCAGACCGGCACCGGCCACGCACAGCTCGCCGGTCGCTCCCGGCGGCAGCAGCCGCAGGGCCCGGTCGACCACGTACGCGCGGTGGTTGGCCATCGGACGGCCGATCGGCGGGATCCGGCCGTGCGAGGGCGGAACCACCCGGTGCATGGTGACGGACACGGCGGCCTCGGTGGGCCCGTACGCGTTCCAGACCTCGCGGCCGTCCGCCGCCCAGCGGTCGACGGCGTCCCCCGACGGGGCCTCGCCGCCCGTGGACAGGAACCGCAGCGCGGGCAGCGCGGCCGGGTCCAGCAGCGGCAGGAGCGCCGGCGGCAGGTCGGCGACGGTCACCGCGTGCCCGGCGAGCAGGGCCTGGAGGCGGTCGACGTCGACCCGTTCCGTGTCGGTGGCGAGGACCAGGGTGGAACCGCTGAGCAGCGCGCCGAACACGTCCAGGACCGACACGTCGAAGGACAGCGAGGCGAAGCCGAGGAACCGCTCCGTGCGCCCGGATCCGTGGCGGTCGCCCGCGCCGCACAGGGCGAGGTGGCCGCGGACGAAGTCGGCCGCCGCCGCGTGCGGGACGACGACGCCCTTCGGCTCGCCCGTACTGCCCGAGGTGTACAGCAGGTACGCGGCGGACGCCGATGGCACCGCTGCGCCCGCCCCGTCGCCGCGGATCCCGCCGGTCACCGCTCCCGCGTCGACCACGGACGGGAGGTCGTGCGGCAGCCGATCGCGGCCGCCCGGCCCGGCGACGACCGTGCGCAGCCCCGCGTCGCGCACGATGTAGGCGATACGCTCCGGCGGCAGGCCGGGGTCGAGCGGTACGTAGCAGCCGCCCGCCTTCAGGACGCCGAGCAGGGCCGCGACCATCGAGGGCGAGCGCTCCACGCACACGCCGACCGGCGTGCCCGGTTCCACGTCCGGCCGCAGCCGGTCCGCGATGTCCTGGGCCCAGGCGTCGAGTTCCCGGTAGGTGACCTCCTGGCCGGCGCAGATCACGGCGACCTTCTCGGGTGTGCGTGCCGCCTCCCGCTCGAAGAGCGTGTGCAGCGGCCCGTCGCCGGGTGCCGGGTCGGCGCCGCCCTCGGCGAAGGCGGCGAGGCGCTCCTCGTCCTCGGCGGTCAGGAAGGGCAGCGAGCCGACCGGGGTCTCGTCGTCGGCCGTGGCGAGCGCGACCAGGAAACGGGTGAACCGCACGCGCAGCGCGTCGAGCTCGTCCGGGCCGATGTCGGCGGCGTCGCCCTCGGCCTGCACGGTCAGCGGGCTGTCGCCGCCGCGGTCGTAGACGTTGAGACAGACGTGCTCCACCGGGCCGACCGAGAGGTTGTGCGCGGAGGCGGGAGCACCGGCGAAGGACAGCTCGTAGTCGAAGGACATGAGGTTGACGGCGGCGTCCCACAGCCGGGGCCCGGTTCCGGTGAACTCCTCGATCCGGTGACGCTGGTGGCGCAGGGCCTCCTTGATGCCGGCCGAGGTGCTGCGCAGCAGTTCGCCGACCGTGGTGTCCCCGGTCACCGCCAGCCGCAGCGGCAGGACCTTGGAGAACATGCCGGGTGTCCGGCGGGCGTCCGGGGTGGTGCGGCCGGTGACCGGCAGGCCCAGGACCACGTCCTCGGTGGCGCCCGCGCGGTGCAGGTGGGCGGCGGCCGCGGCCATCACCAGCGCCGACCAGCGCGTGCCGTGCCGGCGCGCGGCGTCGCGCAGGGTACGGGCATCGGCGGGGTCGAGCTCACCGCTCACCCGCACCGCCGTACCCGACGCGGGCGCCGGGACGCTGCCGGTGAAGGACACGGGCTCGGGGGCGCCCTCCAGCCGGGCCCGCCAGAACTCCCGGTCGGCCGCGGACCGTTCGGAGCGGGCGTACTCCTCCTCCCCGGCCACGATCCGCTCCCACGGCGTGCTCTCGGGGGCCGGTACGGGTTCTCCCGCGACCAGCGCCGAGTACACCTCCGCGGTCCGCCGCGCGAGGATCGAGCCGGTGACCCCGTCCGCGACGAGGTGGTGGTAGCCCTGCATCCAGCGGTACGTCGCCGGACCGGTCCGCACCAGGAGGTGCCGGCTCACGTCACCGGTCGTCAGGTCCGTCGGCCGGGCCAGCTCGGCGCGCATCAGCCGTTCGGACTCGGCGTCCGGGTCCGGGTGGTCGCTGACGTCGGCCGTCTCCATCCGCAGCGGCGGCGGACCGGCCGGTATCTGGCACACCACTCCGTCCACCTCGGCGAAGCGGACGCACAGCGTCTCGGTTCCGGCCACCGTCGTGCGCACCGCCTCGGCGAGCAGCTCCGGATCCACCGCCCCGCGGATCTCCAGGTACTCGGCGATGGTGTAGTCGAGGCGGGTGGGGTCGAGCTGCTGTGCGAACCAGACGCCGTTCTGCGGCGGGGTCAGGGGCAGCGGCCCGCGGTCGTGAGTGGCCATGCGGTGGTCAGTCTCCTCAGTCGGATCGGTCGATCAACGACGACGTGAGGCCACTGTCCGCGACGGCCGGACGGTCCCGAAAGTCCCACTAATACGCCTCTTGACGACGCCCGATCCGCTCGGAGAAGTCCTCGGTACCGCGATCCCGTGACAGGTGGATCCAGGTGCCGCGGTCCGCGCCGCACCCCGGGGACCCGGGAGGGGCCGGCGCGGGCGCCGGGCCTGACATCGATGTCGAGACGTCGGCGCGGGCGGTCTCCGGGCCGTCGGGTCCGAGCAGCCCGTGCCGGTGGGCCAGGTAGCCGAGCTGGAAGCGGCTCGTCGCACCGAGCTGACGCATGATGGCGGAGACGTGCCGCTGGCAGGTGCGCACCGAGATGCCGAGGGCGCGGGCCGTGGCGCGGTCGTCGTCGCCCTGCATCAGGTGCTGCAGTACGGATCGTTTCGCCTGGTCGGCGACGTCCTGGATGAAGGCCTTCTCGCGCGGCTTGCCGATGCGGTCGCCCGTCGCCCACAGCAGGTCGAACATCTCGGCGACGAACGCGACCAGGTCCGGGCTGCGGACGAGCAGCGCCCCGCCCGCCGTTTCCGGGAGCGGGAGGGCGAGCAGGGACCGGTCGAAGACCAGGCACCGGGCCAGGCCGCCGGAGACCGTCCTCGCCTCGGCCCCGAGAGCCGCCAGCTCCGCCTCGTACCGCACGGTCGGCGGGTCGAACCGGGCCGAGTGCTGGTACAGCGTGCGTACGGGGACGCCACGGGAGAGCAGGTCCCGGTGCCGGGCGCGGGCGCGGCGCAGTTCGGCCTCGGGCAGGGGGCCGCCCGGCTGGGCGCAGAGCACCTCCTGCGTGCACGCGGCGGACTGCCGGTCGAGGATGCGCCGGAGTTCGGCCGCCGACTCGATGCGCTCCAGCGGCGGCCCCTCCAGGGTGCGTTGGCGCGCGGCGTGCACGATGGCCAGCTCCGCGAGCTGCCCCCGCATGCGCAGCAGGTCGAGCTGGGCCCCCTGGACGCGTTCCTCCCACCGCTTGAGCAACCGCGCGGACACGTCGGTGGGGTTGGTGGCTGCAAAGCAGTCGGGGCCGATCTGCTGGACCAGGCCGCTGGAGACGAGGGCGTCGAGGGTGCGGGCCATGGCGGCGGGTTCCGCCCGGGCGAGCACCTGGCTTCCCTGGAGAGGGCCGTGTTCTGCGAACTCCCGGTAGAGGGCCATCTCCTCGGACGTGAGCTCCCGGGGTCGGTCACGGTCCTGCGGGCGTTTCGGCGCGCCTGGTTTCATTTCGCTGCCCTCTCGTTCGCATCCGTCGTGATCGCGATGCTAGGAGACTCCGCTCCGGCCCCGCCGCCCCAGGAACGTGTATCAGACACGCTTCCTGTGCGCGGGCCTCAAGGGGAGGCCGGTGCAAGATCCTTGATCCACGGCGGAATCCGACGGCGGGCGCGGACCGGCGCACCGGACGGCGGGCCTCCGTGGGGATGGCCGGAACGCGTAGGGCCCCGCCTGAAGGGCGCTGCAAGAACTTGCTGTCGTCTTTCCGACAGTCGGTAAGACGACGGTCGCACCCCATTGGCGGGCGGCCGCCTCCCCCTCGATGCTGGGACGGGGCGCGCCGATCGGGGATGCGCACCGTGCAGGAAAGGCGCGTTCGCATGGATCCCCAACGACCGGCGGGCCCCGCCCGCCGGGGCCGCCCGGGCCGGCCGCCGGGCTCAGTCGTCCGCCGGATGGACCACCTCGACCCCCTGGTCGCGCAGCACCTCGACCGCGGGGGAGTCCGCGGGGGCGTCCGTCACGACGAGGGCGATCTCCTCCATGGAGCAGATGCGGCCCAGCGCCGCGCGGCCGATCTTGTCGGCGGTCGCGACGAGGATCACGCGCTGCGCCGCGGCGACGGCCGCCCGCTTCACCTGTACGTCGTCGAGGTTGTAGGCGGTGGCGCCCTGGACGGGGTCGACCCCGCAACAGCCCAGGATGAACGTGTCGAAGCACAGGTCCTTGAAGGTCTGCACGGGCGCGTGGCCGTAGAAGGACAGCTCCTCGGGGCGCACCTGCCCGCCGGGCATCACCAGCTGGATGCCGGGATACGCGGACAGCGTGAAGGCCGCGTGCAGTGAGAGGGGTGCGACGGTGAGCTGGCGGTCCGCCATGGCCTTGGCGATGGCCACGGCGGTCGTGCCCGTGTCCAGCGCGACCGTCTCGCCGTCGGTGAGCAGTTCGACCACGGCGCGCGCGAGCCGCTCCTTGGCCTGCGCTCCGGACATGGCCCGGATCGCGTAGGGGGGCTCGACGCCGCCGGGCAGGCTGCTCACCGCCCCGCCGCGCACGCGGCGCAGCGCTCCCCGGGACTCCAGTACTTCCAGGTCCCGGCGGATGGTCATCTCGGACGCCCCGGTGGCCTGGGCCAGCTCGGCCACCGTCGCGCGGTTCTGCTGCATGAGCAGTCCCACGACGAACTTGTGCCTCTCCATCACGTTCATGTGTCTGCTTTTAGCACAGATGGGGGCGGAGGGCTGCCGGGATGTGCGTTTCGAACATCCAAACTGTTGAAACGAACATCGACGATGTGTAGCTTGAGCGGAACGGTGGGAACTTCCTGCTGTTGTGAACGTTGATCGTGTTCATTCGGACGTGACCGATGAGGAGAGCCATGACCGCCACCCGTGAGGCCGACCTGCCAGAAGGAGGGAAGCCCCTCCTCACCACCGTCGCGATCGGCGCCTCGTGCCTGGCGTTCGTGGTGATCGGCGCCCTCCAGGCGCTCTACGGTCCGGCGATCCCGGCCCTGCGGGACGAGTTCGGCATCAGCCCGGCCGTGGCCGGGCTCAGCCTCAGTGCCCACTTCGTAGGTGCCCTCCTCGGGGTGCTGATCTACCACCTCCTGCGGGGCCGCCTGAACAACCGGGTGCTGCTCGGCGGCTCCTACGTGCTCATGGCCGTCGGCGCGGCCGTCTTCGCCTTCTCCCCGAGCTGGGCGCTCGCGCTCGCCGGCACGTTCGTCATCGGCCTGGGCTTCGGCGGCATCGACTACGGCCTCAACCAGCTCTTCGCCGTCGGCTTCGGCCACCGCAGCACCGCCATGCTCAACCTGCTGAACGGACACTTCGGCATCGGCGCGATCGCCGGCCCCGCCCTGATCGGCTGGCTCGGGGCGGACAGCTACCCGGAGATCTTCATCGGCACCGGCGTGATCAGCCTGCTGATCCTCGTCACCCTCGGCGGGGTGGCCGCCCGGGAGCCCGCCCCCGTCCCCGCGGAGGGCGCCCCGGCAGGAGGCGCCCGGGTGCTTCCGATCATCGCGGTGTTCATCGGCGTCTACGTCCTGCACGTCGCCATCGAGACCGGCGTCGGCGGCTGGGAACCCACCCACCTCGAAGCGGTCGGGTACGGCGCCGCCACCGCCGCGACCGCGACCTCCGCCTACTGGGCCGCCATGACCATCGGCCGGTTCGTCGCCGCGCCGATCAGCCTGCGCTGGTCCGCGCCGTCGATCCTCCTCGTCTGCTGCGTCGGCATGGCCGGCTTCCTCCTCCTGGCGACGGTCCCGGCGCTCGCCCCGTACGCGTACTTCGGCGTCGGCCTGATGATCGCGCCGATCTTCCCGACCTGCCTGCCCTGGCTGAACCGCGCCGTACCCGGCGTCGGCGCCGCCGGTGCCTATGTGATCGCCGCCTCGATGATCGGCGGTGTGGCGTTCCCGCCCCTGCTGGGCGCCGTCATCGACACGATGGAGGTGAAGACGGTGCCGCTGCTGCTGTTCCTGCTCGCCGTCATCTGCGGCGTGCTGAGCCTGTGGCTGCGCCGCAACGCCCCCGACCCCGGTGGTGTGTCCGGCCCGCGCGACTCCGGGCGTACGGACGCCGTCACCACACCCTGAACCCGTAGAACGTGAGGAACCGAAGGATGAAAGCCGTCCTCTTCGACATGTTCGGTGTCATCGCACGTGTCCAGTCGCCCGCCTCCATGGCCGTCCTGGAACGCACGGTCGGCGGCGACCCCGACCGCTTCTGGGCGGCGTACTGGGCGCAGCGGCCGCCCTACGACCGCGGCGAGGTCACCGGGCCCGGCTACTGGCAGGCCGTCTGCGCGCAGCTGGGCATCCCGCTCGACCGGCGGCTGACCGAGGAGCTGACCGCCGCCGACCTCGCCAGCTGGAGCGAGATCGACCAGCGCACCGTGGACCTGCTCGGCCTCCTCGCCGGCCGGGGGATCGTGCTCGGCCTCCTCTCCAACATCCCGGAGGACCTGGCCGCCCGGTACGAGGCCACCCAGCCGTGGCTGGAGCGGTTCGCGGTCCGCGGTCTCTCCTGCCGGATCGGCAGCGCCAAGCCCGAACCCGCCGCCTACGAGTGGTGCGTCCGCGAGCTCGGACTGCCGCACGGGGAGATCCTGTTCGTCGACGACCGGGCCGAGAACGTGGACGCGGCCCGCCGACTCGGCCTCCAGGGGCACGTGTTCACCTCGCCCGAAGAGCTGTGGGTCACCCTGGAGGCGGCGTTGACGTGACGGCCCCGGCGCAGCTCTGCGCCCTGTGCGCCGCCGCGCCGCGAGACCAAGACGGGCCGGGGCCTCGCCGGGCTCCGCGGGGCTGCCCGTCGCGCGCGCCGCGACGGCCGTGTCCCGTTCCCTGAGCGGCTCCGCCGGCGCCTTCGTCTTTCCCGGCCAGTAAAACCGGATCGCAAGGGAGCAAAGAGATCTGCATCTCCAAATGGTCACTTGTCAGGCCGAGTTGGAATGTGATCAGATGAAAGAGAAGGCGCTGCCGCGAGATCCCTGTCTCCAACGGGTGAAGTATCCGGGCCGCCCCCACCGGCATCAAGCCGCCGTATCCGAATTCTTTTCCATTGGACGTGAGTTGCAATTCCGCCGTCCATTTTTCGACGCGTTGACGTCTCGAACGACCCGTGTGAGAGGGACCGATGGAAACCAAGGACGTTACCGAGCACATCTATTATCCCGTCAGCGACTACAAGATGGCGCGGGGTGAGGGTGTCTACCTCTACGACGAGGACGGCAAGAGCTACCTCGACTGCGCGTCGGCGACCTTCAACCTGAGCCTGGGATACTCCCACCCGGCCGTCGTCGCCGCGATGAAGGACCAGCTCGACAAGGTGGTCCACATCACCTCCTCCTATCAGAGCGATCCGGTCAACGGCCTGGTCCGGCGGCTGGTCGAGGTCTCCCCGGACAACCTGACGAAGGTGCACCCCAAGGTCTCGGGCGGCTCCGCCGCCAACGAGGGCGCCATCAAGATGGCCCAGATGGCCACCGGCAAGTCCGAGGTCATCACGCTGTTCCGCAGCCACGTGGGACAGACGATGATGATGACGTCGATGTCCGGCAACGCGTTCCGCCGCGAGCCGTTCCCCAACCTCTTTCCCGGCAGCCTCCAGGTTCCCGACCCGTACTGCTTCCGCTGCTTCTACGGGCAGAAGGAAGGCTCCTGCGGAATGATGTGCGTGGACCGGCTGGAGGACTTCGTCGACTACGCCAGCTCCGGCCGGGTCGCCGCCGTCCTCATCGAGCCGATCTCCGGAAACGGCGGCAACATCGTCCCGCCGGACGGCTACATGCAGAAACTGCGCGCCTTCTGCGACGAGCAGAACATCGCCCTCATATTCGACGAGATCCAGACGGGCATCGGCCGCACCGGCCACATGTTCGCGGCCCAGTACTTCGACGTCGAACCCGACGCCATCACCACCGCCAAGGGCCTCGGCGGATCGGGTGCGCAGGTCGCCGCCATCATCACCAACGAGCGGCTCGCCGGCCTCCCCGCGAACCACCACTCGTTCACCTACGGCGCCAACCTGCTGGCCGCCGCCGCGGCCAACGCCACCCTCGACATCGTGCGGCAGCCCGAATTCCTGGCGAACGTCACCCGCACGGGCGGCTACATCATGGAACGCCTCAACGACATGAAGCGCCGCTACCCGGAGATCGTCGACGTCCGCGGCGTAGGACTGATGATCGGCTTCGAGATCGCCGAAGCCGACGGCAAGCCCGCCGTGAAGCTCACCAACCACCTGGCCGCCAAGGCCATGGACCACGGCCTGATCCTGCGCACCTCGCGCTACGGCTACGGCAACGTCCTCAAGATCCGCCCGCCGCTGATTCTCACCATGGACCAGGCCGAGGAGATCTGCGACAACCTGGAGAACCTCTTCCTCACGGAGTTGGCCCGATGACCGCCGACAACCCGATGAAGCGGCTGCTCACCTCCCTCGGACAGCACGTCCGCGCCGAACTCCTCGCCTACGAGGCCACCGGCCGCGAGCGCAGCGTCCACGGCGACTCGCCCGGCGGCGACGCCCAGTTCGACGTCGACGAGGTGGCCGAGAAGGCCGTACTGGAGTACCTGCGCGAACACGCCCACGTCCCCGCGGCCCTCTACACCGAGGACGGCTCCTACGTGGAGCTCGCCCCCGAGCCGCAGATCCTCCTGGTCGTCGACCCGATCGACGGCACCCGTCCCACCTCGGCCGGTCTCGAAATGGGCATGGTGTCCATCGCGGCCGCCCCCTACCGCGACGGCAAGCCCACCCTCGCCGACGTCGATGCCGCCTGCCTGGTCGAGATCAAGAGCGGCGCATGGCTCTACGGCGACGACACCGACGGCCTCGACAGCGGCGGATTCGCCACCCCGGTCCCGAGGCTGAGCCGGAACACCGACCCGACCCACATGTTCTGGTCGATCGAGTTCAACGGCCACCCGATGGACCTGATGACCCAGGCCTACGGCCACCTCGTGGACAGTTCGGCCAACACCGGCGGCATCTTCGTCTTCAACAGCAGCACCTTCTCCATCTCCCGCATCATCACCGGCCAGCTCGACGCCTACGTCGACATCGGCAACCGCGTGCTGCGCGACCACCCGGACACCGAAGAGGCGTTCCTGCGGGTCGGCCGCGGCTCGATCCTCCACCTCTTCCCCTACGACATCGCCGCCGTCGTCTACCTCGCCCGGCAGGCCGGCGTCGTCATCACGGACGCCTTCGGCGACGACCTCGGCAGCACCTCCCTGGTGGACCTCGGCCCGATGAACCAGAAGTCCTGCATCGCCGCCGCCACCCCCGAACTCCACAAGCAGCTGCTCGACACCATCCGCTGGGACCTGGGTCGCGCCGCCGCCGCGCCCGTGAGGGAGGAATCATGAAGGCCCTGACGCTCACCGCCGACCGCACGCTCGCCCTCGTCGACCACCCCAAGCCGGAGCCGGTGGCCGCGGACGACATCGTCATCCGCGTCACCCAGAGCGGCATCTGCGGGACCGACCGCAGCGTCCTCGTCGGCAAGTTCCCGGCCGAGACCGGTGTCGTCATGGGCCACGAGGCCGTCGGCGTCGTCGACTCCACGGGCCCGGGCGTCACCCGCTTCGCCGTCGGCGACCGGGTCATCGTCAACCCGACCCTGTACTGCGGAAACTGCCCCACCTGCCTCGAAGGCCACTGGAACTTCTGCGGCCGCAAGGCCGGGACCGAGGTCGGACTGGACTACGACGGCTCCTTCGCCGAGTTCATCCGCCTCCCCGAGCTCTTCTGCCACGCGATCCCCGAGGACATGGACTTCGACCGCGCCGTCGTCGTCGAACCCCTCGCCTGCGCACTCAACAACATCGAGGCCGGCCGCCTGGCGGCCGGCGAGACCGCCGTCGTCGTCGGTGGCGGCCCCATGGGCGTGGTCACCGCCATGGCCGCCCAGCGCTACGGCGCCACGGTCCTCCTCGTCGAACCCGACCCGGTACGCGGCCGGCTCGGCCAGGAGATCTTCGACGCCCCCGAGTTCGGCGGCCGCGTCACCGTCCACACCCCGGACGACCCCGCCCTCACCGGACGCGGCGACCTCGTCGTCGACTCCGTGGGCAACCTCCTGGAGCAGAGCATCGGCTATGCCGCCGTGCGCGGCCGCGTCGTGGTCATGGGCTTCAACAGCAACGCCTCCGCCACCGTCCGGCCGCTCACCCTGCTCCAGCGCGGCCTGCAGATCATCGGCGCCGGCGACTACAACAGCAAGATCTTCCCCAAGGCCGTCGAGCTGGCCCGGCAGCTGCCGCTGGAGCGCGTGGTCACCCACCGCTTCGACCTCGCCGACCACGAGGAGGCGTTCAAGGCACTCGCCGCCGTCCCCGGCGCCGAGTACACCGCCCTGAAGGTCGTCCTCGTACCCCCGCACGACGGAGCGGCCGCATGAGCCCCGCCCCGCGCACCGCACTCGCCGGAGCGCTCGTCCCCGGCACCACCCGGCCCGTCGTCGTCGGCGAGTACCCGTACTACCGGGCCGCCCCCGCCCACTGGGCCGCCGACCTGCGCGAACTGCGTGCCCTCGGCGTGGACGTCGTCTCCTGCTACGTCCCGTGGCGCTTCCACGAGACCGGCGATCCGCTCCCCGGCGCACCAGGCGACCGCTCCGCGCAGGGCGACCGCCCCGCGCAGGGCGGCCCCTCCTTCGACTTCACCGGGAAGACCGACCCGCAGCGCGACATCGTCGGACTGCTGGAACTGGCCGCCGCCGCCGGGCTGGGCGTCCTCCTCAAGCCCGGCCCCTTCATCCACGCCGAGGTCCAGCTCGGCGGGCTGCCCGACCGTCTCTGCGGCCCCGGGCACACCCCCTACCAGGGGCTGGACGGCACCGTCCTCACCTCCCAGGGCAAGCCGCTGCCCAGCCTCCTCGACCCTGCCGTCCATGCCGAGACCGAGACCTGGCTGAAGGCCGTCGCCGACGAGGTCGTCGCCGGGGCCGCCGCCCCCGACGGCCCCGTCGTCGCCCTCCAGCTCGGCAACGAGGGCACCTGCGGCGACGCCCACCTCCCCGTCGACGCCCAGGACGCCTCGCCGGCCGCCCGCCGGGCCTTCGCCCGCTGGCTGACCGGGCGCGGCCTGCCCGACGAGGCCGCCCTCGCCACCGAGGACGTCACCCGGTGGACCAGCGCCACGCGACAGCAGTGGTCCCGGTGGTCCGGGCACGCCATCGTCGGCCTGTGGGACCGGATCTCCGCGCTCTTCCCCGAAGGCCCGGCCCGGCTGGCCAACGTCCCCCTCACCGGGGTCACCGCACCGCGCGCCGCCCTCGACGCCTGGGCCGCCCGGCAGCGCGCCGTCCAGGGCTCCGGGTACTTCGTCGGCCACACCGAATGGATCGGCAACCCGGCCCGGGAGACCGCCGCCTTCGGCTCCCACCTGGCCGGGATCCTCCTCGGCGGTACCGACGTGGTCGAGGCGAACTGGGGGTTCACCTGGACCGACGAGTCCTTCGCCCGGCCGGCGACCCCCGTCTTCAACGCCCTGCTGGCCCTCCTGCTGGGCTCCACCACCGTCAGCGTCTACACCGCCTGCGCCACGGAGAACTGGGGCCCGCTGGTCGACATGGACCCCGACGGGCTGCGTGCCGACGGGGTGGATCCCGCCCTGCACGCACCGCCGTACACCCCGGGCGCACCGCTCGCCGAGGGCGGTGCCCGCCAGGCGAACGCCCAGGGCCTGAAGCTGCTGGCCGTGTTCCTCGACCGCTTCGGCGACCTGCTGTCCGGCTCCGTCCTGGACCGCGACGCGGTGGTCCTCGTCGACCGGGCCCTGCCCGAGGCCGGCGCCTGGCAGCGCACCGGCCCCACCGTCCTCGCGGAACTCGCGGACGCCGTGCACCGCCAACTGGCCGACTCCGGACGGTTGATCGGGCTCGGCTGGCTCGACGAGCGGCCGGCGCCCGCCGCCGACGGCACCCCCGTCCCCGTCGCCGTGCTGCGCGCCGGGCACCCCGACGGTGACGGCCCCGGCGAACTGACGCTCCCGGCCGGCGAGTCCGCGGACGGCGCGGCCGCCGCGTTCCTCGCCTCGTTCGCCGCCGCGCTCCCGGCACCGGCCGGCCCGCGCTGGAACACGGCGCACGGCAGGGCCCGCGTCCTGAGCCGGTCCGGCCCCGACGGCGTCCGCGTCATCGGCGCCTTCAACCCCACCGACGCCGACGACCGGGTCACCGGCACCGACGCCGACGACCGGGTCACCGGCACCGGCACCGGCGGCGGCTGGACGCTGGACCTGCCCGCCGGTTCCGCCGCGGTCCTCGTCACGCGCGACGGTGCACTCGCGGGTTGGCTCGCCACCCCCGAGGAGCCGTCCGCCACCCCCGTCGCCCTCCTCTGGGGCGGCGAGCAGGCCGACGCCATGCGCGTCCGGGCCTCCTGAGAACCCGGGCGGCGGGGGAGCGTACCTGACAGCGCGCCCCCCGCCGCCCGGCCCCACCCGCCCGCGGTCCCTCCCCGGTGGCGGTCCCACTGCCGGCTCCGCCGGACCGCGGTGCCGCGACGGGCTCCGCCTGACGGGCCCTTCCTCTCCCCCCACTTGCTGGGCGGGGGCGGCCTGGACGCGGCCGGGGCGGGCCTGGTCGTCACCGCCTTCGGGGCCGGCGCCCTCGCCGCGGACCTGGCCGCCGGACGGCTCCTCGGCCGGCTGCAGAGCTGGCGCTCGCCACCCTCGTGCGGACGGCCGGGAGATCGTCGTCTTCCCCGGACTGCTCGACTACGTCAGCAGGCTCTCCGGACCGGCCGCCGACCGCACCATGGGCCTGTTCTCCGGCGGCGTCGGCCTGGCCTTCATCGCGGCCCCGTGGGCGGCCGCCGGAGCGGCGGTCTGCGCCGCCTGCCTGCTGCTGCCCGCCGCCCGCACCCACCCGTACACCTGGCACAAGGAGGAACCGTGCACAAGCGTGACCTGACCCCCTTCATCGGCGTCGAGTACACCGGACTCACCCACACCGGACTCACCCGCCCCGAGGTCTTCGCCGACGTCGTCGACTCCCTGCACCAGCGCGATCTCGTCGTCGTCCGCGGCATCGATCTCACCCCCCCCCAGCAGCAGATCGGCATCGCCGCCCGCATCGGCCGGCCCGTCCCCTCCCCGCTCGCCGACTGGCGCCACCCCGAGTTCGCCGAGATCCTCGTCTCGTCCAACGAGCGCAAGGCCGGCCGGCCGATCGGGATCGAGCGGGTCGGCCACTTCTGGCACCAGGACTCCTCCTTCGACGCCGACCCCTGCGCCTACACCGTGCTGCACGGCGTCCTTGTGCCCGAGGGGCACGGCCAGACCGTCTTCGCGAGCGCCGCCGACGTCTACGACCGGCTGCCCGAGGACTGGCGCGACCTGCTGTGGGACCGCATCGGGCTGCACACCCTCACCAAGCAGCAGCGCATCGCCCCCGAGCACGTGGGCCTGTCGATCGCCGAGGTGCGCGCCCTCGTCGCCCGCCAGTACCCGGCCGTCGAACACCCCGTCGTCCGCCGCGACCCGCACACCGGCCGCCGCTTCCTGTACGGCGCCCGCGCCTACATGGACCGGGTCGTGGGCCTCGACGCCAACGAGAACGAGGAGTTCTTCGACCTCGTCGACACCCTCCTGGCCGACCCCGACCGGACGTACACCCACCAGTGGACCCCGCACGACCTGCTGCTGTGGAAGTCCGCCACCACCTACCACGTCGCCACCGACCTGCCGCCCGGCGTATCCCGGACCGTCCACCGCGTCAGCGCCGCCGCCGCGTGAGCACGCCCCGCCGCCGCGCCGACCGGCGCGGACGTCGTGCACCTGCGGAGCACGCTCGTCGAGTTCCCGGACTGCGTACCCCCGCCGGACCTGCGCCCGTACCCGGCCGACGCGGTCCAGGACGCGGCCGACACCCCGCCCGCACGGTGAAGGAGCCGGCCTCCTAGCCGGGACATCTTCGGCCGGTACAACGACGAGTTGCTCGCCCAGTCCTTCCTGGACGGCACCGAGTACATCGTGGACGTCATCAGGGGCCCCGGCGGCGCACGGCGCGTGTGCGGCGTCCGGCGCTACGACAAGACCGCGTACGGGCTCGCCGGCGTGCGCATCGGGTACTGCGTGGCGGCGCCGGCCGTGGTGTCCGCCGTCCACAAGGTGTCCGTCCCCTTCGCGGTCAGCCGGCTCGCCCAGGCGGCGGCCCTCGCCGTACTCGACCGCCCCGAGGAGGTGCGCGCGCTCCGCGGCGACCGTCCGCGAACGGCAGCGGCTGCAGACCCTGTTGACGCGCCACGGCCACCCGGTGACCCCCTCGCAGGCCAACTCCGTGTGGCTGCCCCTGGGGGAGGAGGCCGCCGATTTCGCCGACTTCTGCGCCCGCCACGGAGTGCTCGTGCGGACCTTCCCCGGGGACGGCGTCCGCGTCACCGTCGGGCTGCCGGAGGAGAACGACGCCTTCCTCTCGGCGGCCGACCGCTACCGGTCCGGCGCCCGCCAGGCACTCGGGCCGTGCGGGTCATGACTCCTCTACGAGCGCCGCCGGCCGATCTGGCGGGTACCCGCGCTGCGGGCCAAGACCTGGGAGCGCTACCGGCGGATCACCGAGGCCTCACCCCGCTCGTGGCCGAGCGCATGGGAGTCGGAGAGGACGGCCTCGGCGTGCGCACCCTCGCCGCGACCTGTGTCGCGGTCGCCGGAGCCGCGACGGAGAGATGGGTCGATACGGGCGGCAAGGAGGAGCCGGCCGATCTGGTCGATCAGGCCTTCGCCTCCGTGCAGTCCTCCTGGCAGCTCTGAAGAAGCCGGCCGGCACGCGGAAATGAAGGAGCGTACGGGAAATGAGCGGTAACTTACGGAAGGGTCCCGGGCACGGGTCCTCATCCCTCCAACGGGCGGATCCGCCGCTTCGTTCCGTGCCCCGGAACCATTTCCCGCGTCGGCCCCTCGGTCTGCGCGTTCCACTCGCCGCACACCGCGCCCGCACTCCGACGTCCTCACCCGGCGAACTCCGGGACCGGACCGCAGGAGCTGTTCCATCGACGCCATCGCACGCCAGTGCGCACGAATGACGGAGGACGAGGGCCACATGAACATCCCCCACCTGATGCGAGCCGCCGAAGAGCGCCTGCGCTCCGAGGGCCGCTACATCCTCCCGCGCTTCACCGAGCGCACCTCGCAGGGCAGTCGCGAGTACGACCCGTACTCCAAGCTCTTCGAGGAGCGGATCATCTTCCTCGGTACGCCGATCGACGACACGTCCGCGAACGACATCATGGCCCAGCTCATGTGTCTGGAGTCCATGGACCCGGACCGCGACATCTCGCTCTACATCAACTCGCCCGGCGGCTCGTTCACCGCGCTGACGGCGGTCTACGACACGATGCGGTACGTGCTCCCCGACATATCGACCGTCTGCATGGGCCAGGCGGCCTCGTCCGCCGTGGTACTCCTGGCGGCGGGCACCCCCGGCAAGCGGATGGCGCTGCCCAGTGCCCGGCTGCTCATCCGCCAGCCCTCCATCGAGGGCGGGCGCGGTCAGGTGTCCGATCTGGAGATCCAGGCACGCGAGATCCTGCGGATGCGCGAGCAGTTGGAGATGATGCTGGCCGCCCATTCCCACCACGGCATCGAGCGGATCCGCGAGGACCTCGAGCGCGACAAGATCCTGACCGCGCGCGAGGCCGTGGTGTACGGACTCGTGGACCACGTCGTCGGACCGCGCGTCAGCCGGCTGGGCTGAGCGGTCGCGGGCGCGCTCGCGGGCGCGCTCGTGACCGGTGGCCCTGATCTCAGCCCGGGACGGCCTTGGCCCAGTTGCGGTTGACGGTCCTGCGCGCCTTCTCCCGCTGCTCCTCCGTCGGAAACGTCGGCGTGCCCTCGACCGTCGGCAGATTCTCCGCGGCAGCCTTGTCGAGGGTGCCGTCCTCCCTCATGGCTTCCATGAGGACGGGGCGCGCGTAGGCGCCGAGCCGGAGGTTCTGGCCCTCCGGGCTGAAGACGTACTCCTGCCACAGACGTGCCGCCGCGGGGTGCGGGGCGTCCTTGTTCACCCCGTTGGCGTAGTACTCGGCGAAGCTGCCGTCGAAGGGGATGGCGGTCCGCCAGTCGACGTCCGCGCCCTTCTCGCGGAACTGGTCGGCGTATTCGAGGTTGAGGAAGTCCCAGTCGATGCTGATCGGGGTCTGGCCCTTCGCGATCGTCTCCGGTGAGGATGCGACCGGGATGAAGTTGCCGTTCTTGCTGAGCTCGGCGAAGAAGTCGATGCCCGGCTGGATGTTGTCGAAGGACCCCCCGTTCGCCAGGGCCGCCGCGTACACGCCGGCGAAGGCGGAGCCGGACCTGGTGGGGTCGCCGTTGAGCGAGACCTGGCCCTTGTACTCGGGCTTGCGCAGATCGGCGAAGGTCGACGGGCAGGTCTTCACCCGCTTGGCGTCACAGCCGATCGAGATGTACCCGCCGTAGTTGTTGTACCAGCGGGCGTGCTTGTCCTTCTGTTCCTCGGGGATCTGGTCGAACGCGGCGACCTCGTACGGAGCGAGCAGGCCCTGCCGGGCCGCCGACTGGGCGAACGAGCCCCCCACGTCGATCACGTCGGGGGCGCGGCCGTCGGGCCTGTGCTCCTTCAGGGCGTTGATCTCGTCCTGGCTGGTGCCTTCCGGGTTCTCCACCCTGACCTTGATCCCGTACTTCTTCTCGAAGCCGTCGATCAGTGCGCCGTAATTGGCCCAGTCGCGGGGGAGGGCGATCGTATTGAGCGAGCCCTCCTTCTTCGCCGCCGCGGTCAGTGCCGCCATGCCGCCGGCGTCCGCGGCGGAGGTGGCCACCGCGGGTGCCCTGGGTGCGGCGACAGGCTTGTCTCCGCAGGCGCCGAGGGGCGCCGCCGCGAGGGCCAGGAGGGCGGCGACGAAGGCTGTCCGGAGACGGGGTGCGGGCACAAAGGCTCCATAACGGGCGGTCGCGTACCGATCGAGGCCAGCGTACGTTCGGCAGCCCCGGCGGCGCAGTCCCGGGCCGTGGTGTCCGCGGTCTTCCCTGCGGCTGTCGTAGCGGTGCGTTCTCAGAACCCTTCGTCGTCCCAGGCGGCCAGGAGCGCCTCCCCGAGGTCCGGCGAGGCCGGTGCGTCCCCCTCGTGGAGCGCCTGCTCGCTCCAGATGATCTTGCCGCGGGCGGTGTAGCGGGTGCCCCAGCGCTCGGCGAACTGCGCGACGAGGAACAGGCCGCGGCCGCCCTCGTCGGTGTCCGCCGCCCGGCGCAGGTGCGGGGAGGTGCTGGACCCGTCGGAGACCTCGCAGACCAGGCAGCGGTCGTACAGCAGCCGCACCCGGATGGGCTCGGTGCCATAGCGCACGGCGTTGGTCATCAGCTCGCTGAGGATGAGTTCCGTGGTGAACGAGATGTCCTCCAGGCCCCACTCCGCCAGCCGGCGGGCACACGCGTTGCGCACCGGGGACACGGCCGCGGGGTCGGGTTCCACGTCCCATTCGGCGATCCGCGCCGGATCCAGCAGGCGGGTGCGGGCCACCAGCAGCGCGACGTCGTCGCTGGGCTTGGAGGGCAGCATTGCGTCGATCACCGCGGTGCAGGTCTCCTCCGGGGTGCGGGCGGGCCCGGACAGGGCGGCCCGCAGCGCTGCCAGGCCGGCGTCCGGATCACGGTCGCGGCTCTCGATCAGCCCGTCGGTGAAGAGCGCCAGCCGGGAGCCCTCGGGCAGGGTGAGCGCCATGGTCTCCATGGGAAGACCCGCGCCCAGGCCCAGCGGCGGGGAGACCGGCACCTCGGGGAAGGACACGGTCCCGTCGGGGCCGACGAGAGCGGGGCCCGGGTGCCCGGCGGAGGCGGCGGTCACCTGCCCCGAGACGGGGTCGTAGATGGCGCACAGGCAGGTGGCTCCGGTGATCCCCTGCCAC
The DNA here is from genome assembly GCF_042894025.1 of Streptomyces sp. NPDC001549. Classification (NCBI taxonomy): domain Bacteria; kingdom Bacillati; phylum Actinomycetota; class Actinomycetes; order Kitasatosporales; family Streptomycetaceae; genus Streptomyces; species Streptomyces sp. NPDC001549. Next base: position 249,793 of record NZ_JBIAVJ010000008.1, read on the forward strand.
TCCTGGCCGTCGGCGTCGATGTGCGCGACCAGCTCGTCCAGGTGGCTCAGGAGTTCGTCCGGGGGCAGGTCGAGGGTGGAGAAGTTGTACACGGCGGTGCGCAGCCGGCCCATGGTGGCGGCGGCGTGGAGACCGTGGCCGACGACGTCGCCGACCACCAGGGCCACCCGGGTGCCCGGCAGCGGGATGACATCGAACCAGTCACCGCCCACCCCGGCCTGCGCGGCCAGATAGCGGTGCGCGACCTCGACGGCGGACTGCTCCGGCACGCCCCGGGGCAGCAGGCTGCGCTGCAGGGTCACGGCCATGTCGTGCTCGCGGGTGTAGCGGCGGGCATTGTCGACGGACAGTGCCGCCCGGGCGGTCAGCTCCTCGACGAAGGACACGTCCTCCCCGTCGAACGGCGGGGAGTCCTGCCCCCGCCAGTAGCCGACCATGCCCAGCACCACGCCCCGGGCGCGCAGGGGCACGACGATCAGCGAGTGGATGCCGCGGTCCAGGATCTCCAGGGCGTTGGCCTGGTGCTGGGCCCGCCAGCGGTGGGTGGCGCGCAGGTCCGCCTCCAGGACCGCACGGCCGCCGTTCAGCCCGGAGGCCATGGGTCCGGTGGGCCCGAACCGGATCAGCTCGCCGACGGGTGAGAGCGGGTGGTCGCCCTGAAGACCGACGACGGCGGTGCGGCGCATCTCCGTGATCACCTCGGGCGGCTCCTCGCCGCGCAGCACCGGGTCCAGCAGGTCGACGGTGACCACGTCGGCGAACCGCGGGACCGCCGCCTCCGCCAGCTCCTCCGCGGTGCGCTCCACGTTCAGCGTCGTGCCGACCTGCACCCCCGCGTCGTACAGCAGCTTCAGCCGCTCGCGAGCCACCTCGGCCCGGCCGGCGAGTGCCCGCAGCTCGGTGGTGTCGCGCAGGGTGACGACGGTCCCGGCCTTCCCGTAGGGGGCCGTGGGCCGGATGTTCACGGCCAGCAGCCGATCGGCCGCCATGTGCAGCTCGTCGGTCGCGGAACGGCCCGACGCCATCGGGCCGGCGATCCCCTCCTCCAGACCCAGGTCCGTGACGGGGAGCCCTTCCGCGTCCGCCGGCAGATCCAGCAGCCGCCGCGCCTCGTCATTGGCCAGCAGCAGCCGTCCGCCGCCGCCGATGATCAGTACGCCCTCGCGCACCGCGTGCAGCACCGCGTCGTGGTGCTCGTACATGCTGGTCATCTCGGCCGGTCCCAGGCCGTGGGTCCGGCGCAGCAGCCGGCGGCTCACCAGAGCCGTCCCGCCCGCCGACAGGGCGAGCACGGCGGCAGCGGTGCCGAGGACGACCGGCAGCTGCCCGTTCACCATGCTCTGGACGTTCTGGACCGTGACCGGGGAGGAGACGATGGCGATGACTTTCCCGTCGGCGTCCTTGACGGGGACCACCGAGACCACGGACTGCCCCAGGGACCCGGCGAACGTCTCGGTGAAGGACTTGCCGGCCGCCGCCTCGGCGAAGGGGCCGACGACGCGCTTGCCGATCTGCCGCGGGTCACTGTGGGCGAGGGTGACCCCGTCGAGTGTGTACACGTTGATCCCGTCGACCCCGGCGATCTTCCCAGCTGCCTGGGCGCTCGGCTGAAGCACCGCGCTGGGGTGGGGGCTGCGCACGGCGGCGACGATCCCCGGAGACTCCGCGAACGCTCCGGCGGCGGCGAGGGTACGGTGCCGGGCGTCCAGCATGGCGGAACTCCGGGCCTGCACGACGAGCGCCACGACCGCGGCGGCGACGAGAAGGATCACGACGGCCAGCTGCAGGAGGAACACCTCGCCGGCCACGCTGCGCACGCTCAGCAGGGAGGAAAGACGCTGTGGCCGCCGCGCCCTTCCCTTGGCGGGTGGGGCGTGATCCTGACGCTCCTGGCGGTGCCCTGAGCGACGAGGCCGAGGGCGAGCGGAGGAGCTCATGGCCGAACCGAGCAGCCGGCGCCGGAGTGCTCCCGGATTTTGCTCATAATCCATCTTCCAACCTCTGCGGGCCGTCGGCAGCGGGGCAGACCCGGGGACGGCCGACCGGGACGCGAACGCTCGTGGTCCGCGGAGACCGCCCTGGCCCTGTGGAGATCAGCCAGGCGTGTCCCGTGGCGGCCTCCGGAGTCCGTGCCGGCCGCGAAGGGACACGGGCCTCCCCTCGCGCTTCCGGTCGGCGCGCAGGTGGCGAGGTCACCCTCGGTACCGAGAACGCGATGCCCGGCAGGGGCGCTGAGCAGCGGCTCCGCGAGGGGTTCGTACGCAGGGTCACCGGGACCCCCTGCTCCTCACTCCCGCAAGCACCACTCGACGAACCCCGCGACGCTGTCGTCCACCCCGGCCTCCTCGTCCGCCACCGCGGCCGTGCGGAAGAAGTGGACCTCCCGGAAGTTCAGCTCCATGCCCTGCACGAGGCTGTGCAGGCCGAGCGCCTCACGGAGCCAGGTCCGGACGCCGTCACTGTCTTCGAGGCCGGCCGGTACCAGGCCGTGCTCGGCGAGCAGGTCCGTCTTGCTGATGGCGACCGCGAGGCGTGAGCGCTGCAGTGGGGCGCCCATCGCGGCCACGGCCTGCACCGATCGGGCGAAGACCTCCTCCGGATCGACCGTGGACCCGAGGGTGCGGTCCAGCAGCGGGCCGGGCGGCGGGTCCATGGTGGTCCAGAATGCCTTCACCGCCATCGGGTCCAGCACGAAGACGAAGGTGCGCGCGGCCCGTGCGTAGCGCAGCGCGTCGGTGTCCTCGCGGTCGACGAACCGCTCGCCGGCCGTGTCGAACAGGTGGACCAACCGCTGGGACCGGCCGCCGCCGAGGACGAAGGAGTGTGCCCGGGGCAGGCTCTTCTGGGTGGCGCGGGTGTGCCCCCGCATCCGCAGTACCTCGCGCAGCACCTGGTAGTTGGCGTCCGACTCCTCGTCGGCGAGGGTGATCGCCGGACCGCCGTTTGCCGCGGCCTGCTCCAGGGACAGCAGCATGGCCGCCATCAACTGGGTCTTGCCCGCCGCCTGTCCGCCGATCAGCGGTATGACCACCTCGGGCATGTGGCCGGCGTCCGTGTTCATCGGCTTCCCGCAGTGCGGGTGGACGCAGTACGCCTGGAGCCGCGAGTTCCGGCCCATCAGCATCAGCAGCGTCGGCATGCGCTGTCCGCACTCGCAGCGCCGCCGGAAGATGCCGTACGTCCCTGGGCGGATGTCGGCGTGCCGGCGCCGGCAGGTGGGGCTGGGGCAGTCGTACGCCGGGTAGGGCACTCGCTCGAAGCAGTGCGGGCAGAGCATTCCGGTGCGGAGCCGCTTCATCCACAGCACCGCCCGGTCGACGGCTCTCAGGGTGCCGGCGAGGAGCCGGGCCCCGCCCGTCAGCAGCGCCAGGACGAGCGCGTGCAGGGCGAACAGCAGGCCGAGCAGCGGAAGGGCCAGGGCCGCGCCCGCGCAGAGTCCCAGGTACAGCGTCAGACCGTACGGAATCGTGAAGGCCCGGTGCTGTGCCGGGGCGACGAACTGCCCTGAGGTCACGGCGCGGAAGGAATCGCCGACCGCGGCGGCGTACGAGCGCCCCTCCAGCGTGAGCAGCTGGCGCAGGTCGCGGGAGGCCGGGCCGAAGAAGTAGTTGCGGTACGCCTTCACCTCCTCGTCCTGGGGGCGGTAGGGCGGCAGCGTCCGGAACTCGGGGGTGCGCCGGTACAGGACGCCGACCAGCGTGCGTCCGTACCCGATGAGCACCTGCATGACCAGTGCGAGGCCCCGCAGGGCGGCGATGAAGGGGACGAAGGGCAGGTACGCGGAGAGCCCGAAGAGAAAGAGGACGGGGAGCAGGACGAACCTGCCGATCTCAGCCACGGAGTGTCACCGTCCCTTCCTCTTGCGGGAGTTGTCGGATTCCGGGGCGTCGGACGGAGCGGTGTCCGGCGGGTCGGCGGAGGCGGGCGCGGTGCGCCGGCCGAAGAACGGGAACTTGCGGGGCGGGCCCGGCGGGCCGGGCCGCCGGGCCTCGGCCCGCCCGGCGTAGTGGTCGGCGAGTGCGGCCGCGTGGGGCCGCACCGCCTCCGCCAGCTGTTTCAGGTCCGGCACGCGCCAGTGCTCTTCGGGATGGGCCCGGATCGCCGCGACGGTCTCTTCCTGGGCCTGGGAGAGCCGGGCCCCCTTGGGCAGGGTGGCGACGGTGGCGACATGACTGAGCAGGATGTCGTCGATCTGTTCGCCTCCCGTCATCTGCTGGTGCAAGAGCGACAGGTACCGGTCCAGGTCGCGGTGGGTCAGCTCCGCCAGGCGGCCACGGAGCCGGCTGACATCGGCGGGCAGGCGCAGCATGACCGGCACCAGGTAGAAGCGCTTCAGCGCCCGCGGCGCGGCCCACGGGCCGGTCTCCGGGATCGCGAACTCGGCGAAGAGTTCCGTGGCCTCGCAGGCGTCCCGGAGCGCGACCGCAAGGCCGAGGGTGATCCGTACGCGCTCCGCGGCGCCTGCCGGCAGCCAGGTGGAGCGGCGCGGGTGGGAGAGCACGCGGCACAGGTCGAGACAGGCCCTGAGGGCGTCCTCGTCCTCGATACCCTGGCTCAGGGCCCGGTCGAACCACTCGCCGACCACCGTGTCCACCGGCTTCGAGACGGGCAGCCTCACTGCGATACAGGCCGCCTCCCGGTGCGACCAGGTGCGCGAAGGCTGCCGCCACAGGCCGCGCAGCAACTCCTCGTCGGGCGAAGTGCGTCCGCGAATGCTCAGGATCTTGAACATGAGCGGGACCGTGTTCGAAGGATCGCGCTCGGCCCTCGCCCGCAGGTGGTGCTCCAGGAGCAGGGGCCGGCCCGACAGGTCGCCTTCGCCCAGGAGCTCGGCGGGGAACTGCGCGAAGAGCTGTTCCTGCCCCGCGCGCCGTTCCAGCGCTTCCTCCACCGCCGTGGCCAGCGAGGTCCTCATCGCCGGCAGGACACGGACGAGTTCGGCCACGTCACGGCGGAACCCCGGCGCGGGCGCCGTGGTCCCGAGCAGCGCGTGGGACAGGGCGAGCGTCTCGCGCGCCATGACCTCCGGCAGCACCGGGAGGCGGGTACCGACGGCCCAGAGCAGCAGCCGCGTACGCTCGCGAACGGTCCGCACCTCGGTCTCCAGCAACCGTTCCCACAGGGCGGCGGCCCGCTCGCGTGCCACCGGATCCGTGATCGGCACGGGCTCGACGGCGTCCTCGGCGCCGGTCGTGTAGGCCCGCATGCGCAGCCCGTACAGCTTTCCCTCGATCTCCTGGTGGACCGCCGTATCACCGCTCGCCCTCGCGGCCGCGCTCAGCGCGGTCAGCTGGGCGTCGTCCAGGCCCCGGTGCTCACGGTGGACGGCAGCGGCCACGGCCGCCCCGCGCGCCCCCAGATGGCCGGCCCCGGCAAGCCAGCCCACCACCGCGTGGACGTCGGCCGTGGCGAGCGCGATGCCGCCGGAGGCCGCCGCCGCGGCGACGGGAGCGTGCCAGTCGTCCGGAGTCTCCTCCCCGCCCTCGGCGTAGTCCGCCGTCCAGGACCAGACGGGCCGTACGGAGCCGACACCGATCCGGGTGAGGAGCCGGACCACTCCGGGGACGGGCACCTCGGGGAACACGCCCCGGGCGAAGTCGAACACGGTGTAGGCCGCTTCTTCGTCCGGAGCGAAGGCGAGCGGCGTCTCGGGCACCGTGCCGATCAGGTGCAGCCGGCTGCGGGCCGGACGCAAGACGTAGGTGGCGAAGGACAGGCCGCGGGAGAGCGGGGGCGGCAGCAGGTAGGAGACGGCGGCGAACCAGTGCGCGATCTGCTCGGTCGAGCCGTCGACCACCACCACCGAGCCGTGCTCGGTGAGCGCGGCGAACACGGCGGCCAGCAGCTCCGGCAGCCGGTCCGCGTGGGGATGGCCACGCAGGAACTCGCCCACGGCCCGGACATCGAGCGGCCCGGGAGCGGCCCCGGCCAGCGTCGGGATCTCCGTGCTCGGGGCCACCGTGCGGGTCCACACCGGCGAGTTCCACCACTCGATCGGCAGCAGTCCGCCCCCGGCCGCCGGGAAGTCCTCACTGTGCAGGGCGTGGGCGAAGTAGTTGCCGAAGCGCCGGGCGGAGTCGCGGCCCACGTAACGCACGCACAGCACGGTGGCGCTGCGTCCCGCCCGGTCGCGGGGCCGGTAGCAGAGGTTGACCGGGCAGCGCTCCAGCAACTCCGGCGTGTCCGACTCCACCAGCGAACGGGGCGGCTCGTACCCGGCCAGAGCCTCCACGGCCTGCCGGGTCTCGGCCGTGACGCCCGCGCTGACGGCATTGAACTGGAATCCGGAGAACCCGCTGAGTCCGTGCTCGCAGGAGGTGTAGTAGAGCTGCTGGAAGTGGCTCATCCCCGGCCCGCCTTCGGCACCGAGCCGAACTCGCTCAGCAGCCACAGCAGAGGGTCGGCCACCCGGTAGGGCTGGATGCCCGTGGGGGCGACCCGGGCGTCGGCGGTGGGGTTGCGGCCGAGGGCGGAGACCCCGAAGTAGCGGTAGCGGGAGTAGTGGTTGTTCAGCAGGTGGTCGATCGCGACCCCGTCCCAGTCCTTGAGGAGCCGGCGCATCTCCTCGTGGACGCTGAGGCTGTCGCCGACGTCGAAGCGGCCGCGCGAGGGCGCGTAGTCGCGCAGCGGACTGCCGGGGTCGAGCAGGTGCCAGAAGGCGTCCATCTTCGGGAAGACGACGGCGACCGGGGTGTCGAGCAGCCGGCCGGAGCGGCCGGAGCGGGGCGCGAGGAGCAGGCTGGTGACCCGGGAGAGGACGTTGAGGGGGGAGTCCAGCCCCTCGGTGCCCGGCAGCGGCGTCCCGGGCAGCGCGTTGTCGCGGGCGCCCGGCATCTGCAGCGGATCGAGCAGCAGCACGATGCCGTCGGCGTTGGCCAGGTACCGGGTGTTGAGCTCCACGCTCTCCCGGGAGCTGAAGTCCTCACCGGCGGTGTCGAAGAACGACAGGACGGTGTGCTGCGGGCGTTCGCCGAGCAGGGTGCGCCGGCGCAGGCCGAACCGGAAGACCAGCGGGTCCACCCGGTTGAGGGTGGTGGAGGCGGTCTGGGTGCCGGGGAACATCTGGTTGTCGCGGTAGAGGCGGTCCTCGTAGTCGGAACTGTAGCGCCGCATCGTCGCGTCGTCCGTGCCCATCAGGGCGGCTCCGTACGCCTCGCCCACCCGGTGGCGCACCTCGTGGAGCAGCACGGTCATGTAGACGGTCTTGCCGGACGCCTTCGGGCCGACCATGGCGATCAGACGGTTGTCCACCATGCCGAACTGGACGGGCAGTTCGGAGTGGCACACCGGGCAGATCCGGTAGGTGGTCTCACCCTCGCAGTCCGGGCAGACGGCCGTGGGCTTTCGGCCGTCCGCGGCGAAGTCGGGGCCGAGGTCGTGGCTGCGGCGCGGTCCCTTGCGCTGGTCGAGCACCTGGTCACGGCGGCGCGCGCACTGCTTGCCGGTCCGGCTCAGGCGGCTGTTGCAGCGGAAGCGGATCTCCCGCAGGGCGAAGCCCTCGTAGCAGTAGGGACAGGTGAGGCGTTTGGCCATCAGGTGACTCGCAGTCTGTGCAGCGCCGTCGGGCGGATGTCGATACCGGAGTCGGTGCCCGCGTCCGCCGGGAAGCAGACCAGCCAGGACGGGCCGCGGGTGGCGGGCAGCGGGAACTCCACGGTCATGGGGGTGCCGGCGGAAAGCCGCTGCGCGGGCACCTCGTGCAGGACGGTGCCCTCGGCCGTGGTGGTGGGGCGGAAGCGGCCGAGACCGTGGACGATGCGGAGACCGGGCAGGTCACAGCCGGTCTCCGACGTGAAGGTGACCGAAGCGACCCGGCCCTTCAGCCGTCGGCGCACGATCGGCTCGTACGCGACGACGGCGGGTGCGGCGGGAACGAGCAGCGAGGACGCGCCTTCGCAGCCCTCGTGGAGCTCCGGGACCAGCGCCTCCACGGTGAGGGTGACGGCTCCCCGGCCCACGGCCAGGTCGAACCCGCCGTCGTGCTCGTACACCCGGCGCCGGCACACCGCGTCCCCGTCGCCCGCACCGGCGGTGCCTGCGTCCCGGCGCCAGCGGACCCGCGCGCTCAGGGCGCCCTCGGGCCACGCCCAGAGCACGAGGAGGTGGTCCCCGCGCCGGATGACCTGGAGCTGGTCGACCGGCACCGCGAACAGGACCCGCGGCTCGGACGCAGAGCCCGTCGAGGACCCGGCCGTGACGTCGTACGGGCTGCCGCCGTGGCCGGGCGGGTCCGCAGCTCCGGGCCCCGGCGGCGGTGGCTCCGCCGCCTCCGCGGGGGCGGCGGTGGGCGCGGGACCGGCCTCCGGCGCATCGGGGTACGGGGGCTCGGTGGGGGGCGGTCCGGCGTACGGCGGGTGCGGAGCCCCGGTGTCCGGCGGCTCGGCGTACGGCTGCGTGACCTCTTCGGGCTCCGGCGGTCCGAAGGCACCGCGGCGTCCGTCCGGCTCGTCCGGCTCGTCCGGCTCGTCCGGATCGGCTTGTTCGGGCATCGGCCCGGCGTCCTGGACGGCCGACGCGCCGCCCTGCCGTGACCCGGGCTCGGGGTCCTGCGCCGGGGGGCGGCCGGTACGGGGCTCCGGGTCCGTCGCGGCGGCGGCGCGTTCCGGGTCCGGCCCGACGCAGGCATCGTCCGGGCCGAGGTACCCGGCCTGCGCGCGCGGGTGACCGGAGCCCGGTCTCGCGTACCCGGTCCCGGCCCGCATCGACCGGGCGGGGGATCCGGTGACGACGCGGAGGACACCGAAGTCCCGCAGCGACAACAGCCCCAGCACGACCGCCAGCGCCGGCCGGTCACAGCGCACCCCCAGGCCCCGCGCGGCCGGGAGGGCCTCGATCCCGGCCCGCAGCTCGGGCGCGGCGCTCATCCCGCCGGCGAGCAGCACCGTGTCCACGGCCGGTTCCGCGGTGGCCAGCTGCTCCGCGACGGCGGCGAGCACACCTTCCCGCAAGGGCGCCACCGCCCGCTCGAAGGAGGCCCGCTCCAGGGTCAGCGGGTGCTGCTCGCCGGCCGCGTCCTCCACGGAACCGGTGGCGAGGTCCGAGCCGTCGAGCCCCTGCCGGAGGGTCCGTGCCGCCCGGAGCGGGTCCGAGCCCTCCGGCAGGCCGCCGGTCAGTTCCGCGGCGACCGCCGCGTCCCAGACGTCGCCGCCGAGCCTCAGGCTGAGGGCGCGGACCACGTGCACGGTGAGGTCGGGGGCGATCGCCAGGACGCTCAGGTCCAGGGTCGTCGCCCCCAGGTCGCAGACGAGGACCGTGTGGTCCACGCCCTCCGCGATCGCCCCGTAGTGCAGGGCCACGGCCACGGGCTCCGGTACGACGCGCGCGACGTCGAGTCCGGCGCGCTCCACCGCGTACCGCAGCTCGTCCTCCCGCCCACCCGACACCGGGAGTCCGAGGAGGGCGGTGCGGTCCGGCTCCACCACGAGGGGGTCCTCGTCGGCCCGGGACGAGCCGAGCAGCCGGGGCAGCGCGCGGACCGGGTCGAGCACCCCGTCCACGCCCGCCAGCTCGGTCAGGGTCACCTCGGGCCGGCCGTCGGGGCCGACCCGCGCGACACGTCCGAACCGGTGTCCGAGGTCGATGGCGATCATGCTCGTTCGCTCCCTTCGTCCGCGAACGACGCCGTGCCGTCGCCGTCCCGCCGCGCGTTGTCGGGGGTGACCTGCGCCGTACCGTCGGCCGCGACGCCGACCCGGATCCGGCTGCCCGGATCCGGCCGGTGCGCCAGCAGGTGGCCGACCACGGCCGAGCGCACCAGCTCCAGCTCGTTGCGGATCTGCCGTCCTCCGTACGCCTGGTGCTCGGGGTCCGACATCCGCTCCGTGATCCACGGGTGCAAAGTGTCCGGGTCGGCGATCAGCTCCACGCGGTGGCGTTCGCGGACCGACTCGGCGAGCTGGCGCAGCAGCCGGTCGGCGATGCTGACGACGTGCTCGTGGCGCAGCATGTCGAAGACGACCACCCCCGGCTTGAGCCGCCCGTAGATCTCGGGCCTGCCGATCTGGCGGAACTTGTCCTCCACCGCCCGCGTGAAGTGCGCTTCCAGCTGTGGGTACGAGAGCTCGTCCCGCTCCTCCAACAGGCTCTGGACCTGCTCCGCACCCGTGTTGGAGGTGAAGATGATCAGACACTGGGAGAAGTGCGCCGTCTGGCCGCGCCCGTCGGTGAGCCGGCCGTCCTCCAGGATCTGCAGGAACTTGTCCAGGACCTTGGGGTGGGCCTTCTCGATCTCGTCGAAGAGCAACACGCTGAACGGCCTCTCCTGGACCCGGCGGGTCAGCTCGCCGCCCTGTTCGTGCCCGACGAATCCGGGCGGCGCGCCGGCCAGCCGCTCGGCGGCGTGTTCCTGCTGGTACTCGCTCATGTCGAAGCGGGCGTAGGCACTTTGGTCACCGAACATCAACTCGGCCACGGCCTTGGCGAGTTCGGTCTTGCCCACGCCGGTGGGTCCTACGAAGAAGAACGCGCCCCGGGGGCGAGCGGTCCCCGAACTGCCGAAGTCGACGCCCACGAACGCGGACTGGAGGGCCGAGGCGACGGCGTTCACGGCCGTGGACTGGCCCACCACCCGGGTGCCGAGGGCCTGGGCGGCCCCCGCGACGGTCTCCCGGTCGAGCTGGGTCCACGGATCGACGCTCACGTTGAGCCGGTGCAGCTCCAGCAGCCGGTCCGGCTTGCGCATGGGCGCGTTGCGCAGCCACGAGGTCCTGGCCAGGGAGTCGATGTCCCAGCCCGTCATGCCGTCGGTGGCGCCGACGAGGGCTTCGACGTCGGCGCGGGAGGAGTCCTGCGCCCCGTTGAAGTAGCGCCGAAGCCAGCTGAGCCACAGGCGGCGCTCGCTCGGGTCGGGCGGGCCGATGTGCAGGGCGGCGATCCGGGGGTCCTCCAGGTGGAACCAGCCGGGCAGCCGTCCGACGTCGCCGACCGCGCACAGGACCGCGTTGCGCGCGTGCGGAGCCGGGCCGGCGGCGGAGCGCGGGGTCACGGCTTCCGTCATCGCGGCGCGCAGCCTCAGATAGCCCAGGCGGGATTCGGCCTGGTCGGCCGGGAGGTGGTGGTCGACGTCCTCGAAGACGAAGGCGGTGGCCGCGTCCGGCGAGGCCACGAGGCGGTGCACGGTGGCCACGACGTCCTCGAAGGCGCGCGGCCGGCCCGGCTGCCGGGGCGCCAGCAGCCGCTCCCGGCCGCGGTCCCGCTCACCGCCGCGCCGGGTCCGTGCCGTGCCGGGCTCGTCGTCGGGCGCCCCGTCCGGGCTCCCGTGGCCTTCCGGCGGCCGGGGCCCCGCGGCGTCGGAAGGCGTGCCGACCGCCCCGTCGGCCGTCTGCGGCCTCTCGGACGGCCGCCCTTCCCGCAAGCGGTCGAAGTGTTCCGCGTGGCCCGGCAGCGGGAAGGTGAGCCCGCCCACCGGATCCCACCAGCCGACGGTCTCCGCACCTCGCCGTTCCAGCTGGCGGGCGACCACCATGCGGAAGGAAGCCGGCCGGTCGGCGAACCACCAGCGGTCCCTGATCTGCCCGTTCATGATCACTTGACGTCCGCGGCGCAGCTCCCAGTCCAGCGACACCGCCCACAGCGGCATCATGCCGTCCGCGGTGACCGGTTCGCCGTCGCCCGGGTGTCCGCTCCGGTGGTGCGCGGCCGGGGGGCGCCCCCCGGCGCCGGCGCCGTCGCCGGCGCCGTTCGCCCGCTTCGTCCAGTCGGCCGCGCTCACCGGGTCCACGTCCAGCCCTTGGCGGCACCCGGCGGAGGGGGCGGCTGCGGCCCGGACCGCTTGCCCTGCCAGGTGAGTTCACCGGGGACGAAGCCGTTCCGTTCCACGATCGCCTCGTGCACCCGCTCCAGGAGGTCCTCGGTGCGGTCGCACACCGCGTCGTCCGGATCCGGACGGAGAACGACGTCGGGCTCGCCGTCGACCTGGTAGAGGAGGACGGTGTCCTCGCCGTCCGTGCCGATCGTGGTCCGGTACGTCGCCCCGCTCGGGCGTTCGAAGCTCATCAGCAGGCGCCCGTCCTGCTCCGCGCCGCCGGTGAAGGCGAAACCCTCACCGAGCATGGCGTCCTGCAGCGCCTGCGCGAGATCCATCCGGCGCGTATGGGCCAACTGGAGTTCGTCCAGCCGTGCTTCGGCTCCGACGAGCAACTCCTCCAGTGCCGCGACCGCCGTCAGCGCGTCCGCCGCCGCACCGGCCGCGAGCGCGCCCGTGACGGCGGCCAGCGCCGCCTCGGCCCGATCCGCGAGCCCGGGATCGGCCAGCTCCACGGCCTCGGCAGCCGCTTCCCGCACCGACTGCCGTATGACGCCGAGCCGGTCCGCCGCTTCGGCGAGCGCCGCCGCGAGCCGTTCCCGCTCGGCCTCCGCCGCCGCCTGCCGGTCCGCTTCCTGACCGGCGGCGATCTCCTGTGCCTGCTGTGCGGCCTCCCGTGCCCGCTCGGCCCGCCGGAGCTCCTCGGCGGCCCGCTCCCCGGCGGTCGCGGCATGCCGGGCGAGCGCGTGCTCCACCGTGCCGAGCAATGCCCGGAAGCGCGTCTCCCCGCCCGGGCCGGTCGCGGCGCGCAGCTCGCCGAGCAGGTCGACGCAGTGCCGGTACCCCTTCTGGTCGTGCTCCCGGGCTTCCGGACCCATCCGGGCGAGGCGTTCCTCCAGCCCGGCCAGGACGGCTCCGTGGCCGGCGCCCCGGCCGGGAGCCTCCCCTTCCCGGCCGAGCAGGACGACCCGGCCGCGCAGTTCCTCGATCGCCGGGCCGAGGTCCTCGGCGCCGCCGGCGCGGCCCCGCAGCAGGTCCAACTGGTCCCGCAGGACCCGCACCTCGGAGTCGGGCGCGCGGACCCGGCCCAGCAGCTCTCCCACCTCGGCCAGCCGGCGCGCGTCGGCACCGGACTGCTCCTGGCGCGACCGGGCGGCCTGCGCCTCCTGACGGGCGGCGCGGCGGGCGGCCAGCTCGGTCGTCCTGCGCTCGGCCTCCGCCCGGGCCCGGTCCCGGCGTGCTGCCGCCTCCCGGGCCCGCCGGGCGGCGCTCTCGGCCCGTTCCCTGGCGCGCTGCGCCTGCTGGCGCCTGCGTGCCGCCTCCCGGGCCCGGCGCCGCTCCGCCTCCAGCCGTGCGTAGGCCGGCGCGACCGTGACGGTGCTGTACTTGGGTGATCCGCTCATGCTTCCCTCCCTGCCTCGGCCCGCAGGACGAAGCCCCGTGCCGCGAGTCGTTCCTCGAACCCTTCCCGGAACCCCGGAGCCGGCGGCACCCCCGCCCAGGACAGCGACCCGTCGGCCTCGACGGACAGCTCGACGCCCACGCTGGTGTCCGGCTCGGTCCCTACGTGCGCGTAGCGGTCGGTCAGGGCGACGATGCGCTGGTTGGACGAGCCGCGCCAGCGCAGGCCGTGCTGCCGGGAGGCCACGTACGGGCCGTCGACGAGGAGGTCGAGGCGCCCCAGCAGCGCGCGCCGGTCCGGGCCGCCCCGGCGCAGGACCTCGTACCGGAACCCGGAGTAGGCCATCGCACCGAAGCCGGGGCGCCGTGCCCGGACGGAATCGAGCAGCGCGGCCAGCGCGGCCGCCTGGCTGAAGGGCTCGCCACCGGACAGGGTGACGCCCTCGATGTCCGGCAACCCGCACAGCCAGTCGGCGAGTTCGGCCACGGTGTGCTCGGTGCCGCCCTCGAAGGGCAGGGTCTCCGCCGCCACACAGCCCCGGCAGCGCAGCGGGCAGCCCTGCACCCAGATCACCGCCCGGATCCCCGGCCCCAGGACGGTGCAGCGGTCGAGCCTCCTCGCCACCGAGAGCCGGGTCACCTCTGCCATGGGGTGTTCTCCTCCATGCCCTTCACGTCCTTCGGGTACGGCGCCGCGCCGTCGGCGGACGGCGTCGGGGCCTGGGCGGGATAGCCGTCCGTGCCGTGTTCGGCCAGATCGCACCAGGGACACCACGGCCGCTCCGCCGTGTGCACGTGCAGAGGGTTCCTGCGGCAGGTCCTCAGCCGCGCCGGCTCCGACTCCGCGGCCAGTGCGTCGGCCCAGGCCGACGCGGGGGGCCGCACCCCGCCGAACGCGGCCCGGAAGAGGGCGGTGAGCCGGCGCGGGAGCAGATCGACGGGCGGCGCGGAGCGGGGCAGGACCACCGAGGTCCGGTCGAGCAGGCGGCACCGTCCGTGCAGGATGTTGTCGTCGTACGAGAGGTAGTCGGTGCCGGCCGCGGGATGCCCGGCGAAGGGGTGGAGTCCGCACATCAGCAGCTCGTGGACCAGGACCGCGAGCACGAAGGCGTCGGCGGCCCGGTCCGGCGCGGTGCCTGCGGGCGCGCCGATCCGTTCGGGCGCCGTGTGACCCGGGCTGCCCATCCGTCCCGCGAACACCTCGCCGCCGTCCGTGAACTGCCAGGAGTCGACGTCGGCGATGCCGACCCCGCCCTGCGCGTCAACCCAGAGGTTGTCCGGCTTCAGATCGCCCACCACATAGTCCTCGGCGTGCAGGTCCGCGAGGAGCCGGGCGAGCGAGAGACCGGCGGCGAGCGCGGTGGCCCACGTCGCGCGGGGCAGGTACGTCCGGCGGGCCTGCGGGGTCAGCAGCCGCGCGAACGGCTGGTGGGCGTGGCGCATGTCGGCCATCACATAGCCGTCCACTCCGTCCGGGCCCGGCCCGCCGGCCCGGACCCCCACCATCGGCCAGGCCACCCGCGGGGTGGTCCCGGACAGCAGCCGGACGGCGCGCGGCTCGCGGCGCTGGCGCACCAGCCGGGCGATGCGGCGCCGGTACGCGGCCGGGTCCGGCGGGGCGGGGACGAGTTTGGCCACCAGCGGGCGGGCGTGGTCCACGGCGTACACGACCCCTTCCGAGCCGCTGCCGATCCGCTGCGTGAGGCGCCATGTGTGCCCGCTGACGGACACCACCGTGAGGGCCATCGTCACCTGCCGTCCGTCAGGGCGCAGAGCACGGTCAGGTCGTCACCGGTCCGGGCCGCCCCGGGCCCGGAGAGCAGGGCGCGCAGGGGTTCGGCGTCACCGCCGTTGGCGCGGAGCGTCGCGGCCAGCCCGCAGAAGAACCGTTCGGACGGCAACGGTCCCGCTTCGGGAGGGAGTTCGCGCACGGAAGGACGGTCGAGAGTCAGGGCCGCGCAGCCGTCGGTGGCGAGCACGACCCCGCTGAGCCACGGCTCCCAGAGCACGAAGGACCGTAATCGCAAGGCTGCCCCGGGCGAGGAGAGGAAGACCGTCTCCGGCGCGCCGGGAACCGGCGGCGGCAGGACCAGGTGGCACCGCTCCCGCACCCCGTCGGCCGGCCCGGCCCCGGCGGGCTCGCGGGTCAGCACCGTACCGAAGCAGTCGCCGACCGACAGGAACGCCACCCAGGGCGGCCGCAGCACCGCCGCGGCCAGGGTGGAGGCCAGCGCGCCGACCTCCACCGGCCCCGCCGGCGCGGGCGCCGACAGCACGCCCTCGACCGCCCGCCGATAGTCCTCGACCAGCTGCGCACCGGCCGCGGCGATCCACCCCGTCCACACCTCCGGGGCGTCCTCGGCCCGGGGGATGCCCTCGGCCAGGACCCGGCAGGCGGCGTCCACGGCGATGTGCGCGCCGAGGGCACTGCGCTCCCGGCCCCCGGCGCCGTCCGCCACGGCGAGCACGGCGGTCCCGCCCAGGCCGACCGCCTTGAAGGCGTCCTGGCACCCCTGCCCGCGAGCCAGGTGCGCGGTCCCCTGGACGGCAGCCCCCGCCACGATCACCGGAACTTCTCCTCTAGCAGTCGCATCCGGCGCTCCTGGTCCACGAGGTGGGCCGTCTGGACGTGGATCTCGTCGGCGGCCTGGCCCGCCCCCGTCCGGTCCGAGCTCCGGAACATCAGATCGAGGATCTGCTCGAAGGGCAGGCCCTCCAGCATCAGAGCGCCCTTCGGCGCGAGGACCCGCAGGAGCTCCAGGTCGGCGCCGCGCACACCGATCGCCTGGAGCACGCACTCGCCCCTCTCCTCGCCGAGGCGCACCCTTTGTGCCGTGGCGGCCAGCGCGGCGGCGTCCATCGGCTGCCCGTCCGCGTCGCTCGGCGCACCGTCCGTCAGCACCCACAGGAACGGCCTGCGCACCTGGACCTGCCGTGTCTGCAACGCCCGGTGGCGCGCCCTGGCCAGGTCGAGGGCCGACTCGACGGCCTCCGTCATCCGGGTCAGCCCGGACGCCTCCAGCCGGGGCGGGTGCATCCGGTCCACCGGAACGAAGATCCGGTCCGGATCGGCCTCCTCGACCGGCACCAGCCGCTCTCGGTCCGGGTCGAAGACCCGTACCCGCGAGTCGAAGGTGATCAGGCAGACCTCCACCCGCGCACGCAGCCTCGGCTCCGCCCGAACCCCGTCGAACCAGCCGGCCAGAGCCTCGTTCAGCTCGTCGATCCGCGGGTTCCCGGCCGGGCGTCCCATGGACTGCGAGGTGTCGAGGAGCAGTACGACGGGCTGCCGCTCGTCGCAGCCCTCCGCCAGTCCGAAGCCGTACTCACTCATTCCCCGGCGCCCCGCCCTCGTCCGTCCGGGCAGTGGCGCGCGCGACGAGGCGGTGCCGCGCAGCGTCGTAACGCACGACGACCTCCGCACCCGGCGCAATCCCGGGGGAGTCCGGGGGCATGCGCAGCAGCACACCTTCGACCAGGACGTAAGCGTCGGGATCCGGCCAGGTGATGACCCGGCCCGGTGCCCCATGACCCCACTGATCCATCCCATCACTCATGCGCCCACGCTAGGTGATGTCACGTCAACTCTGCCCGCATCAGCGGAGATTACCCACACGAAGATCCCTCCCGTACCCCTGTGCGCCGCCCGGTGCGCCCTCGCGTGCACCGGGCACCTTTCCATTGCACAGGGTCAGCCGGTCGGCCTCCGGTCGTGCGCCGGGCGGATTCCGGCCGGGACGCGCTCCACTACCGCCGCCGCCTCGGGCGTGCGCACCACGAAGTGGACGTCCCAGCGCGCCCCGCGCGCCAGCTCCGCCTCCACGGCCGCCCATACGGCGCCCAGGCTCACCTGGTAGGGCAGGCCTCCGCGGCCCGAGCCGAGCAGCGGAAAGCACACGGAGCGCAGCGGCGGCGCATGGCGGTCGTGCTCCTCGGCGAGCACGGCCAGGGCCCGGGACGCCGCCCGGGTGACATCGGCCGGCAGTACGTCGTAGTCGTTGGTCCCGGCCCGGGGGACGGCGATCGCCGCGTGGTAGATGCGTCGTACGCCCTGTGCGGTCAGGGCCCCGGCACCGGTGGCCGCCACGGTGCCGGGCCGCACCGCCCGCCCCGACGTGCCGTGCCGCTCGGCCCACCTGCGCAGCTCCTGCGGCAACGGGTCCGACAGGACCTCACCGGTGACCCCGTGCACGGCCGCCGCCCGCCGTAACGAAGCGGCGATGGACGACTTGTACGCCTCGGGCAGCGCGAAGTAGACGTTGGAAGGGGAGACGACCACGTCCACGTCACGCAGCAGGTCCACGGGGTGCACGTGCACGGTGAGCCTGACCGGCCGGCCGGCGGTCCGGACCTCCACGGTGCGATGGGTGCCCAGGCCGCCCCCGTCCGCCGCGGCCGTACCGGTGTCCGCCGCGACCGCGTCCGCCGCCAGCCGCACGATGTGCTCGGCGACCTGGCCGAGCACCATCACCTCCTGATCCTTGCGGAACCGCTCGATGCTCACCCCGTAGAGCGAGGCCGCCCTGGCGCGCCGGGAGGACGCCGGCCAGTCCCGGGTCCCCTGGGCCAGGCCCAGGGTGTACTCGGCGGCGCTGCGCAGGGTTCCCGCGTCCAGGCGCGCGACCGCGCACCGCAGCAACACCTCGATGGGGGCGCCCGGCGGCCGGGCGGAGGGCGCGACGGCCGTCTCCGCCGCCGCCTCCAGGGCGGGCAGCGCACGCCCCCTCAGCCGGACCAGTCCCGCGCGCCTGACCTCCTTCAACTCGGTGAGAAGTGCGGTGTAATCAGATGGAGGTAATGCCATGGGCCCACGATGGCATCACCTTTCACGGGCGGACAAGCCACGGCCGCCCGCTCGTCTGCATCACCACGTCACCACGTCACGGGTTTCGACACCTCCGCCCGCAGCGGATCGAGCAGCCCGTTCACTTCCTCGACGCCCTCCGGCGAGCCGAGGTCCGCGATGCCCCGGCCCGGCAGCACCTCCAGGGCGCTGCAGTGGCAGTCGTCGAAGCGGTCGTGGAAGAGCACCATGGCGTGCAGGGGGCGGTTCCGGCGGGACTGCCAGACCAGCCCCATGGCATCGGGCGCCTGCGCCCGGATCTCGCTCGTCCACCGCCGTGCCATCGGATAACTCCGCTCGTCGTCCAGGAGGTTGGCGGTCTGGTGGACGGCGGCCAGGTCCTTCTCCTCGATCAGCGAGACCAAGGTCAGCTCGCGGGTGGTGCGCAGCACGCTCAGGGTCCGGCCGTGGACGTTGGCGTACGGGATCTCCCTCCTGTCGCCCTTCCAGGGCACCGAGCGCAGCACGCTCTCCGCAACGGCGGTCAAGGCGCTGTCGGCCACGTACAGGCTCCGGTACGGGTCCAGCACCGTGCCCTCGAAGCGGCCGCCGCTGAGATGGAGGTCCGCCAGCGTCGGGTTGAACTGGGTCGGCCTGTACTTGGACTTGTGCACCCGCCACAGCTCCGTGCCGGCCGGGATCACCTCACGGTTGGGGTCCAGTACGTCCCTGATCATGGGAAAGAACGTGATCGCGGGCCGGAGGTTGCTCATCACTCCCCCTCCACGAGTGCGGTGGCCGCACCGACGAGTTCGTGGTCGGGCAGGAGGCCCAGGAACGATGCCGGGGTCCCGCCCAGCCAGGTGTTTCCGCCGAGCCACCAGGACGCGGCGCCCCGGGGGTCGATGTCCGCCAGGAGCAGCCGGTTGACTTCGAGGACGACCTCGTGCGGGGTACCGCCGCCCGCGGGGAACTGAAACTGCGGGTAGCGGTCTCCGTGCGGTGGGTCCGGCAGCCTGATCAGCTCGGGCGGTGGCGCACCACCGCAGCGGGCCGTCGCCTCGGCCGCCGAGAGCGCCGGCTCCCGCAGCAGCGGGTCGGGCGCGCGGTCGTCGCCGGCCCCCACGGCGGGTGCTGCGGCGGGAGTGGGCCCGGCGGTGGTGGGCCCGGCGGGAGTGGGCCCGGCAGGTGCCGGGTCCGCGGCCGTCATCAGGCTGATCAGTGCCAGCGCCTCCGTCACGGCCGCCGGCCCGGGGGGCGCGGCCACCAGCCGTACACCGTCCAGCGCGACGCGTACCGGATGCCCGAACGGCAGCGGCCGTAGCGCCAGCCTGACGCCCTGGAGCGCCCGGCGCACCGCCATGGTGTCGTCCGGTGGCGCTTCGGCGAGCGCGGCCAGCCGGGTGAGCAGCAGCGCGTGCTGCTCGTCGTCGAGCGCCCCGCGGATGGACTCCAGGTGCTCGCCGATCAGGGCGAGCAGCGGCTCCGCGGATGGTCCGCGGCCCTCCTCGTTCATGTTGTCCCCTCTGCTGTGTTCGCCGGGCCCGGACCCGGGTGCCCCTGATGGGTGAAGGCGGCCCAGAGCGCGGTCCGTTCCAGTCCCGGCTGCCCCATCTCCCTGAGCAGGTCGCCGTGGAGGGAGCCGGGGTTCTCGCGGTGGGGGTCGAGCATCCACAGCTGCGCGGCCCGCAGGGCGTCCACGGGGCTGAGCCCGTCGACCGCCAGGTGGTGGTGGAACACCGCCATGAGCAGCGCCGTGGCACTGTCCTGGGCCAGCCACCGCGATCCCACGACGTCCCGCGCTCCGGCCGCGACGAACGCCGTCGTCAGGGTCAGCGCCTCGTCGTGGTCTCGTGTGCTCAGATCCGTCTGGCATGCGCTCAGGACGACCAACGGCCCGTCGGACGCGTCCTGCTGCCATTCCCGGTCGAGCAGCTGGGTCACGGTCAGCAGCGCCGGCGTGCACGTCTCGTCGGCCGCGAGTTCCAGCGCCGAGACCGTGGGGCGGGTGCCCGCCGACCCGTGCGAGACCACGTGCAGCAGGGAGGTGCCGTCGGCGAGGAACCCCAGGACCGCGTCGGGCGTGCCGGGCGGCAGCTTCTCGCCGTAGAGCTCGCCGCACAGCAGGGCATGCGGATAGAAGGCGTCCCGCAGGGCGGTGACCTCCGTATCGGAGAACCCCAGGCTCATCGTCGGATCGGCGACCAGTACGGGGGCGGCCACCGGGTCACGCGGCGCTCGTCCCGCCGTCCGCAGGAACTGGCCGCCGGACGCCGCGTAGCTGATGACCGCCACCTGGCAGAGCCGCTCGTGGGCCGCCCCGGCCGGGAGCCGCGCGGCGTGCCACGGCACGATCCCCAGGCGTCCGCAGGGCACCAGTACGACGCGGAGCGGCGGCCGGTCCTCGTCCTCCCGCCCGTCACCGGCCTCCGCCAGGCGCTCCTCGATGCCACCGAGGACCGGGCCGAGCGCCTGGAACGCCCAGTCGCACAACTCCTCCAGGGCCTCTTCCCACGCCCGGGCGAGGGCGGCGTCGTGCTGATCGCGGTCCCGTGCCGCAGCCGCCTCCACGTACCGTGCGAGTGGGCCGTCCTCGTCGTCGGCGAGCTGGGGCAGGGCGCCCGCACCGGCCCCCATGCGCGGCCCCACGGCGATCATCAGGCCCGGGCCCTCTTCGTCGCCGGCCAGCAGATAGAGGAGTACGTCCGCACCAGCGTCGGCGAGTCCGTCCGAGAGCTCGCTCAGCGTGGGCGTGTTCAGCAGGCCGCCGTCCCGGCGGTAGCCGAGGGCGTCGAGGGCCTGGCGGCGCAGGGTGCTCGGCAGCAGACCGGGAACCTCTCCCGCATCGTCCGGTCCGCGGCCGTCGCCCGAGGTGCCGTCGGCACCCCGCGCGGCGCCGCCGGCCGTCCGCCACGCCTCGGCGAGGTCCTGGCGCCCGGCCGCTTCCAGGAGTTCGGGCACGGCCGAGGAGGTGGAGGCGGCCTGCAGGACCAGGGCCCTGCCCAGCTCCAGCGCGGCCACGGCCTCGTGCAGCCTTCCGTACGAGGCAGCCATCCGGGCCGTCCGTACGCCTCGCCTGGCTCCGGTGCGGGCGGCCAGCAGGCCGTGCTCGGCGCCCGCCTGGAGGAGGACGTCACCGGCGAGGGCCGTCAGTGCCTCCTCGGCGGCTTCGAGCGCGCCGCTGCCCGCCGGGTCGGCGGGGTCCGTCCCGAGCCGGTCGCGCAGGTGGTAGGCCTCGGCCAGGTGCCACAGCGCGTCGGCGGCGATCCGCGGCGCCCGGCCCTCGCGGACGCCGTCCCGCAGGCGTTCGAGTTCGCCGATCAGGACATCGAGCACGGCCGGGTCGCGGTCGAGGCCGAAGCGCACGCGCAGGGAGACCGTGGAGGTGTAGAGGTCGTCCATCGGGGCGTCCGGGGGCGGCGGAACGTGGTCGGCGACCGAGGTCGCCTGCTCTCCGGCGAGGGCGGCGCGGATCATGTCGAAGTCCCCCGTCCGGGGGGCGGCCAGCTCGTCGGCGAACGGCAGTCCGCTCTCCTTGGCGCGGTTCATCGCCTGCTCGACGTAGGGCAGGGCCCGCAGCAGCGTCTCCCGGTCCCGGGTCGCGATCCCGAGCGAGCCGTGGGCCGCGCCGAGCGCGGCGTCGACCGCGAACCGGAGCAGATCGCTCTCGGGGACGGTCGCCCCCAAGGCCTCCGCCTCTCCCACGAGGTCGTGGAGTGCCGGGACGTTCTCCGCCTCCCGCGCCTCCATCGCCCGGGAAGTGATGTCCATCGCCCGGCCCAGGACGGCCGGGTCGCCGATGCCCTGGGGCAGTGAGCCGGAGATCGCCTGCAGGTGGCCGATGACCGCGCCCAGGTGGGCGCGGCCTGCCGACTGGTCCTGGCGGGTGCCGCCCACGGCCGGACTGATGCTGAGCAGGAGTGCCCGCAGGCCCTCCAGGGCGGAGGCCTGGTCCGGGCCCGGCAGCGGCAGGTCCTGTGCCGAACGCAGCTTGCCGAGGAGGTCGTTGAGCGCCTGGGGGTCACCGCTGTTCAGGACGGGGTCCAGCCCCTCGGCGGCCGCGTTGACGGCGTCCATGGCGAAGAACAGGTTCCGGATGTCATCGGGGGTGAGCGCCGGCTGCGGTTCGGGCCCGGGCCGGGGCTCCTGCTCCGGCTGCGGGGGTGGACCCGGCGGCGTCCCGCCAGCCGCCCGACCTCCGCCGAAGCCCCCGGCACCTGCGAACACCTGGCCCATCATCTGCCGTAACCGGTCCCCGAACGGCGAGCCGGCCGGCACCATGCCCGCCATCATGTCGGAGAGCCCCGGCAGGGAGGGGGCCGAGAGGACCTCCTGGACCTGGCGCAGCGGATCCAGCACCTCGGCGGGCAGGGGGAGCTGCGCCACGTCGTCCATCAGCTCGCGTATCTCCGCCGCCGCGGTCAGCATCCCGGCGGGGCCGGCCCGGGTGAGCCAGTCGAGATAGCCGGAGAGGTCGGGCGCGGCCCCGTAAGACCCGGCCTGGGGCTGGATCGGCGAGACGTGGCTGATCAGGAACAGCGCCGCCCATCGCCGCTCCTCCTCGGTCACCACCGCCCCCAGCGGTGTCGTGCGGTCCCGGGCGTCCCGCAGCAGCGCCTCGGCCCGGTCCCGGTCCGCTGCCGTACCGCCCCCGTTCACGTGCCGCAGGGTCAGCGCACCCGCCAGCCATACGCGCACCGAGCCGCGCAGTTCTTCGTCGTGGTACAGCAGCCCGGCGAGCTGGTCGAGTTCGGCGACCGACGCCTCACAGGCGCGGTGTGACGGTGGACCGGCCGCCTGCAGGCCCGGTAACAGCCGCTTCACCCGCTCCACGGCGTCCGACACCCAGGCGCGCAGGCCCTCGACGCCACCGCTCTCCTCCCGGCTCACCGGCATTCCGCCTCTCCGGGCCGCGAACGGCCCGCACGCGCCCCCAACAGCCTCCGAGTCCTCCTACTATGCACATCCGTAGCGGGCGTCGCGGCGAGTTGCCCCGCTTCTCCCCGTCAACGACCCGAGTCCGACCTGGAGGCACCCACATCGGCCCGCATCTCCCGCCGCATCTCCCGCAGCCGGGCCCACAGCGACTCGATGGCTGCGTGTGCGGCGGCCGGCGAGTCCCCCGGGCGCGGAGCACCGCCATCCAGCCGCCGGAGCATGCCGTAGACCGTCCCGAGTCCGTGGCTGACGGCGGCCGCGTGGTCGAGCACCCGCTCCGGCAGCCGCATCTGCGCCTCCGCGTACACCTCCCGGTGGTCGTCGCGCGCACCGGTGAGCCGTTGGCGTGCCTGGGGTGCCTCCGCATCGCGGCCCAGGGCGTGCAACTGGTCGGTGAGCGCCGCCAGATAGCGCCGGCCGGAGGTGTTGAGCGCCACGTAGCACGACCACAGCTCCTGGGCGGAGGCGCGCCGGTCCCACAACTCGTCGGCCCGCTCCTGCTCACGCTGCCGGCTGCGATCAGCCGCCCGCTGGGTCAGCAGCGCGGACATCAGTGTGCCGACGACACCCGCGACCGCAGTCAGCGGAGCGGTCACCACACCGATGTCCACGCGGCTCCCCCCTCTTTCCCCGTGCGACAAGCGAAGCAGCGGAGGGCGTCCCGGGTGAAGGCCCGGCCCGGACTTCGCCCGATGTCTGCCCCGTTGTCGCCCATCGGGGCCCGGGAACGGGGGTGCCGTGGGCGCTGTCGGGGTGGCGGCCGGTCGATTTCCGGTCGGGAGGGGCGAGTTGACCACGATCGGGTACGACGGGAGCGCGGTGCGGCCATGATGGGCCGCGGGAACGACCGGATGGAATCACCGAGGCGGACGGGGTCGTGGGGGACATGGCGGAGGACGGGGAGAGCGGCGGGGTGCGGGCACTTCGGGCCTGGGCCGACGAGGCGGCCGAACGCGCCGCCCGGCTGATGGGACACGACGGCGAGGGCGACGCGGTGTCCGCGGAGGAGTACGAGGGCTCCGTCGCCGAACTCTCGCAACTGCGGCCCCTCCTGGGCCACGACACGGAACTGCTCGGCAGGGTCACCCTGGTGCTCGGGGGCCTGCTCGCCCAGCGCCACGCCACCGGGCGCGGCACACCGGACGACCCGGACCGGGCCCGGCGTCTGCTGGAGGAGGTACGGGACCGGACGACGCCCGCCGGGGAGCGGATGACGGAGGACGGCAGGCAGTGGGCGGCGATGTTCCTGATGATGGTGTCGGCTCATACGGAGCCCGGCCGCCCGGCGGGGGCACCCCCCGACTTCTGGTCCGTCTTCGACCGGGCGATGGCGGCCGGTCCCGAAGGGGCCGCCGCCGAGGCGGCCCGGATGGCCGCGCTGGCCGCCGAGGTCGGGCAGCTGCCGGTGCCGCCGGAACTGCACTCCCGGCTGGGGCAGATGCAGGACGTGCTGGCGTACATGGTGGAGACCGACCTCTCCGACCCCGAGACGCTGCTGGCCATGCTGCCCCCCGACCTGCCGTTCGGCGAGCAGATGCGGACCATGCTGCACCTCATCACCACCCTGCCTGACCCGGCTGCCCCGGCTGGGCCGGCTGCCCCGGCCGAATCGCGTGCGCCGTCCGTCCCGGGGGCCGTCGGCCGGGAACCGCAGCCGGAGTCCGAGGCCGACACGACCGTCACCAGCGCGTGGCTCGCCGCCATGCTCGGCCTGCCGGAGGCCCTGCAAACCGGCGATCCCGAGTCCCTCAACCGGCTTCTGCACCGGATGGGAGGGCAGCTCGACAGCCTGCCCACGGGGCACGGCCGGGCCGCCGAGATCGAGAACCTGATGCGCCTGGTGCTGCAGACGGCCGGACCGCTCGGGGGCAGCCGGGCGGACAGCGGCGAGGCCCACGGGCAGATCGACTCGGTCGTCGAGCACTTCAGGCAGTGGACGGCCGGGGATCCCGGAGCGGCCGACCTCACCGTCGGGCTCCGCGCGCACGAACTGCTCACCAGAATGTCCGCGGCGCAGGAGGCGGAGAACGAGGAGGAGTACCTGAGGCTGGTGGGCGAGGTGGAGGCTCTCGAACGTGAGGTGCTCCCGGAGAGCCCCTTCCGATGGCTGGTGGAGCTCCTCCACGGCACCACACTCGTTTCGACGGCCGAGCGCACCGGCGACACCGAGACGCTCGTGCGTGGCCTGGCACTGCAGGAATCCGCCCTCGCAAGCGGGCCCACGACGGAACCCTGGTTCCCCCAGGAGCAGGTCGTGGCGCTCCGCGAAGCGCTCCGGGCCGCGCGGGCCGTGCTGGGCGACACCCCCGGCCTCATGCCCGACCCTGCTCCGCCGGCCCCGGGCGCCGCGACCGGCACCCGTTACCTCGCTGCCCTGACGGCAACCCTCCGGCACTCCACCACCCAGGACCCCGCCGATCTGGACGCCGCGATCAGCGGACTGGAGCAGGTCCGCGACGACACCCGGCAGGGCCGGGCGCCGCAGCTCGCGGCCCCCGCCCTGTGGCAGCTCGCGGAGAACTACCGCCGCCGCCTGGGCCGCACCCAGGACCCGGCGGACCGGGACGCCTCTACGGACGCGGCCCTGGAATCGCTGCAGGCGCTCGCCGGTGAGGTCGTCCTGCAGGCCGGCTCCGACCACGGCTTGCTGGCCGCCCGGTCCGGGGCCGACCGCGGGATGCGGGCCGCGATCTGGGCCGCCTCCCAGGGCCGGGTCGAGGATGCGGTCGCCGCGCTCGAACTGGGCAGGGCCCTGGTGCTGCGAGCGGCGTCCACGTCCCGGGCCGTGCCCGAACTGCTGGAGTCCCGCGGCCACCACGACCTCGCGGGCGAATGGCGGGCGGCGGAACGCGCACGAGACGCAGCCGGACCCGGTACCGGAGCCGGCAGCGGCGCGGCACCCGACACGCTCCCCTGGGAACTGCCCAGCTCCCTACGGCGCCGCGCGCTGGAGGCCCTGGGCGCACGGGAGCCGGGCGGTGTCCTCTTCCGCACCCCCACGGTCGACGAGCTCAAGGCCGGGGTGGCCGAAGGCAACGCGGACGCGCTGGTCTACCTGCTCGCGGGCGAGGGCGACACGCCGGGCATGGCGGTGGTCGTGGGCCCGGACACCGGCACCGGAGTACGGGCACTGCCCCTCCTGTCCGGAGAGCAGAGCGGCCCCCTGGAGCGGTACCTCGACGCCGCGTCCGCCTACCAGGAACGGCCCGGCGCCCCGGCCGCCGCGCAGACCTGGGAGGACGCTCTGTCCGGTCTCTGCGACTGGGCGACGGACGCGGTGATCATCCCGGTGATCAGCGGCATCGTGGAACGGCTCGCCGAGAACGAGAACCGGCGCAAGGACCGCCCCGGCCCGCCCAGGATCGTGCTGGTGCCCTGCGGCCGCCTCGGCATCGTGCCCTGGCACGCGGCCCGCCTGCCCGCCGAGGCCCCCAGTGACTACGTCTGCCAGATCATGATCATCAGCTACGCGGCGTCCGGCAGCCAGTTCCTGAACACGGTCCGGCGTGCCCGCCGCGCCCCGGCCGCCGCTCCCGTCCTGGTGTCGGACCCCACCATGAGCCTGCCGTACGCGGAGCTGGAGGTGGCGGCGCTCCAGCAGGCCCTGTACCCGCAGGCGCGCCTGTACGGGGCGTTCTACGAACCGCCCGCCGAGCCCACGGCGGCCGGCACTCCGGGCGACCTCCTCGACGCACTCGCCGGTGCCCCGTCCCTGCTCCACGTGGCGTGCCACGGCTCGGCCGGCACCAACCCGACGACCTCCGCGCTGCGCCTGGCACCCGACGGAGAAGGACCGGACGGAGACGGACCGGAGGAAGGCCGGCCCAC
The DNA here is from genome assembly GCF_042894025.1 of Streptomyces sp. NPDC001549. Classification (NCBI taxonomy): domain Bacteria; kingdom Bacillati; phylum Actinomycetota; class Actinomycetes; order Kitasatosporales; family Streptomycetaceae; genus Streptomyces; species Streptomyces sp. NPDC001549. The sequence goes on from NZ_JBIAVJ010000008.1 coordinate 276,486, forward strand.
CGACCTCCTGACCGTCTCACGCCTGCTCGACCGCCCGATGGACGAACAGGATGCCCCGGACGGGCCGTTGGTCGTGCTCAGTGCCTGCGAGACGGACCTGAGCAAGCGCGACCACGACGAGGCGCTCACCCTGACCACCGCCTTCGTGGCGAGCGGCGCACGGGATGTGGTGGGTTCCCGCTGGGCCACTCGGGACTCGGCCGCGGCGCTGATGATGGCGGTGTTCCACCACTACCTGACCGTCGAGGGCATGAGCCCGGTCGACGCGCTCCATGCCGCCCAGATGTGGATGCTCGACCCGGAGCGGCAGAACCCGGGGTCGCTCAGCGGCAGCCTCCTCGACGAGCTGACCCGTGGCCCGGACCTGCACCGCCCGGCGACCTGGGCCGCCTTCATCCACCAGGGCCATCCGGGGCCGGCCACCACGGGGTGAGGGCGCCGGTGCGCCAGGGGGCATCCGGCCGAGAGTGAGGAAGGCCGCGAACCTTGCCGGAGAAGGCCGGCCGGGGCGGCCGCCGTCGGCCCGTGTGCGGGTGGCCGGACCGCCTGCTAGCGTCGAAATACGTGAGTTCCGTCCATATCGCCGCGGTGTGGCCCTGAGGGGCAGCCGTTGACCGGTGGAGGAACGGGGTCGTATGGCAGAGCACAGCTTCCGTATCGGGGCTGCGGCGGCCGGGGTCGCTCTGGGCCTCCTGACGGCACCGGCCCCGAGTGCGGCGGGCGCCGTACCAGCCCACACCGGTACCAGCGGCATCCCGGGCCCCGGCAGGGTCGTCGCGTCACGCTTCGTGCCCGGTCCGTGCCCCAGGACGCCCGAGCCGATCGAGGCGCTGGCCACCGCCCGGTGCGGATTCCTGGAGGTACCCGAGAACCGTGCCCGTCCCGGCGGCCGGACCATCCGGCTGGCCGTGGCGGTCATCCCGGCCGCCTCGGCGAAGCCCGCCCAGGACCCCGTGGTGTTCATGTCGGGCGGCCCCGGTGGCGAGACCTTCGACGACATCCCGTTCCTCGTCTCCTCCGGCCTGAACCGGGACCGCGAGCTGATCGTCATGGCCCAGCGCGGCAATCTCTACGACGAGCCCGACCTCGCCTGCCCGGAGCTGGACCGCTTCTACGCCACGTCCGTCGGGCTCCCCTCCTACGCACCGCGGACGGAGCGGCTCATGCTCGACGCGGTGAAGCAGTGCCGGGCCCGCCTGACGGCCGACGGAAACGACCTGAGCGCCTACAACAGCACCGAGAACGCTGCCGACTTCGCCGACCTGCGCACGGCGCTCGGCATCAAGCAGTGGAACGTCTACGGCCATTCCTACGGCAGCAACCTGGCCATGACCTACCTGCGCCTGCACCCCCAGGGGATCCGCGCGGTGGCGCTCGACTCCATCGCCCCTTCGCAGTCCGTCTCCCTGCCCTTCGCCTGGGCCGGCGCCCAGGAGGGTCTCGACCACCTCTACCAGGCCTGCGCGGCGGAGCCCCGCTGCAAGAGCCGCTACCCGGACCTCGAGCGCACCCTGAACGAGCAGGTGCGCAAGCTGGAAGCCCATCCGCTGACGCTGAACGTCCGCCCGCCGCAGGGCGGAGACCCGGTGAAGGTCGTCCTCGACGGCGGCGCGCTGGTGAACCTGCTGGTCGCCAAGGCGATCCCGTTCGCCGACGTCCCGGCGGCGATCGACGAACTCGCCCGCGGACGTCCGGAGCGCTTCGCCCGGGCCCGCGCCGCCGGCTCGGTCCAGGTCGTCGGCCAGACCGCCCATGGTCTGACGAATTCGGTGGTGTGCAGCGAGTGGGTGCCGGACCACTCGGCGTCCGACGTGCTGAACGCGGGCCGCCGGGCCTTCCCCGACTGGCCGGACCCGGTCCTGGCGCAGGCGCCTCAACTGGCCTTCCAGGACCAGGTGTGCCGTGTCTGGAACGTCCCGGACCGCACCGCCACGATGCGGGTGCCGCCCGTCAGCTCGGTGCCGACGCTCTTCGTCAACGGGACGGGCGACATGAAGACCGGGGCGAGCTGGGCGCAGAAGACGGCCCGCACGCTGCCCCGGTCGACCACCGTGCAGATCCCCGGCATCGGCCACTGGGTGGTCCCGCAGTCGCCCTGCGGCCAGAAGGTGCTGGCGTCCTTCCTCACCCGTCCGACCGCGCCCGACACCGGATGCGTGGCGGGCCTCGGGTGGGGACCGTTCACGATCACCCCGAAGTGACCCGCCCGAAGTGACCAGGAGGGCAGATGTCACGCCCACACGTACGACGGTTGCGCTCCGGGTCGGCCGCGGCGGCGACCGCAATCCTCGTCACCGGCCTGCTCGCGGCGCCCGCGGGCGCGCAAGGGGAGACGGTGCTGGCCGGTGCCGCACAGCCGCAGGCATACGCGACCGGTGACGACCGCGGGAAGCGCAGCGCAGAGGTGCTCCAGGAGTTGGTGCCTTCTCCTGAGGGCCCGGGCTGTGCGGCAGCCGTCGGCGAACGGGGAAGTGTTGTCTGGGAAGCGGGGAGAGGGAAAGCCGATCTGACGACAGGGCGCACCATCACCCTGAAGACGGTCTTCGACATGGCATCCAACTCCAAGCAATTCACCGCGGACGCCGTCCTTCTGCTGGCCGGGCGGCACCAACTCGCGCTGAACGACCCCCTGTCCGCATTCCTCGACGACCCGCCCGCCTGGACGCGGGACGTCACGCTGGGCGACCTGATGCGTCACACCAGCGGCATCACCGACTACCAGGACCTGCTGGAGGCCAAGGGCATCGGGCTGACGGATCCGGCCGGCCAGAAGGAAGCGATCGCGGCCATCCTCGCCTCGCAGCCGGAAGACCCGCCGGGCAAGCGCTTCTCCTACTCCAACTCCAACTACGTCCTCCGGGCGCATGTCGTCGAGAAGGTCACCGGCAAGCCGTTCCCGGCCTTCCTCCAACAGGAATTCTTCACCCCACTGCACCTGCGCATGACTTTGTCCCCGGCGGTGGACCTTCCCGGAAAGGCGAAGTCGTACGACGAGAAGGACGGCTCCTTCAGCCTCAATTCCTCCCCCTGGAAACAGTACGGAGACGGCTCCGTCCAGACCACCCCCGGAGAATTCGTCCGCTGGGCCGACCATTACCGCACCGGTCGCATAGGGGGAACGGAACTGCTCACCGGAGTCACCGAGGGAGCGGTGAGTGTGGGCGACGTCCTGCGCGGGCGCGGCATCGAGGAAGGCCGGTACGGGGCCGGAATCCTCCTTCTCCCCGACAAGAGCCTGGTGCATCGCGGCGACTGGGAGGGATTTCACAGCACCTTCAAGGTGAGCCCGGACCGCAAGACTGCCGTAACCGTCGTGTGCAACGTGGATTCGCCCGACAATTTCCGTGCGGCCAACCAGCTGATGGATATATGGACAGGCCGGGATCCGACCATGCGATAGTCATCGCGCCGCGCGGAACGGCGGCGCGCCCACATTCGGGCTGATTCCCTCGCGTGCGTCACCGCCTGCTCTACCTTCGGCCGGGAACGGAGGAAGCGGTGGTCGAGAACCGGCAGGACACCAACGCGCTGCGTTCCGCACAACTGGTCGACTGCATCCACGTCCTCGGAATCCTGTGCGCGCGGTCGGTGGCGAATCCCGCGGGTTCCTGGACACCTCCATCGTCCGCTTCGACGTGACATCAGTGCTCAAGTCCACACCCGATGCAGCCGAGGACCCTATGGTGACGCTCCAGTACATCCCCTGCCGGTTCGATACGCCCCGTCCTCAGCCGCCGACGGAACCCGTCACGGCAGTGAAGCTGAGGGACGTGCTGATGGAGGTGTACGGCTAGCATGCGCACCCCCGTCTTCGAGCTCCACATCCGACCCATGTTCCGCGCCATCGACCGCGACCACATGATGTCCAGCTTCGACCTCTGGGACTACGACGCCGTGGTGGCCGAGGCCGACGACATCCAGGACCGCCTGAAGGACGGCATGCCGCCGGTCGGCCACGGCGGGCCGTGGCCGGACGAATGGATCCAGCTGTTCAGACGCTGGAAGGACGGCGCCCGCAAACGGCTCGAACTCGGCACGGCGGCCTACACCTTCAGCCAGACGACGACCGCTGTGACCATTACGGCAGCCGGCACCTTCCCGGCCGCCGGCTGCATGGGCTGGCTGCAGCTCGACAGCGAGACCGACACCACGAAGACCTATGTCCTGTACGTGGAGGAGCCCGACACCCCAGTGTCCGGCACGCCGGCCCCCTTCAGCCTCAAGGAACGCTACCGCGCCACGGACACCCGCTCGGTCTTCGTCCGTGACGCGACCGGTGTCCGGCAACTGCACTGAATCGGCCATCCCCCGTGATGAGACCAGGATGGGAAGGAGCGTCCCTTGACCCAGACTCTCGCCTATGAGAGCAAGGCGATCGTCGCCTTGATGGGCCAACCCGAGATGCGGCGAAACGGAAGGTGGCTGCAGGACGCCTTGCAGCAGGCGATCATGCTGGAGCTCGCGACCCTCCCTCCGTATCTGTGCGGTCTTTGGTCGATCAAGGATCCGGTGGGGGACAGGACCGTCCACGATGCCATCTTGGCGATCGTCATGGACGAGATGTCGCACATGGGGTTGGCATGCAACATGCTCACCACCATCGGCGGGTCCCCGAGGATCGCCCACCCCGACCTGGTTCCGAGGTATCCCGGCCCCCTTCCCGGGGGCGTGCGGCCCCAACTCCGCGTATCCCTCAGCGGTCTGACCCCCGCTTCCCTCGACATGTACTGCCAGATCGAACGTCCCGAAGACCCCGTCGCCGAATTCGAGGAACCCAGTACGTCGATCGGGGCCTTCTACAGCGCCGTCCGGCAAGCGTTCAAGAAGAACGCCGACCTGATCACAGGCCGCAGACAGGTCGAGAAGGAGATGGAGAACGCTCACGGCCTGGGAAACAGCCTGGTCCCGCTCTCCACACCGAGGGCAGTGGACGATGCCATCCAGGTCATCATGGAGCAGGGTGAGGGAAGCCACAGCTCACCGAGGAACCGCTACTTCGGCACGGAGGGCGAACTCGCCCACTACTACGCGTTCCGCCAGATCCTGCAAGGCAGGAAGCTGGTCGAGGTGCCGACGGCTCCCGAGGGGTGGGCCTACGAGGGCGATCCCATCGTGATGCCTGAGGCCCACCGGATGGGGACCGTGCCCAAGGGAGGCTGGGCACAGGAGCCGAAGTACCTCCCCGACGCCGAGGTGCGGGCGCTCCTCACGAAATTCAACCAGCGCTACAGCGAACTGCTGGGATGGCTGGAGAAGGCATGGCAGACGGATGATCCGCAGGAAGCGACCGACGCCTTCGACGAAGCCGAAGCGAAGATGCGGAGCTTGGCGAGCCCTGCCCGGGCGCTGATGCGTCACGAGCTGCCGGACGGGAGCGGGCAGACATACGGGCCCGAGTTCCTGTACATCCCAGCCTGATCGAACACCGATGCGCCGCTGAGGAGAGACACGCCCGCCGCTGACGTTCCGTGCGCAAACCCGACGGTAAACTACACAGGGTGACGAACAGCGTCGGCAGTACGCCGTCCCGCTCGGACGCCCCCGGTCACACGACTCAGCGGTCCCATAGCTCGGACGACAGGCGCTTGAGCTGCAACACCGGCCGTCGGAGTGACCGGTCGACGGAGGAGTAGAGGCTGACCCGGAAGGCCCAGGCCCCGCCCTCCGTTGCGGGCTGCTCGCGCTCGCTCCACTCGACGAGTGCCTGCGTGAGCGTCGGGACCGTTGTCGTGTCGTACGTTCCGACGGTCGACTGCACGACCGGCAGCAGCGCCGACACCGGCGGGGCGCCGGCGACAAGGGTGTATGCGTACCGTGCCCCGATCGCGACCGTCCGGCCGGCCGGGTCACCGTCGAAGACCACACCGAACATCGGCCCGAGCGGATTGTCGCCGTGCGGATCCCAAGGGCCGATGGGGATGGCACCGGTGATGTCGATGAACGGCACGACCGGCTCGGAGTGGCCGACCTCCGGCGTCCGGTAGACGAAGGCCGGCTCGGTGTCCGGCCAGCCCTCGCCGAGCAGCCGCGCGTTGCGTGTCACCCGGGTGTGGGCCGACGCGTTCTGGTAGGCGGCGATGTGCACGGGCGGGAACGTCAGCTCGAACGTGAGCAGAGCGAAGGCCTCGACGGGGAGCGGAAAGACGAAGCACCGGCAGTGCTCGGCGTCGGCGAAGGCGGCCGTGCACCCGCACAGTTCCGGGTCGGCGGGCTCCAGCTCGTGGCGCTTGCCGTCCACGATGACGCACACGGACTCCGGCCACCCCACGCCGCCGGGTCCCCTCTCCACGGTGCGGGTCAGCCTCAGGGTCGTGTACCAGCCGTCCTGGGCGTCGAGGCCGAACGCGTATCGGTAGATGTCCGGGACCGGCCCGTCGGCGGACGCGGCCGCGAGCGTCGGCGAGGGAGCGACACCATTCTCCCAGTGCGCGGCCCAGGCGTCCGCGACAGCGGAGGCGAGCGTCCGGTACGTGCCCAGGGCGTTGGCCAGGGCGGTGCGCCGGTCGGCGTCGGCGTGCTCCCAGTCGGTCAGCCCGGCGAGCAGGCCGAGCATCGGGGCGGACACCGCGGTGTACTGGGCCAGGGCGGCGAACAGGTCGTCGGCTGCTGCGACGGCCGTACCGGCGGACTGGTTGAAGGCGACCCGGAGTTCGACGGTGTCCTGCTCGGCCGACTGGTGCTGCACCGAGAACCGGTACTTCCAGTACAGCGCGTCGCCGAGCCCGTCGGCCCTGGTGGGGACGTCGGCGTGCTGATCGAGCAGGATCGGCATCGGCGGGTATGCGCGCAGCGGGACCGGCACGCGCGGAGCGCCGAGGTCGAAGTCCAGGGCGGGCGGTGAGCCGGAGGCGAGCGGTGTGACGAAGGTGAGCCAGTCGGACCGCTCGTAGCCTTCCACCTCCCGCTCGATCCCGAACTCGAGCTCGACGCCCGCGAAGTCGAGGGTGAGGTCGAGCGCGGCGTGCGCGGCCACGTCGGGGACGGTGATCAGGAAGCTGATCTGCGAGTCGCCGTCGGCGAGCGAGACCTTGCCGTTCGACACCGTCACGGTCCGCAGGTGTGCAGGGACGTCCCGGTAGTCGACGACCGGGTTGCCGGACAGCCTTGCGTACGGGGCGGCCCAGGGGGACGACGCGCTGGTGTCGTACTGGACGACGGCCGAGGTCGCGTAGCCGCGGGTCAGCGAGACGAGCAGCTCCTGGCGCAGCCGTTCGACTGCCGCCGCCCGCTTGGGATCGGGTCCGGCGTCCGGCGCCTCCCCGGCGAGGACGTAGTGCAGACCCTCCGCCACTGCCGCGGCGAGCGTCTTCTTGACGCCGATGATCCCGTCGAGCACGTCCCGGCGCAGCGCGTACGCACCTTGGACGTACGCGGCCGACAGCAGCAGCTCGGCGTCGGCGAGGAAGGCCCGGGCCCACACCTCGAGGTCGATGCCCTGGTAGTCGCTGACCTGGCCCTCGGTCAGCTCCCCGGTGTGGACGTCGAACCCGGACGTGGTCACGTGCCGGCGCGCCATGAGCGTGGTGCTCAGCGGGCGCAGGGCGAAGGCGCGCGGCTGCCGGGTGCCGGCGATCTCGCACGGGGGCTCGATGCGGACGCGCTCGATGCCCTCGGCGTCGAAGACGACCGCCCAGACGTCGGTGTCGGACGTACGGCCCGGCGCCGTCGCCAGCCGCAGGACCGGCACCGCGCGCTGGACCTGTTCGGCGAACGCCGCCAGGGTGAGCGCGCCGTCCTGGGCCGGGTCGGCGCCCCGGGCGGCGGGGACGACGGTCCGGTCGCGGGTGGCGGTCGCGGCGAGGGCCGGATCGACCAGCTCGGGCTCGCGGGAGAGTTCCAGCGCCACGGTGACCGGGAAGACGGGTTCGGGGAACGACCACTGCACGCCGTCCGGCGTCGACTCCCCCAACCGGCCGGTGAGCAGGGCGGTGGCCGGCGGGACGACCACACGGGCACCGGCCCGCAGGAACCCGGTGCCGGCGTTCGCCGCGACGATTGCGTCCACGCCGGTCACCACGCCGCGCCGGTGGAACCGCGCGACCACGGCGGTGAGCGTGTCGGACGCGGCGGTGGTCTCGGTGGGCACGGTGCCGTCCGTGCCGGGCTGCCGTGCGCGCAGCACCTGTCCGGGCAGCAGGAGGCCCGGCGTGCCGGCGTTCGCGGCGAGCAGCGCGAGCGCGGTGACGCCGAACGGCTGGGCTGCCGCCTGCGGAGTCACTCCGACCGCCGCGGGCTGCCCGGGGAGCACGCCGGGCGGGCAGACCAGCAGCGCTCCGGTCGCCGGCACGTCGGTCCGCTCTCCGATGGCGTCGGCGAGCGCGGCGAGGTCGATCGGCGGACTGAACAGGGCGCAGACCTCGGCGAACGAGGCGTACGCGGTCGTCGTTACGGTCTCGCCCCCGACCGTGACGGTGACATCGGACGCGATGGTCCCCGGCATCTCGGCGTTGACCACGATCAGGTCGGCGCCGGGGAAGTGTGCGGCGATGCCGTCGAGCGAGTCACCCTCGCGGACGGTGTACGGCACCCGCAGGGCGTCCGGATCGGCCGGCCACGCCCATGTCCCGGGTACGGCCGGCGGTGAGTCGGCCAGAACCTCGACCGAGCCGTTGTGCCGCAGCAGCGCGCCGGTGGTGGTGCCGTTGACTGCGGCGAACTGCCCGAGCGTGTCACCCTGCGGCACCGGTGTCGGTGTCGTGGCGAGCAAGACCGGGGTGCCCGGGGTGAAAAGGTCGACGGTCGCGGTGTTCAGCGGCGCGAGTTGCTCGGGTGTCAGGCCTTCCCGGTTGTCGCGCAGGGTGTCGCCGCCCTCGACGAGGTAGCCCGCGACCTCGAGGGAGGCACCCGCGCGGAACATGCCTGGCTTGTCCGCGTTCAGTGACACCACCTGCGTCGCATCGAACGGGACACCCATTCCCTGGAACGCCGACGTGACGCCCGCCAGTGTCGCCTCGCTGGCCGGCCGGTCGAACGCGACCTGGACCTTGGCGCCCGCGCACTCGAAGACGAACCCCGGGGTGAGCAGACCCGCGCGCTCCTGATTGGCCGTCACGAGCGTCCTGAGGGAGCAGCGCAGGGCAGCCGCGAGCTCATCGGCCGGCGGCGAGTCGGGCGGCACGACCGCGTCGCGCGGCGGTGTGACGAGCTCGACGGCCGGGTTCAGCGGCAGGACGGTGTTGTCCTCGTCGAGCAGCACCTGCTCCGGGTCGAGCGGGGGGTCGACGGCGTGACACAGTCCGGCGATCGTGTCGCCGTTGCGGAACGCGGCGCTCACCGGTACGACGAGTTCGTCGGCGTCGAGCATGGCGCTGATGGCCGTGTCCGCGTTCGCGCCGCCCAGGTCGTCGAAGCCGACCCCGTACGCGGTGCAGACGGCGTCGAGGGTCGTGGCGCCCGTGGCCGGTGCGGGGCCGATCGTCGCGAGCGAGCCGAGCAGCGCGTGCGCGCCGATGACGTACCGGCGCAGCACGTTCACGTCGAGGGCGAGCGGGGTGGCGTCCGAACCGGGTTGCTGCTGCAGCGAGGTGAGCAGCACGGCCCGGACATCAGGCTGGCTGACCTGGTAGTAGACCGGCACCAGGCGGCTTTGGTCGCGCTCCGCCGCGGCGGCGGCCGACCCGCCGGCCTCGGCTGCGCCCGGCTGGTAGGCGATGGTCTGCAAGTCGACGGCGACGGCCAGCTCGGCCAGGTCGCCGGCCGGGGCGACGCCGTACCGCAGGGTGGTCGACGGCCAGGCGCCGACGCCGATGACCGGGTCGGTGTACCGGACGGGCACGGCGGTCTGGTCCGGGGTGCCCGACCGGTTGCCGAACACGTCCTCGAACCACACCGAGACCTGGGTCCGCGCGCCTGCGGCGATGCCGGCGTACGGGTCGGCGTCCGGGGGCGGGGCGGTGGGGACGGCCTCGGCACGCTGGGCGGCGAACCGGCTGATGTCGATGATCCGGGTGAGGTCCCAGACCTCCTCGGCAGCCTCGCCCGGTGCCAGGAGCCCGAGTTCGTCCGTTCCGTCAGCCGGCTTCGGTGACACCGCCCGGCCCTCGACGCTGCCACGGAACCATTGCGTCCGGTCCAGCTGGAAGCCGAGCAGCCCGTACAGGCGGCGCAGCCGGCCCTGCGGCGTGTCGTCGGCCAGCGGGTTGGCGAACCGCGCGGTGAATCCGACCTGACCGGGGGTGACCGAGGCGACCGGCCGCAGCTCGGGCGGGTTCACCGCGCGTGCCGAGAGTGCGACCGAGGCCGGGTCCACCCCGTCGCCGACCACGGCGACGTCGGTGAACGCGTACAGGTGCCGGTCCGGTTCCGCGCCGCACTGCGACGAGAGCTGGACCAGCAGCGACAGCCGGGTGTGCCCGTCCTGGTCGAAGATCGAGTCGGGCACCTCGCCGCGGTACTGCATCCAGTAGCCGCCACCGCCGACGACACTGCACTCCCACAGCAGTGTGAGGAACCGTTCGCCGTCGGCGATGGCCGCGAAGTGCTGCCCCGATGTGGCGTCCTGGGACGTGGGGCCGCTGCGCGTCTCGGTGGACAGGTTGGTCTGGACGATGAAGGTCCGGTCGGCGTCGAGCGGTGTCGAGGTCAGGCCCGGGGTGAGGCCCGGTGACGGCGGAAGCTGCCAGAGCGGGGTGAGCAGCAGGCTCTCGCCGGGCGGCGCCGGCGGGTAGGCGCCGGTCGCCGGCTTCTCGGGGATGGCCCGCAGGTACTCCAGGATCTGCGCGATCCGCTGCCGGTCAGCGGTGTCCGCGCCGAGTACCTCGACCGTCCCCGCGAGGCCCGGGATGCGGCGGACGGCGAAGGAGACCAGCGTCGCCCACGCGTAGGAGCCGAGCTCCGTGTAGCGGGCGTCCGCGCCGGTCTGCGGCGTCGTCTGCTCCAGCAGGAACTCCGAGCTGCTGCGGTCCGACCCGGCACGTGCGATCAGGTCGCTCGGCAGCGGCCACAGCGAGGGCGGCCCCGAGGGGGCGACGGGCAGCCGGACGGTCGTGGTCGTCTGCCACGGGATCATCTGCGCGAGGGCGGGGCGCGTGCCGATCCCGTGCGACAACGGCAGGGCCGCGAGCGGGCTCTCGACCACCGGCGCCAGTCCGGCCGCGGGGTAGTTGTCCCGCAGGTCGGCGGCGGTGATCGAGATGACCGCGTGGCCGGCCTCGGCGGCATCGAGCCGGATCACGCCCTCGTGTACCTCCGATCCGGCGAAGGTCAGCCAGTCGGCGGCCACTGCCTTGGCGACGGTGATCGTCACGACCGGGTCCTCGGACTCGGCCGGGGGCGGCGGGCCGGTGACCTGCTGGCCGATCAGCTCGTAGCCGCCGGTCATCGGACCGACGGCGCGGTACGTACCGTCTACCGGGACCGGCGCGGGCAGGCGCAGCCCGCCCAGCATGAACCGCGCGACCTGGCCGCTCACGGTGGCCATCGCCGCGCCGTCGTGCATCGCGGCGACGAGTTCGTCCAGCGCCATTTCGGGTACGCCGGGCACGGTGAGCCGGTTCTCCCGGGTGGCCAGCACGCCCGTGTCGTCGGCGATCCGCTCGGCGAGGTCCTCGAGCCCGAGCCCGTACTTCTGAGCCAGCGTCAGCAGGGTGAGGCCGCAGGTCGTCGTGCCGACCGCGCCGGGCACGTCGACGGTCACCAGCGCGACGAGCGCGTCCGCCGCGGCGGCGTAGGCGTCGAACCGCGCAGCGGGGAGCAGGAGCCGCTCCTGGAGCGAGCGGAGCGTGTCGTTCGGCAGGACCACGGCCGCGGCGTCGGCCGGAAGGCGGACGCCGTCCGGGTCCGCGGGCTCGTTCGCCGTGCGTACGGCCTCGAGCCAGTCGGCGAACGGCGTGCCGGGGACGACGTTCTGGATCAGCGCGGCGTACGCGGCGACATCGAGGACGGTGTCGCCCGGCAGGGTGGTCCAGGTGATGGTGGTGGTGCTCTGGTAGCCGTCGGGCACGAGGAGGGTCGGGGGCAGGGGGTGTCCCGGGTTGCCGCCGAGCCGGTCGATCGCCTGCTGGTACCAGTCCGCGAGCGGCACGTCGTCCGGAAGTGTCAGCCCGAGCCGGACGTAGAAGACCGCCGCCGTGTCGTCGACGGACAGCCCGGTGTGGACGAACCCGGGCAGCGGCACGGTCGCACCGGCGCGCAGCAGCGGCGTGGTGTCGCGCAGGTGGTCGAGCAGCGTGGTCGGGTCGGCCTGGTAGGTGTCGGCCAGTTGACCGAGCGTCTGGCTCGCGCCGAGCTGCACCGGCAGCGTGCCGAGGGTGACCGCGGTGTCCGCGACGACGGGCCAGTCGGGGTTGGCGACGGCGATCGACTGCGGTGTGACGCCGAGGGCGACCGTCAGCGTGTCGCCGGCTCGGGCGGCGGCCAGCCGGTCCGGCAGACCGGGGTTCAGCGCCGACAGCTCGGCGGTCGAGACGCCGAGGGCCGAGGCGATGTGGTCCGTGGTGTCCCGGGTGGCGACCACGTGCGGCGTGGTGGTCGGCCCGAATCCCGCCGCGATGGACCGGAGCGAGTCCGTCTCCGTCACCTCGTGGGGGAACGCGGTCAGCAGGTTCACGGCGGCCTGCGCGCCGGCGCGGGCGACCATGCGGAGGTAGTCGCGCAGCACGAACGTCGCCATGGACTCGCTGGGCTCGTCCGCCCCGGCGCGGGAGGAGGGGCGCTCGCCCGGCGGGACCGGGTCCAGTTCGGCGAAGTAGGCGAGCGCCCCGGCCTCGTACGTCGCGTCGATCTGCCGGTAGGCCGCGAAGTCACGGTCCTTGTCCGCCGGGTCGGGCAGACCGGTCGAGGTCCACTTCAGCACCGGGATCATCGGGAACGGGGTTCCCGAGACGTCGTCCGGGGTGTCGCCCGCCGGGGTGCCACTGACCACGAGGTGGAGGTTGTTGGCCAGGAACCCCTGGATGTTGGCCCAGGTGAAGCCCACGTTCTCGGCCTCGGCCAAGGCCAGCTGTTCCACCAGCTCCAGCAGTTCGCCGAGCGTGACGGTGGGCGAGGTGACGCCGAGCGCGTCGATCGACCAGCGCAGCAGGCCTTCGGCGAGCCGGTTGAACGACGTGTCGGCGGGTCCGTCCGCGCGCGCGTTGCGCGATACGTCGGGCCGCTCGGTCCGGGCGATGGTGACCGCGTCCACCGGGACGGCGTTGTCGGCGAGCAGCATGACGACGAGGCGGTGGTCGGGCTCGTCGTTCGGCGGCGGCGTCCGGCCGGTCCAGTCGACCGGGACGTTCGCGATGGTGTAACCGGGAACGAGCGTGAGGTGCGCGGTTCTCGGCCGGCCGTCGGGGAAGACGTGCGCGTCCGGGTCGAAGTGCAGCCGGTACGGCGGCTGTTCGGCCTCCACGAACACCGCGGGAGCGCTCGGGGCCGTGAGGCTGCGGCGGGCGGTGCCGGGGGCGAGCCGCCACGGCGGCGTGCTGTCGGAGCCGATCGTGAATGAGGTCTCCAGTGTCAGTGAGAACGAGAACGAGACCTTGACGAACAGGATCTTCACACTGGCGCTGGCCCGCACCGAGACGTTCAGCGCAACGACGGTCGCCCGGTGAGCGGCCAGCTCGACGGTCGCCATCGCGGAGATCTGCAGGTTGACTTCGATCCGGACGACCTTGAAGTCGACCGTCGCGTACAGCTTGCCGACGATGCCGACCGTGCCCCGGCACGCGTAGTAGAGCTCGGTGCTTCTGCCGCCCTCGTCCGGGTGGAACCACGCCAGCACGCCCTCGAAGATCACCACGAGGTTGACGGACATGTCGGCCTTCAGCGGCCCGCGTTGGAAGGTGCGCCCGACGCCGATGGACAGCCCCACCCCGAGTTCGAGGACCGGGCTGAACGTCCCGTCGATGATGCGCGGAACCCGGCTGGAGGTGGCGCCGTTCAGCACGCCGAAGTAGATGCCGCCCCGGCCGTTGAAGATGCCGGCCTCGAGTGCGAACGAGTTGGTGAAGTCGTGGCCCGTCGGGAATCCGAGGTCGATGCGGAAGTTGCCGTTGGCGAAGATGTCGACGGTGATCACGCCGAGCGTCACGGACACCGCGCCGAACTGCAACTGCCGGTAGGCGTCGGGGATCTGCAGCCGTGCGTGGAAGACGCCGATGTCGTCGGTGACCTTCTTGTACAGCAGCTCGACGTTCAGCCCGGCGAGCGAGCCGGCCTGCGCCCCGCGCAGCGCCAGCAGGATGCCGTACAGGTCCGGGTCGTGCATCACCAGCTTGACCGCGACCGTGTCCATGAACGTCGCGTCGATCCCGAACAGCCACTGGCTGGAGGCGTCGAACACCATCGTCGCCGGGTCGATCGGCGGCTTGCCGGAGGCGGGATCGACCGGGCGCATCGCCGCGACCATCGCGTCGACGACATCGGAGATGCTCGTGTAGCGGGTGAGGCCCTTCACCGAGACGTGCTGGCCCAGACCGAGGTAGCGCAGGGAGAACAGCTTCTGCCCCAGGCCTGCGGGTTGGGGAGGCGCCTGGGTGACCGGATCCCACGTCAGCGGCTTGGCGGCGGTGTCGCCGAGCAGCTGGGCGTCGAGCTCGATGTTCACCGCAGGACTTCCGGTCGAACGGTCGTAACTCAGGCCGATGGACTGGATCTTGACGAATCCGAGGTCCAGCTTCAGGTCGTGCTTGACGGCGACCTTCTGCTTGGCGGGGTCGATCGTCAGCTCCAGACCGGTGAGGTCGATGCTGTTGAGGAAGTCCCAGGGCGGGTCGAGCCGGAAGGTCGCATGGGGGTTGACGAGCGAGACGAGGTCCGTGATCAGCTCGCCGAGCGTGCCGGTGAGACGGATGGTGAGGATCTGGTGCCGGTCGCCCCCCTCGCCGGTCCAGGACGTCGCCGCGCTCAGGGAGACGTCGCGGTAGGCGATTTCGAAGGTGTAGTCCTTGCCGGCATCGGTGACCGACACCGAGGCGGTGACCTCGAACTTGTTGATCGTGAAGGTCCCGGACAGGCTTCCGGTCAGCACCGTGAGCGGATCCACCAGCGCGGTGTCGCGCAGCGCGATCGCCAGGTGTTCGTCTGCGGGCGTGGTGCGCAGCGCCCGGTCGATGGTCGCGGAGAGCTGCAACTGGATTGTCATGCCCAGGAGTTCTTCGCCGACCCGCACCCGCAGGGTGCCGGCAGCGGAGTACGGGTTGCCCGCAGCCGTGCTGTACTGGACGCTCAGGTCGGCGAGTTCGAACTGGAGCTCGTTCACCCAGGCGGGTGGCTCCTGGCCCAGCAGGCCGTAGACCAGACGTGGCAGGTCCACCGCACCGGCCATGATCGCGCCGAACTCCCACGCACCGGTGCCCGGGTACTGTGCCCGGGCGAGCAGTTCGATCGGGGCGGAGTCGGGTACCGCGATCTCGCCCTTTCCCACGAGCATGCCGGAGAGGCTGTTCTGCAGGACGTGGATCTGCAGCTCCAGGCCGGTCAGGGCGAGGGTGACGCGTCCGGCCTTGATGGACCAGTCACCGCTCACTGTCAGGCCTGCCGTGAGGTCCTTTCGCAGCAGGGAGGCATTGATGCTCAGCGACTCGACGGTGAGGTCGGCGCCGATCGGCGTACCGTCCCTACCGAGGAACGCGGCGAGCGCCTGCGCGATCGGGATGTCGAACGGCTGCACGTTGTACGCCGAGAACCCGAGGTCGGGGAGCGACAGCTCGACCGTGATGACGACGTCGTCCAGGCCGGTGCGCGGCAGGAGGCCACGCGCCACGCGTTCGGCATGGGGCGCGGCCGCGCCGAGCGACGATGCCTTCTTCTGGCCGAACCGCATGGTCCCGTAGACCTTGCCCGTGACCAGCGGCCGGCCCGGCGTGTCGAAGCTGAACGCCCAGCTGGTGCCGACCCGGTCCAGGGTCAGGTAGGGCATCGGCGGGTCCCACGGCTCCTTCGACCGGATGTCGACCGCGGCGTACGACAGGCCGGGGTCGCCGAGCTCGACCGGCACCACGCCGAACCCGAGGTTCGCGAGGCCGAACGCGTTGACCGGTGCGATGCCGGGTGGCAGCGTGAAGTCCGACCCGCTGCCTCCGGTCATCGCGAGCAGCGCCTGGATCCCCTGTTCCAGCCCGAGCGGGGGTTCGAACCCGACGGAGAGCGGCCACACGTGGTCACCGAAGAGCAGCGGGCCGGTGAGGGTGGCGACTTCCGCCGGATCGGTCGGCAGCGTCACGTCGGCGAACAGGAGGACGGCCGACCGCCGCGCCCCCTGGTCGGGCACCGAGCAGGGGTCGGGGAAATCGGTGGTCAGGACAAGGCCGACTGCCGAGAGCTCCAGCTGGGCGAGTGTCACACGCACACCCGGCGCGACTGCGCGGAGGTCGAGGAACACCGGCGCGGGCGCGGGGGACATGGGCCCGTCGACGTAGAGCCGGTCGCCGAGGAAGTCCGCGTACGGGGCGAGGATGTCGCTGCCGGGCACCGACGGGCTGCCGCGCATCAGGAGGGTTCCGGACAGCCGCCGCACCGTGCCGGTCGGCTCGTTCGCGGCGTACACGCATGGCTCTTCGAGGATCAGCGGTCCGAGCACGCTCTCCCCGACATCCAGGCCCCCGCCGGGGTCCCCCGCCGGACGCCTGCTGTCCGGCAGTGTGCCGAACGCCTTTTTGAACGTCCAGGTCCCTTCCGTGCTGTTGAGCTCCAGCACGAGGGCCGCCCGGTCGGCGCCGGGCTGCGGAGTGCTGGTGAGCCGCATCGTCCAGACGGTGTGGAGGTACTCCGTGGTACCCGTGAGAGAAGTGCTGTCCGGCCCGCTCGCGGCCTGTCCGTCGCGGATCCCGAGCCGGTCGACACCGAGAGAGGCGAGCAGGTCCGCGAGCCCGGCGGGCGCGTCGCCGGTCAGCCATCCGGTCGACGCGGCGATCCGGAAGGCGTCATGGACACCGTCCACTGACATGCCGCCTCCTACGGCTCGGGGGCCTGGACGATGACCTCGTCCGTCCCGTGGATCACCATCGTTCCGCGTGGGCGGAACTCCACCTTCTCCTGCGGCTTCAGCACCCCGGGGGCGGCAAGCTTGAACACGACTTCGCCGGACGTGTACGTGGCCCCCGTGTCCTGGAGCTTCCGCCTCTTCCCCTTCTCCTTCTTCCGCGACCATGCCCACAGGACTGGTTCGATGGTCCGGACGGTGCACTGGATCGGGAGTTCACCGGTCCACGTATTCCAGTGCTGGGTGTGGAACAGGTACGTCACATACGAGTGTTCCGGGAGTATCTCCGTCGATTGCTTGACGAATGTGTCGACGACCAGGTCCACCGGATGGCAGTGACTGTTCCATGGACCGGCGCTGACACCGATGTACTTCGCATGCATCTTTTTGGCGAAATCGTCGATGACGGCCCAGTCGTACTTGCTCGGATCCTCGCTCGAGTCGTAGTCCTCGACAGCGCTGGCGAGTGCGCCGTGGTGCGGGATTTCCAGGCACAGGACCGACGGCAACAGGGACGACAGATTGGGGGTTCCATTGATCCGGTCCATCGTCTGGTAGGTGGCGTCGCCCGGGAGCAGCACGGCCTCGTGGCCGTTCTCCACGACGACCACACTCGACGACGCATTGCGCGTGGTGCCCGTCGCCCCGGCAACGGCCAGGTTCGAGATCAGGATCCGGAAGTAGACGTCTTTGTGCTGCTTGATGCAGCCCAGGTCCGACCGCTTGGTGGCGTTCTCGTAGTCGCTCCGCTCCGGCTCGAAGTGTCTCGCCTTCATGTCGGGGTAGTTGACACACCTGAGGAAGTCGTTGACGGCCTTCGTGTTGGAAGGGATCCACCCGTTCCCGCCGCAGTACACGTCGCCCACCTCGACCTTGCTGCCCAGCCTCTTCTTCAGTGCCTCGCCGAGATGCGGGAGCAGGCTGACATGGTCACCGTCCTGATGCGAGAGAACCACCAGGTCGATCCGCTTCGGGGTGCCGTCCCGGGCGGCGACCTTCTCCACGATGGCGTTGATCGCGTCTGCTGACTGCTCCAGCCTTCCCCCGCAGTCGATCAAGGCGAGGTAGTCGGCGGCCGGTTTCTCCTTGCCCTCGTCGTAGATCTCGACGAGCTTGGTCATGCCCTGGCCGCAGAACAGCAGCTTCACCAGCGTCAGGCTCGCCACGGCGGGCCCCCTCTCCCGGAGCGCAGTGCCGCCCGGGCCGGCGGTGGCGGCGGCGGGCGCTTCGGGTCGGCGGCCGATGCGTACGCGAGGTACCAGCCGACCTTCGACGCGCCGCCCTGGTCGGGGTTGCCGAAGAGGATCACGTCGTTGTGGCCGGGCGGGAACGCCAGGCCGAGCAACCGCACCGCGAAGTCGCGCAACCTGAGCGTGTACGTCCGCAGCCGGTTCTCCTCGTCGACGAGGAACTCGACCGAGCGGAAGCCCATGGTGACAACGCCTTGCAACGGCAGGCTGACCCCGACCAGCCCCTTGGCGCCGGGCAGCCGCACACCCAGGTAGATCCCCGGATCGGTGTCGGCCGTGCCCGGGCTCCAGGCGACGAGGACCTGGAGGGCGAGCGCCTTGCTCCCGGCGAGCGAGCCGAGCGTTCCGAGGTCGACGGTGTAGTCCAGCCCGTACCAGGGCTGGGCGAGCTCCGACTGGTCGAGTGGCGCGGTGACGGAGACGTATCCCATGTCGGCGGGCGTCTGCGGCGGTGGCGGGGCGCCCGTGGCGAGTTCCGGATCGGGCGTGGCGATGAGTCCGTTCAGCCCGATCGGGAAGCGGGCGGCCATCGACTGGGCGCGCGGCCTGCTGTTCGCCGCGTCGAACGACAGGTTCCCGTCCTTCAGCGTGAACCGGGTCGTCCCGGCCGGATCGCCGAGGTCGAACGACATGGCGATGGCGAGGCCGCCGAAGCGGAGGTAGCCGTCCTCCCCGGCCGCGTCCTCGCCCCAGCAGAACGGGTCGAACTTCTCCGGCTCGTAGAACCGCAGGTTGCCCGCCAGCTGGAAGACCGCGCCGACGGTCGCCCTGCCCGACGCCGGGTCGGACGCCTTCGTGGTGACGAGCTGGGTCGACAGCAACTCGACGCTCCGGAGCACGGGTCCGTCGAGCTGGAAGGTGTTCTGCTCGGCCATGGAGAACACGTACGCGTCGTGCGTCGTGCCGTCGGGGGGAGGCAGCTGCTGGCGCTGGAGCGCGCCGTCGAGAATGATGTTGTTCCCGTGGTTGGTCGGGAGCAGCCGCGCAGGCGCGCCGAACAGGCGGTTGACGAGCAGCTCGGCCTTGCTGGTGAAGGTCGTGACGACGGAGTTGCGCAGACCGACCGTGAGCTGCAGCACGCGGAACGCGAAGTGGATGTTCTCGCTGAAGTACTGGTCCTCGGGGTTCTGGTAGTCGATCAGCCCGAACATCGCCGAGCGTTCGAAGACCAACTGCCCGTCCGCGAGCCGGTACGGCGTGAGCGACAGCCCGAAATGGTGCGCCGCGAACCCCGCCGGGTCGATCCCGGCCGCGAGCACCTGGAGTTCGTCGGGGAGTTGATCGAGCGGGACCTCCGCCGAAAGGGCCAGCACTCCGGTCCAGTCCGGGTCGTCCACGACCTTCAGGAACGACGCGTAGGGCGACCCGGACGGCTCGCTGCGTGCAGCGCCGATGACATCGCGGATCGCTTTCTGGGCGTCAGCCGGCCGGCCGGTGCGCGAGGCGGCCGACGGCCAGGCCCAGGTCGACACGTCCGCCACCAGATCGGCGATGCTGCGGCCGAGGGCGAACTTGACGATGAGGTAGGTCGACGGCCGCCAGCTGTCCGGGGCGAGCCGGAACGGCCACCCGCCGGCGACCGGGGTGAGCCGGCCGCCGTACCGGAGGAAGACCCGCTGCTGCGCGTCGGTGATCCCGGGACACGCGTCGACCAGCGCGGCGACGAACGCGGTCCGCGTGTCGTACTCGGTGTCGTGCATCGCCCCGCGTACCGCGTCGAGGACATTCGACGGCACGCCGCCCCGGTCCACGGGGATGGTCGCGATGACGTCGAGCGTCGCCGTGGTGAGCTCGTACGCGACCGAGCCGAACCGGTTGAACTCCTCCGGGTCGCCGAGGACCAGAAAGAGGTTGTTGGTCTGCATGGCCTGCCGGAACGGGCCGGTGACCGTGGTGAACCGCAGGTCCGGCTTGGCCGCCGCGTCGCCGTCGTGGCCGATGCCGAGCCAGCTCCAGGTGAAGTCGGAGGCCAGCCCGACGGCCAGCCCCTGCGGCGTCACGGCGACGGTCGGCTCAGCGTCCACCGCCGGTTCGCCGCCCCCGTGGGGCAGCAGCACCGCGCGGCGGGTGGGTGCGATCGCCAGCTGCTCGACCGTGACCGCGGCCCGGACCGCGTCCTCGGCGAGCCCGTGGAACGGCGCCATCGGGAACGGAGTCCGGGTCGCGGTCGCGGCCGGCACCTCGCAGAAGTCCAGCAGGTCGACCCCGCCTGCCGCGGCCGCCTCGCCGGCCGTGTACAGCGGTGCGTCCTCCGGCTGGCTGTAGTACGTGACGACGCCGGCGTCCTCGGCCGACTCGACCGACACCCATGACGTCGTCCCGTGCGGCGTGAGTGAGCCGACGCCGGTCCGGTCCGGTCCGAGCGGCGCGTATCCCGGCTGCCCGGGCAGGAACGCCAGCGTGCAGCCCTCGGCGGGCAGACCGAGATATTCCAGACCGGACATGCCGCAGATGACGCGAGGCCCCGCGGTCGCGGCCTCGACGGCGAACGGCCCGTCCGGGACGAGGTGGTAGCCGGCGTTCGCCTCCTCGTCGGAGAAGTACGGCGCGACGCCGAACACCAGCCGGGCCGGGATCGTCGTGCTCCCTGCGGCGGTGAGCGGACGCAGGTCCACGCCGTGGCCGAGCACCGTGGCGTACCCCGACGGCAGCGCCGGTGGATCGCCCTCGCCCGTCGTGCACGCGAAGAAGCCCAGCGAGGTGCGCTCACCGTCCAGCTGCCGCAGCGGATCGATCTGCGCATAGAACTCCAGGCCGACGTCCTCCGGTTGGCGCACGATGCGGAACCGGACGGTCTTGACGACGCCCTCGTCCCCGGGAGTGAAGAAGCGCAGCCCGGCCCCGAGCCCGTCGAACACGTCCCCGCTGCCGGCCGGCGCGTCGATCACGAACCGCCACGCACCGGTGTGCCCGGCGTCCATGCACAGCAGCGTGGTCGTATGCCGTGCGGGGAACCGGGCCGTCGGCGAGTACAGCGTGACGGCGGACCAGTCGGCCCCGTCGGCGACGGAGAAGCCCCAGCCCGCTTCCGTGTCCGCGGGAGCGACGGTCCCACCTCCGGCCAACGTGATCTGGTAGTCGGCCAGTTGGAAGGTCGTTCCGTCCGCCACCCACGCCCCGCCCGGGCCCGTCCCGCCGGACAGCGCGGTCGTCACCCACGCGATCGGCGCCGCCGTGGGGTCGGCGACCCAGAGGAAGCGCGGTGGGCCCTGGGGCGCGTAGCGGTCGAGCCAGGTCCGAAGCGCCGCCAGGAACCCCGCCGAGTCCATGGCCGGTGCTCCGAGGAAGACGTACCCACCACGGCCGTCCTCCCACGTACGGGTCAGCGTCGGCCGGTTGCCGAGCGCACCCGGGTCGGAGGAGAGGAAGGCCGCCACACGGTCCGCCGGATCCGCCCAGTAGAGCGGTGTGTCCCCGGAGCGGGTGAACGCGGGCTGGGTCATCAGCCGGGGTCCGTCGCAAGATCGAGGCGATCGCCGTGCAGGAGCGGCAACGTGAGCGCGGCCGGGTCGCGCGGCTCCCAGCCCGGGACGACCAGCCAGTCGCCGGCCGGCCCGTCGGCCGGCGCCGCCGCCGTTCGCGGCCGGTGCATCGTCACACCGCGCAGCGGCACGGGGACGGCCGACGGCCGACGGCCCTCGCTCGCGAGCACGTTGCCGAGCGTCGTCCCCACCGGCACCAGCCGGGGTGCGCCGTTCACGCTGATCCGCACCATCGCGCGCACCACCGCACGGCCGCGCAGGTAGGCCGCGGCGACGCCACCGCCGGGCGGGTCCTGCCGGCGGACGTTCTCGGTGGCCGCGTCCAGCGCACCGAGCGAGGTGGCCGCCAGCAGGACGGCGTTCTGCTGGGGCCACAGTGAACCCGGCGTGGTCGTCGGCAGCAGGGTCTTCGGGTAGACCAGGCGCGCGTACGGCAACCGCAGCGCCTTCGCGAACAGGTCGAGCACACCCCCGCTGCCGTACAGCTGACCCTGCCGGTTGGGCGGCCCCGACGGGTTCGGCACGTCGACACCGCTCTGCTGCGCCAGCTCGTCGAGGAACGCGTCCAGACCGTTGGTCCAGGTTCCCGAGTTGTCGTAGGAGGCCACCTCGTAGTCGGCGACACCGGCCGTGACGAACCCGGACAGCGGGTCGCCCTGGCCACCCGGCGCGATCTGGTACCCCTCGTACTCGACGCGCATCACGATGCCGGGGCGCACGTCGAAGCAGCCGCGGTCGAACCGCAGCCCGTACGCGAAGTAGAGCGTCTCGGCGAACGTCTGAGGCATCGACCGCGACACCGCCTCGGTGAGCGCCATCACCCCGTACGGGGTGATCCCGAGCGGCTGCAGTTGCGAGAGCAGCGTGGCCCACTCGGCGATCACGTCGGGGCGGTCGGTGAAGTCCCACACCGGGCTGGTCGCCGGGATCAGCAACGTGTACGCGTACGGCCCGGAGCCGGCCGGCGTCAGGACGAAGCCGAGCGGCAGATCGACGGCCTCGGCCTGCCGGGTCACGAACAGCTCCGGCAGCCTGAGCGTGATGTCGGTCGCCGCCAGCACCGGACCCAGCTGCGGCGCGACGTACGAACCGCCGACGAACAGCGCCTCGACGAACACCGGGACGGGCTCCGACGGTGCCCCGACCGCCAGACCGGCGAGCGCCTGTACGACGACCGTGGTGGAGGTGTCCGTGATCTCCACCGGCCGGCTGCCGGACGTCGCCGTCGTGTCGAAGAGCGTGGTCACGGTCTCGTCGACGACCGTGCTGACCCGGTACCCGTCGACGAGCGGCGAGGGCAGCGCGGCCCAGGACACGCGCAGGTCGGCGCCGTCGTATGCCACCCTCACGGCGGCCGGTGCGACGGTGAGCAGTGCGGCGGCGTTGCCGGGTGGGCCGACGGCGGTGCCGGCCAGTCCCCGCAGGGCGATCGCGGCGGTGTTGGGGATGCCGTCCGGCAGCGTCAGGACGATCGGATCGCCGGTGACCGGCTGGACCTCCAGCTCGACCTCGGCGCCGTCCCATCGCACCACGGGCTGCACGCCGGTCAGCGGCGGAGACTCCGGCGGCGTCCACTCCAGCGCCACGCTCCGGGCGGCGCCCACGGCGACGTCGGTGAGCCGAGGGCCGGCCGTGACCAGGTCGAGAGACGCCACCGGCCCCCTCGCCACGCCGGCGACCTGGGCGACCGTGGCCGGGCCGGAGGTGAGCGGCAGGTCGGCGGCCTGACCCTGCACCAGGAGTGCGGTGTCGCCGACGGCTGCGCGGAAGGTCCCGTCCGGCGGCCCGCCCCAGGCCAGGGCGACCCGTCCGCCGTCAGCGCGCGCGAGGGTGAGATCGGCCGGCTCGGTGGGCGCCGGGAGCGGCACGGACCACGGCCCGGTCGCCACCCCGTCGACCCCGCGGACGGCGACGGCTACGTTGCCGTCCGGCACGGGGAACACGGCGATGCCATCCTCGTCCACCTGCTGAGGCGTGCCCGGAACCCCGTCGACGTACAGCACCGCCTCGATCGGCACCCCTTCGGGCAGCGCACCGGCCGTCGCGGCCACGACGAGGTCCTCGTCGCAGACCACCGACGCGACGGCCGGTGCGGCCGGCACGACCGGGGCCGTCACCGCCGGGCCGGCCGAGCGCCCGGCCCGCCCGCGGACCGACACCGCGTAGGCCGCGCCGCGCGGCAGCGGCTCGGGGACGGCGAGCGACAACGTCGGCGCGGGGCTCAGGGTCTCCCGGCGGACCGGCACACCGTCGCGGAACAGGACGGCGTCGTACGCGGTGGGTGCGAAATCGGGCGGCTCCACCTCCATCGAGACCGTCGCGCCGTCCGACGCCGCCGATGTGACGTCCGGCAGCGTGAGCCGGATCCGGAGCGGCGGCGACGGCGGCCCGGAGCCCGCCTTGTCGACGGCCTGGACGACGACGCGGTACGCGCCGTCGTCGTCGATGCCGGGCTCCAGCCCGGCCGTCGTCGCGGGCGCGTGAACCTCGGCGGCCGGGAAGAACACCCCGTGGTCGTTCAGCACGCTGATCCAGTAGGCGTCCGCGGCGGGGACGGCGGCCCAGGCCACCGAGAGCAGGCCGTCGTCGAACTCGACGGCGAGAAGTTCGGGCCGCCCGGTCGGCGCCGCGAACCCGGGACCGTACGGGCCGATGGACACCGCGTCCCCGTCGGTCCGGACGCGGGCGAGTGCGGCCGCCACGGTCGAGCCCGGCGGCGGTGGCTGCTTCACGACGAACGATCCGCCGGTGACCGGGGCTCCCGGATCCGGGGCGGTGCCGTTGACCACGAGCCGCACCAGGAAGTCGTCGGTGTCCGCGGCCTTCCAGGACAGGGTCAGGGCGCCGCTCACCGGGTCGGTCTCGGCCCGCTCGACCGTGGAGGTTTCGGTGACGATCGTGACCTCCGGAGAGTCCGTCGGCCCCGAATTGCCCTTGTACATCTCGATTCGGGCCTTGTAGATCAGACCGGGCGCCACGTCGAGAGGCAGTGAGGCATTGGTCGCCGCCCCGGCCCACGCCTCTGCGACCGTGTGGCCGTCGTTCAACACCTGCACCACATACGTCGTCTCGGGCCTCGGCTGTGCGGGCCCGCTCCAGGAGACGGTCAAGACGCCGCAGTCGTACCGCACCCGCCTGATCACCGGCGGGGGATCCGGCTGTGCGCCGCTTGGTCCACCCATGAACCGCCTCCACGTGCCGACGAGTGCGCCCATGCCGGCAGCACGTACTCGCCGGCTGTGGATCGAACAGGAGCCCCGACCCGCACAGCACCCTTGTCGGCATCATCCGGGATCCGGCCCAAAGGCTGTTTGTAGCAGTCAGACGTATCCGGACCATCGCGACGGCATGCCGTGTCCCACGACTGGCCATGCACTCCGCTCGGCCGGAGCAGCGGCGAGCGCAAGCCGGACGTCACTGTCCGCCGCGGACCCGTCTCGTGCATGGTCCGCCGTCGGACACCAGCCGGTATGCGGTCGCCGCAAGGGCGTACACCCCGTCCAGTCCACCGAGCCCGGGCCCGGCGCGTACCGCAGGTGAGCCGTTCGGGGCGGTCAGGGCGGACCCGCAGATCCTCAGGCGAGGACGTTGACAGCGCGGGCGACCACCAGCCCGAGAATGAGCAGGGAGACCAGGGACTGAACACCCATGGCGATCTTGGACCAGGAGGCCAGCGGCATGACGTCGGTGGGGCTGAAGGCGGTGGCGTTGGTGAGCACCAGGTACAGGTAGTCGAGGAACCGGGGGCGCCAGTCGGCGGCGTTCACGTCGTGGCTGAGTTGCTGGGGGAAGGCGAGCGCGGGGGTGGGGGGGCATGTGGTGGGCACGGGCGGCGGCTCCACCGCTGGCGACCGGTCCGGGCGGTCATGCCGAGCGGCGCACTACGACGTTCTCCCATGGCTCTCCTGCGAGGTGGTGCAGGATCTGGTTGCGGATCAGCCGGAGTGCCCGTGGCAGAAAGGCAGAGCTGTTGCCTCCGACGTGAGGACTGATGAGGGTGTTGGGCGCGTGCCACAGCGGGTGCCCGGCCGGGAGCGGCTCCGGGTCGGTGACGTCGAGGGCGGCGTTCAGCCTGCCGGCCGTCAGTTCGGCGAGCAGGGCGTCCGTTTCCACCACAGCCCCTCTGGACACGTTCACCAGCAGGGAGCGGTCCGGCATCAAGGAGAGGAAGCGCGCGTCCACCAGGCCGCGCGTCTCCTCGGTGAGCGGGACGGTGAGGACCACGACGTCGGCTCGGGGCAGGAGTTCGGACAGTTCGTCGAGCGCGTGGACGGGGCCGCGCGGAAGGGAGCGGGCTGTGCGGGCGACTCGCAGGAACTCGCACTCGAAGGGGGCGATCCGATCCTCGATCGCTGCGGAAATGGAGCCGTACCCCATGAGCAGGACCGTACGGTCGGCCAGCGCGGGGCGGAAGCCGGTCCGCCACTCCTCGGCGTCCTGGGCACGGACGAAATCGGGGATACCCCGGAGCGACGAGAGAACGAGCGACACGGCCAGTTCCGCAGTGCTGGCGTCATGGACGCCCCTGGCGTTGCAGAGAGTGACACCGGCGGGAACGTACTGCACGAGGTCGTCGACGCCGGCTGACAGGGACTGGACCACTCGCAGCCGCGGCAGGCCGGTAAGGACCGGTACGGCGGCATCCGTGGAGCCGTAGGGGATGACGAAGAATTCCACCGTTGCCAGGCTCTCGGCGTCCGGCGGGCTGCCGGTGCCGTCCCACACCGTGACGGGCAGACCGTCGGGCAGGCCGCGCACCTCTGAAGCCGGGTACGGCAGCAAGAACCTGGCGGCGCTCTGATCAGCGGGACGGTCCAAGGAACTCACGGGCCGAACCTAGACCATCGGTCACCCATGACCGGGGCGGACTCGACCCACATCGTCGGCCAAATTCTTCGTTCGGGCGAACGGGGAGCGGCAGATCGCGGTGAACCGTGCGGACATGCGCCCGCTCTCGCGAGCCCGGTACGCTCCGGCCGACCGGGAGTATGCGTCCCGACCGGTGGCGTCCGGCCTTGAATCCCGGCGCACGCGGACTCCGGCCGGTGGCCGCCGGCCGTCGGACTCCGGCCGCCGGCCGTCGGTCGTTGCGACGTGGCAGGCGTGACCAAGGTGCCGGATAGTGGACGCAGGGGGCTTCTTCCGAGATCTCGGAGCCGCAATGGACCGCTGCCCTCCCATCGCCGAGCACGGCCTGGTGGGCGACCTGCAGGCCGCGGCCCGCGTGTCGTCGCAGGGAGTCGTCGACTGGTTCGCGGCACTCAGGATCCCTCACCTCCCCGTGCACGTCCTGGCCATCCGCGCCATGGGCCCGCACCTGCTGGACCACCTCCCATTCGAAGACGTGGCACAGGCTTGCGAGGCGGAGGAGCGCCGGTCCTTCCTGTACGTCATCGCACCCCTGCGGCTGCCGGACGCCACGGGCTCACCGGTCAACCCGGTCGCCGTCCTCTGAGGGCATCATGGACACAGCTCCCGACGTGCCTACCGTCGTGGTGGTCATGGGAGTCGCGGGATCGGGCAAGTCCACCGTGGGCGCCCTGCTCGCGCAGCGGCTCTCGCTGCCTTTCCTGGAGGCGGACGACCTCCACCCGGCCGCGAACAGGGCCAAGATGGCCGCGGGCCGGCCGCTCGACGACGAGGACCGCCGACCCTGGCTGATCTCGCTCGCCGACTGGATCAAGGAAGCCACCGACTCCGGCCGGGGCGGGGTCGTGGCCTGCTCGGCTCTCAAGCGCACGTACCGGGACCAGTTCCGCAGGGCGGGCGCCGGCGTCTGGTTCCTGCACCTGACGCTCGACCAGGCGACCGCGAACCGACGGGTCGCCGGACGCACGGGCCATTTCATGCCCGCCCGGCTGGAGGAGTCCCAGTACACCACCCTCGAACCACTGCGGCGCGACGAGCCGGGGACGACCGTGGACGCCGGCGCCACCCCGCACGCCATCGTCGACGAGGCGGTGAAGGCACTGCCGGCGACCCGATGAGAACCCCCTTTCGCATCGTCCGAATCCGGCCCCGGTCCCCGGAGTCACGAGGCTCCTCGGCGTGCGGAACCGATAGAGCAGGACCGGCCGACGGCCAAGAGCCAGCGCTCAACCGGATAAGTACGCACCGCACCCAGGTGCGCCGCCGCCGGCCAGAGGCGGTAGGCAGTCGTTGCCGCCCGAACCGGAGAGCGGCCGGCACGAGCGGTTGAGCCGGACGGATGGCCGTGGCCGTTCCGGGTGCGGCGCGTCGGCCGCCCCGGCCCGGATCTGCTTGTCTGGGCGGCTGAGAATCAGCCCGCGTTGCCGTGATGGGTGTGGACACATGAGTCAGCTGGATCTGGCGCGGTTGCAGTTCGCGATGACGTCGATCTACCACTTCCTGTTCGTCCCGGTGACCATCGGGCTGAGTCTGCTGACCGCCCTGCTCCAGACCGCCTGGTACCGAGGCGGGCGGGCCGAGTACTTGCGGCTGACGCGGTTCTTCGGGACCTTGCTGGTGATCAACATCGCCGTCGGTGTGGTGACGGGCCTGGTCCAGGAGTTCCAGTTCGGCATGGACTGGTCGGGCTACGCCCGCACGGTGGGCGATGTGTTCGGGGCCCCACTGGCGATGGAGGGCCTTGCGGCCTTCTTCCTGGAATCGACCTTCCTCGGCCTGTGGATCTTCGGTTGGGACAAGCTGTCCAAGCGCGTCCACCTGGCGACGATCTGGGCCGTGGCGGCCGGCAGCGCACTGTCGGCGCTGTTCATCATGGCGGCGAACTCCTGGATGCAGCATCCGGTCGGCTACGCCATCGACCCGTCCACCGGTCGGCCGCAGCTCAATGACGTGTGGGCGCTGTTCATCAACCCGGTCTTCCTCCGCGGTTATCTCCACGTGGTGCTGGCCGCGCTCATCACCGGTTCGATGGTCATGCTCGCCATTTCCGCATGGCACCTGCGCAACGACCTCCGCGACGACAGGGCCGATGCCGATGCCGATGCCGAGGGCGACCCGCACACGACGAAGGGTTCGGGCTCGGCCTTCCGGCTCTCCGCCCGCCTGTCGCTGCTGGTCCTCGTGCCCGCACTGTTGTTCGCCATGCTCGTCGGCAGTGAACTGGGCGTGACGGAGGGCAAGTACCAACCGATGAAGATCGCCGCCGCCGAGGCGCAATGGGAGACCTGCCAGCCCTGCTCCTTCTCCCTGTTCCAGATCGGCGGCGGCAACAACGACCAGACGCCCACGCAGATCCTGGAAATCCCCCACTTGCTGTCCCTGCTGGCCACCAACCACTGGAACGGCAAGGTCCTCGGTCTCAACGAGGTCAACAGCCAGTACCAGCAGCAATACGGTCCTGGCGACTACGTGCCCAACGTTTTCATCCAGTACTGGGCCATGCGCGTCATGGCCTACCTCGCCGTACTCGCCCTCCTCCTCGGCCTGTGGGGCCTGTGGCTGCTGCGGCGCAAGCGACTCGCCCACTCGCGCTGGTTCCTCAACGCAGCGGTATGGGCCGTGCCGATGCCGTTCCTCATCAACACCGCCGGCTGGCTCCTCACCGAGAACGGACGCCAGCCCTGGATCGTGCAGGGCCTCCAGCTGACGAAGGACGGTGTCTCCTCCTCCGTCAGCACCACCGAGGTGGCCATCAGCATCGTGGCCTTCTTCCTCCTCTATGCCGCACTGACCGTGGTCGCCGCCGTACTGATGACACGCCACGCACGCAAGAGCACCGACCCGACGGAGCAGGACGACCAGCCCGCCCCCGAGCTGACCTACTGAGGTCCCGAGCCGCCGGAAGGCCCGCGATGGAATTCACCACTCTCTGGTTCATCCTCATCGTCGTACTGTGGGTCGGCTTCTTCGTCCTGGAGGGCTTCGACCTGGGCGTCGGCATGCTCCACGGACTGCTTTCCCGCGACGAAGCGGGCCGACGGGCCGTACTCCACACCATCGGACCGGTATGGGACGGCAACGAGGTCTGGCTGGTCACGGCGGGCGCCGCGATGTTCGCCGCCTTCCCGGGCTGGTATGCCACCCTCTTCTCCGGCTTCTACCTCGCCCTCGTCCTTCTCCTGGCCGGACTCATCGTCCGTGGCATCGCCGTCGAGTACCGCGACCGCGTCGACGGCGTGCGATGGCGACGGACCTGGAGCATCCTGCTGACCGCCGGCAGCCTGACCGTTCCCCTGGTCCTCGGCATCGCCCTCGGAGACCTGCTCCACGGCGTCCCCATCGGCCGCGACCAGGAGTACGAGGGCACCTTCGCGGACCTCTTCACCGGCTACGGCGTCTTCACCGGGATCACCCTGACCGTGCTCTGCCTCCTGCACGGCGCGACCTTCCTCGCTCTCAAGACCAGCGGGGAGGTCCGCGAAAGGGCGCACCGGCTCGCCCGTCGCAGCGTCCTGCCCGTCGGCCTGGTCGTTCTGGCCTTCGTCTTCTGGACGCGCTCCCTCGTCGAGCGGGGCATCCTCGTCAACGTCGTCGAACTCGCGGCCGTCCTGGCCGTCGCCGCCGCGGCCTGGGCCATCAGCAGCAGCCACGACGGCTGGGCCTTCAGCGCCACCACCCTCGCGATGGCCGCGACCGTGGCATCGCTTTTCACCGAGCTCTACCCGAGGGTCATGGTCTCCAGCAGCAACAGCGCCTTCGACCTGACCGTCCAGAACACCGCGTCCGGCCCCTATGCACTCAAGGTCATTACCGTCGTCGCCCTCGTCCTGCTCCCCGTCGTCCTCGTCTACCAGGGCTGGACCTACCACGTCTTCCGCAAGCGGATCTCCGCCGACGGCTTCCTCACCCCCGGACAGCCCACCGCGCCGTCCGCGGCCCGGCCCGAGCTATGACACCGGAGTCGCCGGTCGCACCGGGTACCGAAGCCCCGGCGGACGCGTGGGCCAACCCCACCGAACCGAGCTGCGGCGGACCCGCCCCACGCGAGGTGAGGCGGCCCGACGGCGACCGACCTCGCGGCGCCACGCCGACCCGGTGGCCGCGGCACCGGCCGCCGACCGGGGCTGCCGGCCTCCGGAACCTCGTCGAGTCCCCCCTCACGCCCGTGAGGCGAGGAAGGAAACCGCTGTGAGCGAGGATGACGTCCTCCTCGGCTTCGCCCTGGTCGTGGCCCTGGCCACCACCTGCCAGATCCTCGCGAGCAAACTGCGCGTCCCCGCGCTGATCCTGCTGCTGCCGGCCGGTTTCGCCGCGGGCGCCCTGACCGACATCGTCCATCCGGACCAGCTGATCGGGGAGGCGTTCTCCGCCCTGGTGTCCCTGTCCGTGGCAGTGATCCTCTACGACGCAGGGCTGGGCCTCGACCTGCGTAACCTCACGGGCCACACCCGCGCGGTCGTGGGCAGGCTGCTGCTCTTCGGAGTGGCCTTCACCTTCCTGGCCGTCTGTGCCGTCGGCCCGGCCCTGTTCAGCATGTCGCTGCGGGTGGCCGCGATGGTGGGCATGATCCTCGTCGTGTCGGGGCCCACGGTCGTGGGGCCCCTGCTCCAGTACGTGCGGCCGAGGGACAAGGTGCGGCGTCTGCTGATCTGGGAAGGAACGCTGACCGACCCGATCGGCGCCATCCTCGGGGCCATCGTCTTCCACGCCGTCGCCACGACGCACCGGATCGACATCGGTCGCGGTTACCAGATCGGACAGTTCCTCATCAGCCTGGCGGTCGGCCTCATCGGCGGAGCCGTCGGGGTGGCACTGCTGTGGCTGACCCTGCGCGTGCTCCGGCTCGGCGAAGCGCTGGGAACGCTGGCGCAACTGGCCACGGTGATCACCGTGTCGGCAGGCTGCGACATCTTCCGCGACGACACCGGGCTGATCGCCGCGATCGTCACCGGCATGGCCGCCGCCAACATCCGGGGCTTCGACATGCCCGCTCGTCGCCCCTTCTTCGAGACACTGGTCCAGCTGATCATCGGGCTGCTGTTCATCTCCATCGCGGCGAGCGTCCCCCCGGCCTCGCTGACGCCCGTGCTCCTTCCCACGCTCGTCCTCGTCGCTTTCCTCGTCCTCGTGGTGCGGCCGCTCGTGGCCTTCACCGCCACCACGGGCAAGGACATGACCCTGGGGGAACGGGCGTTCGCGGGATGGATGGCCCCGCGCGGTATCGTCGCGGCCTCCACCGCGGCGGCCTTCGCGGCGAGCCTCGTCGAACTGGGGCTGCGCGGCGCTTCCAAGATCCTTCCCATCACCTTCCTGGTGATCGTCTCGACGGTCGTGCTGTACGCCCTGACGGCCGGCCCCGTGGCCCGGCGGCTCGGCGTCGCCACGCCGAACCGCACACGGCCCCTCCTGGTGGGCGGCGCTCCGTGGGTGATCGCACTCGGAAGAGCCCTGCGGTCCGCGGGGCTCGAGGTGCAGATGTGGGCGGGAATGGACGAGGAGCGGGAACGGATCAAGGACGCCGGAATCGAACTGGCCAGAGGGGAAATGCTGGCGACGGCCACCAACCCCAGGGCGCGGCTGGAGGGAGTCAACGCCGTCTTCCTGCTCACCGATGACGACGACTTCAACGCGCTCGCCTCGGTGCTGGTCAAGGACAACGTCGAGGGCCCCGTCTACCGGGTGGGACCGCCGCACGAGAGCCACGGTGCCGTCGCGCCCTACACGGGCGGCGCGGTCCTCTTCGGCGGTTCACTCGTCAGGCACGTCCTGGCGGCACGGTACGAGCAGGGCGCCCGGTTCCTGGTGCAGCCCGCCTCCGATCCGCTCCCGCCGGGGCACGAAACACTGTTCGTGGTCCGTGACGACGGCCGGCTCGAACCGCTGGACGAGACGCAGGCGGTCACCCCGCAAGCGGGCGACTCCGTCGTTCTGTTCGGCCCCGCACAGTCTCCCCCCGCCTGAGGGCCGGCTTGTGATCCCCGGCGGGCGCACGGCTCCGGTTACGGCACCTCGCCGCGCTGCCGGGTCGTCCGAACACGCCCGGTACAAGGGCGACCCTCCGCCGTGCGATGCACCGCATCCGACGCCGCGCGCCGACCCACCGCGGATTGCGGGACAGCCCTCAGCTGCCGCCCTACCGCATGCGGTTCAAGGTCTCATCCAGCGTGATGGCCGCGTCGATGAGCGCCAGGTGGGTGAACGCCTGCGGGAAGTTGCCGAGCTGCCGGCCCGTCAGGGCGATCTCCTCCGAATACAGGCCCAGGTGGTTGGCGTACGTCATCATCTTCTCGAGCACGAGCCTGGCCTGATCGGCCCGCCCTGCCCGTGCCAGGGCGTCGACGTACATGAAGGTGCACAGGGAGAAGGTTCCTTCGCTGCCGCGCAGACCGTCGGGCGACGCCTCTGGGTTGTAGCGGTAGACCAGGCTGTCGGTGACCAGCTCCCGGTCCATCGCGTCCAAGGTGGACGTCCACATCGGGTCGTCGGGCGTGATGAAACCCACGGTAGGCATCCGCAACAGCGACGAGTCGAGCACACCGCTGCCGTAGTGCTGGACGAAAGCCCCGCGGTCGGCGTCCCAGCCCTTCGCCAGGATCTGCTCGTAGATGTTGTCGCGCTCGGCGGCCCAGCGGCCGCTCTCGGCCGGCCGGCCGTGGGCGACCGCCAGCCGCAGCGCGCGGTCGAACGCGACCCAGGACATGACCCGCCCGTACGTGAAGTGCTGGCGCCCGCCGCGTGTCTCCCACAACCCCTCGCCGGCCTGGTCCCAGTGGTCCACGAGCCAGTCCAGCAGGGTGCGCAGCGATGTCCAGCCCTGGATGTCCAGATGGATGCCGTGCTGGTGGGCGAAGGAGATGCTGTCGAGTGCCTCGCCGTAGATGTCCAGCTGCAACTGGGTCGCCGCGCCATTGCCTATGCGCACCGGGGCGGACCCCTGGTATCCCTCCCAGTGCTCCAAGGTCTCTTCGTAGAGATCGGAGGAACCGTCCACCCGGTACATGATGTTCAGCGGTCCCGTGTCGGTGTCGCTGCCGGCCTTCTCCTTCACCCGGTCGCCCAGCCAGCCGATGAACGCCCTCGCCTCCTCCGTGAACCCCAGTCCCAGCAGGGCGTACACGGAGAAGGACGCGTCACGGATCCAGGTGAACCGGTAGTCCCAGTTGCGCTCGCCGCCCAGTTGCTCCGGCAGACCCGCCGTGGGGGCCGCCACCAGGGCCCCGCTGGGTGCGTACGTCATCAGCTTCAGCGTTACGGCGGAGCGCTCCACCATCTCGCGCCATCGGCCCGTGTACCGGGACTGATGGAGCCACGACCGCCAGTACTGCCGGGTGTCGTCGAAGAGCCCCTGGAACTCGGCGACGCGGATCTCGCGCGGCGGCCCCTCCGCGGCCGACTCCATGAACAGACCCCGCTGTTGTCCGGCTTCGAGCGGAAGCGTGACGCGCAGGTCGTGATCGCCGGTGAGGGCGTGTATCACCCGCTCGTCCTCCGGCTCCCGTACCACGCTGAGGGTGAGTTCCAGGTCGTCGGAGGCGAACACCGCCCCGTTCTCGGTGACGTGCAGGGTGTGGGGCCTGCGGCCGTAGTCGAACCGTGGGGCGATGTCGATCTGGAACGTCATGCTGCCGCGTACGCACCGGAGCATGCGGACCAGGCAGTGCCGGTCCGTGGCCGTCGTTCCGGTCACCGGCATGAAGTCGACCACCTCGCCGGCACCGGTCTCGGTCATGAACCGCGTCACGAGAATCGCGGTGTCCGGCAGGTACAACTGCTTCGTGGTGTACGCCTCGTCCGTCGGTCTGACCGTGAAATGCCCGCCCTTCTCCCAGTCGAGAAGAGCTCCGAACACGCTGGGGGAATCGAAACGAGGGCAGCAGAACCAGTCGATCGTTCCTTCCGTGGTCACCAACGCCGCGGTCTGCAGATCGCCGATCAGGCCGTGATTTTCGATCAGCGGGTAGTCAGCCATGGGAGAACCCCTTTCGACGCCACCCAGTCAGGTTAAGCGCGGAATCCGCTGCGAACCCGGCGAGCCGGCTGCCCCTGCGCCTGCCGGGAATCGCCCTTAGCATGGGAACGCACGAACTGGATGTTCAGACCGCATTGCACCGCCGAAACCGGAGGCTGCCCGTGCTGTCGAACTTTGCGCCGGCTCCGGAAACCCACAGAGGCATCCGATGCGGACGGCAAGAGAGCCGGCGGTGATGTCCTGGGCGGCGCGCTTCCGGTTGCGGCAGTACGCCAAGGCGAGCCTGTGGATCATCCCTCTGATCGGACTCCTGCTGGGGGCTCTGTTCGCCGAATGGGCCGCCGGCGTGGAGGGAGCGGGCTGGCTGCCGGACACCTGGCAGTACTCCGCGACGACGGCGAGCAGCGTGCTCAGTTCTGTCGTCGGGTCCATGGTCGCGCTGCTGGGCTTCGTCGTGACCATCGGCGTACTCGTCGTCCAGCAGGCCACGGGAACGCTGTCCCCGCGCTACATGCGCCTGTGGTATCGCGACCGGCTGCAGAAGGCCGTGCTGGCCACGTTCACCGGAACGTTCGCGTACGCCTTTTCCCTGTTGCGCAAAATCGAGTCGGACGCCGTCCCCGACCTGGGGGTGACCCTGTCCGGAGTGGCCGTCTCCGTCAGCCTCATGCTTCTGCTGATCTACCTCAACCGGTTCACCCACAACCTCCGGCCCGTGGCCATCGCCGACCTGGTGGGGCGTTTGGGTGAGAAGGTGCTCATGCGCGCGACGGAACGCATCCACCGCTCGTCGGCACGCGACGAGGGTTCCCTGCCGCCTGCCGGTCCGGTGACCCTCATCCGGTCCGAACGGGGCGGAGTCATCCAGGCGTTCGACGCGACGGGGCTGATCGCCACCGCCGTCCGCCACGACTGCGTCCTCGTCCTGGCCCACCAGGTCGGCGACTTCGTACCGCCCGGCACCACCCTCGTCGAGGCCCACGGCTCCGCCCGGCCACCCGACCCGCGGCGGGTGACCGGGCTCGTCGCCCTCGGAACCGAGCGCACCATCGAGCAGGATCCCGCCTTCGCCCTGCGCATCCTCGTCGACATCGCCATCCGCGCCCTCTCTCCCGCCGTGAACGACCCCACGACCGCCGTGCAGGTGCTCAACCACATCGACACGTTCCTGCACGTGGTCGGCCGGGCGCAGCTCCGCGGCCGGTACGTTCTCGCCGACGGCGAGGGCCGGCCCCGGCTGGTGGTACAGGGCCGCGGCTGGGAGAATTACCTGCAGCTCGGCGTTACCGAAATCCGTGAGTACGGGGCCACGTCCCTCCAGGTGTGCAGGCGGCTCCGCGCGCTGCTGGACGACCTCCTCGAAACCCTGCCGGCCGAGCGTCTGCCGGCGGTTCGCGCGGAGCTCGCCCTCCTCGGGGAATCGGTCCAGCGGGCGTTCACCGACCCCACCCGTCGCGCCAGCGCGCAGACGGCCGACCGGCAGGGTATCGGCGGTGGGCGGAGCCCCCGGACATCGCCGCATCCCCGGTCGTGATGGTCGCGGGTGGTTCAGGCGAGGAGAAGGCGAACAGGCGACGCCTCAGCCGATCCCCGGCGCGCCCCACACCGCAAACCAGCGGCTCAGGTCGGGGTCGACCCTCAGGTCGTTCGCGAGCAGCGCCCTGGTCTGGAGCTCCAATGCGTTGTCACGCTTCCCAGCCGTTCCGGGAAGTGGCGCGAAGGGGTAGAAGGTGCCGCGCTTGTAGAGGTAGACCAGCGCCATCGTGCGCTGTCCCGCGGCCTCGCGGAAGCCGATCAGGGAGCAGAGCAGCTGCGGGCCGAAGCCGGCGTCCTGGAGGAGGGTGTTGACGGCGTGCAGGTCGTTTACCAGTGCGGGCAGGTCGTCGGCGGGCCGGCGGGCGAGGAGCCAGGTGTAGCCGTACGCGTCCTGGCTGAACTCGACCGGTATGCCGCCGCGGCCGGTATCGGCGTCGAGCAGCTCCCGTACCTCCTCCTGGAGCCCGGCGAAGGCGCCGCCCTCGACGCTGGCGAAGCACACCGAGCCGACGCCGGTCGGAGCGAAACCGGCAGCCGCCTGGAGGGTGATCGCCGCGCCCGGCAGGCCGAAGAGTTGGTCGAGGTCAGGGCGTACCGGCTTGCTGCGGCCGAGGATGGTGTCGAGGAGTCCCACAGGAAGTACCTCCTGTTCAGGGTCGGCCGAGCTGCGCCGAGATCTTGCCCAGTCGGTCCAGCCGTTCCTCCAGCGTCGGGTGGGAGGAGAGCAGCCTGCCCAGGCTCTCCTTGGACGAGAACGCGGGCGCGAACCAGAACGCGTTGAACGGCTCCGCCTTGCGCAGATCCCGGCTCGGGATCCTCGCCATCTCCCCGGTCACCTTGGTGAGCGCGGAGGCGAGCGCCGACGGACGGCCGGTCAGCAATGCGGCCGCGCGGTCGGCGGACAGCTCGCGGTAGCGGGACAGCAGCCGGGTCAGCAGGAAGCTGATCACGTAGACCACGGCGCTGACCAGGGGTATCAGGAGTGCCACGACGGCGGCGTTGCCGTCGCGGCTGTCGCGGCCGAGTCCGCTGTACAGCGCGATGCGGGTCATCACTCCTGACAGGACACCGAGGAACGACGCGATGGTCATCACCGCGACATCGCGATGGGCGACGTGCGACAGCTCGTGCGCGAGTACGCCCTCCAGCTCCTCCGGCTCCAGACGGCGGAGCAGGCCGGTGGTGACGCAGACCAGCGCGGTGCGCTCGCCCCGGCCGGTGGCGAACGCGTTCGGCACATCGCTGTCGGCGATCGCCACGCGCGGCTTGGGCATGTCGGCGAGGGCGCAGACGCGGTCCACGGTGCCGTGCAGCTCGGGCGCCTGCTCGGGGGTGACCTCACGGGCACCCATGCTGAAGGCCGCGATCCGGTCGCTGAACCAGAACTGCGCGATGAACAGACCGCCCGCGACCACCAGGATGACGGGCCACGAGCCCCGGAACAGGGCCAGCAGGACGCCGACGAAGACGACGTAGAGCAGCCCGATCAGGAACATGGTCATCACCATGCGGGTGGTGAGTCCCCTGTCCGGGACGTAGCGGGAATGAGACCGGGTCCCAGGCATCTGATCACCCTCCAGCCGGAGCGCTGGCGCCGCGCTCCTCATCCTCGATTGTGCCGCTTTCTCCCTCTGGACAACCAGCTGTGCCGCGCATGGCCCGGACCGGCCCCGCGGCGCTCAGGACGGCGTCCCCGCGTCCGTGTAGCGGAGCAGGGCGCCCACACCGTCCCGCAGCGGCAAGTCGTCCTGCGGTACGACGACCAGTTCGGCTCCGGTGCCCACCAGGGCCCGCACCAGGGCCTCGTCGGCATGGTCCTCGTGGGGTGCCCGTACCCCGAAAGACCTCAGCTCGTCCTCGGTCAGGGCGATCCGGGAGGGCTGCGGGCCGGTCCACAGCCGTAGCGAGGACGCCGGGGGGTGGTTGAGCAGCAGAGCCGAGACCTGGCCGCGCTGCAGCGCGGCGACGGTGGCGGCCAGGCCCTCGGATGCGGCTCCGTGCAGTGCTCGCCGGCCGATGAATATGTCCGCGATCTCCCGGTCGTGCGCGGCCATCCGGCCGGGTCTGACGCGCAGGATTCTTGACTGACGTTCGGGCCTCCACGATGCTGATGTTGCGGTACATGCGATGCGTGCCGTAATGAGCAACTCATCTCTCCGGGTTCAGATCAGTCGAGGAGTGGCCATGGCTCACCAGGTCCGTGCTGTTGTCGCGAGGGAGAAGGGTGCTCCCGTCACTCTGGAAACGATCAACGTGCCCGACCCCGGCCCGGGCGAGGCGCTGGTGAAGGTCGAGACCTGCGGCGTCTGCCACACGGATCTGCACTATCGCAACGGCGGCATCAGCGACGACTTCCCCTTCCTGCTCGGCCACGAGGCCGCGGGCATCGTGGAAGCGGTCGGCGAGGGCGTGACGGACGTGGTGCCGGGCGACTTCGTGATCCTCAACTGGCGGGCTGTGTGCGGCCAGTGCCGGGCCTGTCTGCGTGGCCGCCCCTGGTACTGCTTCAACACCCACAACGCGAAGCAGAAGATGACCCTCCTCGACGGCACCGAGCTGTCCCCGGCCCTGGGCATCGGCGCCTTCGCCGAGAAGACCCTGGTGGCGGCCGGGCAGTGCACGAAGGTCGATCCCGCCGCGTCGGCGGCGGTCGCCGGACTGCTGGGCTGCG
This sequence comes from Streptomyces sp. NPDC001549, assembly GCF_042894025.1. Taxonomy (NCBI): domain Bacteria; kingdom Bacillati; phylum Actinomycetota; class Actinomycetes; order Kitasatosporales; family Streptomycetaceae; genus Streptomyces; species Streptomyces sp. NPDC001549. The sequence continues at coordinate 315,169 of NZ_JBIAVJ010000008.1, forward strand.
GGGTGATGGCGGGCATCGGCGCCGCGATCAACACCGGGGGCGTCGGGCGTGGCGACAGCGTTGCCGTCATAGGCTGTGGCGGGGTCGGCGACGCTGCGATCGCCGGGTCGCGGCTGGCCGGCGCCGCGAAGATCATCGCGGTGGACATCGACCAGCGGAAGCTCGAAACCGCGAGGAAACTGGGAGCCACCCACACCGTCAATTCCCAGGAGACGGACCCGGTCGAGGCGATCCGAGGGCTGACCGGCGGATTCGGCGCGGACGTGGTCATCGAGGCGGTCGGCCGCCCGGAGACGTACCGGCAGGCGTTCTATGCCCGCGACCTGGCCGGCGCCGTGGTGCTGGTCGGTGTCCCGACGCCCGACATGACGCTGGAGCTGCCGCTCCTCGACGTCTTCGGGCGCGGCGGCGCACTCAAGTCCAGCTGGTACGGGGACTGCCTGCCCAGTCGCGACTTTCCCATGCTGATCGACCTTTACCTGCAGGGCCGGCTGGACCTGGATGCGTTCGTCAGCGAGACCATCGCGCTGGACGAGGTCGAGAAGGCCTTCGAGCGGATGCACCACGGCGAGGTGCTGCGCTCGGTCGTGGTGCTGTGATGGCCGACGTGCGCATTGAACACCTGGTCACCAGTGGGACGTTCAGCCTGGACGGCGGCACGTGGGACGTCGACAACAACGTTTGGATCATCGGTGACGACCACGAGGCGATCGTCATCGACGCCGCGCACGACGCCGAGGCGATCGCCGCCGCGCTCGGCGGTCGTACCCTCCGGGCGATCGTGTGCACCCATGCACACAACGACCACATCGACGCCGCCCCGGCGCTCGCCGACCGGACCGGCGCGCCGATCCTGCTACACGGTGACGACCTGCCGCTGTGGAAGCAAACCCACCCGGAGCGGTCGCCGGACGGCGAACTGGCGGATGGCCAGGTGGTGTCGGTGGCGGGCACCGAACTCACGGTGCTGCACACGCCCGGGCATGCACCGGGCGCGGTCTGCTTCTACGCGCCGGAGCTCGGGACGGTCTTCACCGGCGACACGCTGTTCGCCGGTGGGCCCGGCGCGACCGGGCGATCCTTCTCCCACTTCCCGACGATCATCGACTCCATCCGGGACCGGCTGCTGAGCCTTCCGGCGCACACGGTGGTCCGTACGGGGCACGGCGACGCGACGACCGTCGGCGACGAGGCGCCGCACGTGGAGGAGTGGATCGCGCGGGGCCATTGACGGGCACGGGCACGGGGGCTCGCCCCCGCCCCCGGCAGCCCGCCGGGCGTCAGCCGCCGATTTCCGCCGGTTCCACCACCACCCGGCTTCGCCCGGCGTCGACGGCTTCGCCAGCGTGACTTCTGCTTGGCGGACCGCTTCTCCTTCTCTGCCTCCAGACTGTCGGTGTACGACTGCGTGCGGTGGTGAGGCGGTCGGCCGCCGGGTCGCGGAGCAGCGTCGTGACGCCGATGACGTTCTGCGGCGGGATGCCGAGGCCGTACTTCGGTCCGACACGACCATCCGTACGAGTTCCTCGTGGGCGGCGGCGCGATACGCAATTCAGTGCGCATTTGGCCACCAGGGTGACGTGGTGGCGGACCTGCCGCGTCAAGGCTCGCGGCCCCTTCTGCGGCTGCCCCGCTGTCCCGATCGAATCCTTGACAAGGTATGGGGCCCCCTCCAGACTGATGTTGCGTACATCGCAATCCGTTTCGCTATACGCACCGAGGTGTCCCTTGATGATTCCCGTGTGCCGCCTCGCGGATCTGCCGCGAGGCGAGGCCCATCGGCTCGAAATCGACCCGCCCGTCGCGGTGTTCCACACCGAAGACGGCGAGGTGCTGGCCATCGACGACACCTGCACACACCAGGATGCCTCGCTCGCGGACGGCTGGTTGGAAGGGTGCGAGGTCGAATGCCCGCTGCACGCCTCCAAGTTCGACCTGCGGACCGGGGCCGTCGACGCTCCGCCGGCCAGGCTGCCCGTCCGGACCCACCATGTGGTCGTCGAGGGTGGAATGATCTACGTACAGCCGTCCGAGGCCGTGCCCAACCTGCCTCCCTGTGTCACGGCACGGCTCGCCGGAGGTCCCGCGTGAGGACCGTGGCCGTGGTGGGCGCCTCGCTGGCCGGACTGTCGGCGGCGCGTTCACTCCGGAAGCAGGGATACGGTGGGCGGCTGGTCCTGATCGGCGACGAGCCGCACCGGCCGTACGACAGGCCGCCTCTGTCGAAGGAATACCTCGCCGGTGGCATGGGCGAGGCGGACCTCTCGCTGGAGGCGGACGGCGAGGATCTCGGCGCCGAGTGGCTGCTCGGCGTACGGGCCACCGGGCTTGACCGCGGCGACCGCTCGGTGCGCCTTGCCGACGGCCGTGCGGTACGGGCCGACGGCATCGTCATCGCCACCGGAGCGGCGGCCCGCACCCTGCCCGGGAGCGACGGTCTGGCTGGTGTTCACACACTGCGTACCCTGGACGACGCTCGGGCCCTACGGGCCGACCTCGCCCGCGGCGGGCGGCTGGTCGTCATCGGCGGCGGATTCATCGGCGCCGAGGTGGCCTCGACCGCGTACCGGCTCGGTCTCGATGTGACGGTCGTCGAAGTGGCGCCGACCCCGCTTGCCGGACCGCTCGGTGAGACCATGGGCGGCATCGTCTCCTCGCTCCACGCGGACCATGGCGTACGGCTGCTCTGCGGCATGGGGGTCGAACAGCTCAGCGGGGCCGGCGGCCGAGTGGACGCGGTCCTGCTGGCGGACGGCCGCCGGCTTCCGGCGGACACGGTCGTCGTCGGTGTGGGTGCCCGCCCGTGTGTCGAATGGCTCGAAGGCTCCGGCGTCGTGCTGGAGAACGGCGTCCGGTGCGGCGTCGACGGCCGCACCAGCCTGGCCGGTGTCGTCGCGGTCGGCGACTGCGCCTCCTGGTACGACCCGGCCTCCGGGGCCCACCGCAGGGTCGAGCACTGGACCGGCGCCCAGGAACGGCCGACCGTGGCCGTCGCGACGCTGCTCTCCGGGGGCACGGGGGCACCGGCGGCTCCCAGGCCACCGTATTTCTGGTCCGACCAGTACGGCGTGCGTATCCAGTTCGCCGGGCACGTCGCCGGGTCCGACAGCGTCACGGTCGAGGAGGGAGCTACGGACGACCGCAGCTTCCTTGCCGTCTACCGGAGTGCCGGACACCCGGTCGCCGTGCTCGGGATGGACCAGCCGCGGCTGTTCACCCGCTGGCGCAAGCAGCTCGCCACGGCGAGGTCTTGACGCCTCCGGTTTCGCACCGCATGCTGCGGGCGTTGCCTGCGGTTGCGTATTGCACATTGCGTTGCTTGTCACACAACGACGTTTTTCCGCGAGGAGTGCCCTGTGACCTCGACCAGCCTGCCGGACAGCCTGATCGCCACTCTCCCCGGCTCCTACTACACCGATCCCGGGATCTTCGCCCAGGAGCAGGAGCACATCTTCGAGGCGATGTGGTTCTGCGTCGCGCGCTCCTCGGAGCTTGCCAAGCCGGGTGCCTTCAAGACCGTGGACGTGGGCCGCGAGAGCATCCTCCTCACCCGCTCGCGCGACGAGTCCATTCGCGCCTTCTTCAACGTCTGCAGGCACCGCGGCGCCAAGCTCTGTACCGAGGAGACCGGCGAGGTCAAGCGGGCCTTCCAGTGCCCGTACCACGCCTGGACGTACGACCTGAACGGCAAGCTGGTCGCCGCGCCCAACCTCACCAGGATGCCGGACGTCGGCCGTACCGAGTACGGCCTGGTGGGCGTGCGGGTACGCGAATGGCTCGGGTACGTCTGGGTCTGCCTGGCCGAGAATCCGCCTTCCTTCGAGGACCAGGTCATCGGCGCGGTCCGCACCCGGCTCGGCGACGTGGAGTCCATCGAGCACTACGACATGGCGAACCTCGAGGTCGGCAGGCGGATCGTCTACGACGTCAAGGCGAACTGGAAGCTCATCATCGAGAACTTCATGGAGTGCTACCACTGCGCCACCATCCACCCCGAACTCACCGAGGTGCTCCCCGAATTCGCGGACGGCTACGCCGCGCAGTACTACGTCGGTCACGGCGCCGAATTCGGCACGGACATCAAGGGCTTCACGGTCGACGGCTCGGAGGGGCTCGATCGTATCCCGACCGTCACCGAGGACCAGGACCGCCGCTACTACGCGGTCACCATCAAGCCCCAGGTCTTCATCAACCTCGTGCCCGACCATGTGATCTTCCATCGGATGTACCCGGTGGCCGCGGACCGCACGATCGTCGAGTGCGACTGGCTGTATCTGAAGGACGTCGTGCGCGGCGGCAAGGACGTCAGCCGCTCCGTCGAGCTCTTCGACCGGGTCAACCGGCAGGACTTCGACGCCTGCGAGCGCTGTCAGCCGGCGATGAGCTCGCGCCTGTACGCCAAGGGTGGTGTCCTGGTGCCCAGCGAGCACCACATCGGCGCCTTCCACGACTGGGTACGCGAACGCCTCGGCACCCGGCAGCCGGAGTAACGGCGGCCCGAGCGCCCGGGGTGCCAGGCGTGCAGCGTGCGGTCAGCCCAGGTAGCCCATCCGGTGGCTGATCTCCTCTGCGCCCTTGACCAGTACCGGTGCGAGCTCGTGCATCCGCTCCTCGGTGAAGCGGTAGGAGGGTCCGGAGGCGCTGACCGCGGCGATGACCTCGCCGTCCCGGGAGCGGACCGGAGAGGCCATGGCATGCAGGCCGATCTCCAGCTCCTCCAACGTCCAGGCATAGCCGCGCTCCCTGGCCTCGGCGAGGTTCTTCTCGAGCTTCGTCTTCGAGGTCAGGGTGTGTGGCGTGAGCTTCTCCAGGCCCGCGTCCGCGAGGAGTTCGGCGCGCTGCTTCGCGGGGAGGTGGGCCAGAAGGATCTTGCCGCTGGAGGTGGCGTGCAACGGGGTGAGCTGGCCGACCCAGTTGTGCGCGGTGATGGCGCCGGGGCCGCGCACCTGGCAGAGGTTGATCGCGAACTGCTTCTCCATGATGGCGATGTTCACGGTCTCGCCGATTTCCTCGGCGAGCCGCTCGCAGACCGGGCGGCCCTGCTGTGTGATGTCGATACGACCGGTGACCGCACCGGCCAACCGTACGATGCCGAAGCCGAGGCAGTACTTGCCGCGCTCGCCCGCCTGTTCCACCAGCCCGCGTGCCTCCAGGGCGCCGAGCAGCCGGAAGGCGGTGGATTTGTGGACGTCGAGCTCCGCGGCCACTTCGCTGACGCCGGCCTCGCCGCGCTGGGCCAGGATCTCCAGCACACTGATGGCGCGGTCGACGGACTGCACGCCACCGCCCTGTGGTCCCGCCGTCTCGCTATCTGCGGTGAAGTTGCTCATGGTGCAACTATACGCACGGTAAACAACGGCGCGGGCGGAAGCGAGAAGGGGCCTCAAGCGGATCAAGTTGCGCGGCTTGCAACCTAGTGCGTATAGCGCTACCCGTACTACCATGCCGCGCATATCGACGACGCGAGCGAGACGAGGCAGGCCATGGCCCCCTTGCAGTATGACTTCGTCATCGTCGGCGGCGGTTCGGCCGGCAGCGCCCTGGCCAACCGGCTCTCCGCCGAGCCGGGCAACCGCGTGCTGGTGCTGGAGGCCGGCCGGTCCGACTACCCCTGGGATGTCTTCATACACATGCCCGCGGCGCTGACCTTCCCCATCGGCAGTCGCTTCTACGACTGGAAGTACGAATCCGAGCCCGAGCCCCACATGGGCGGTCGGCGCGTCTACCATGCCCGCGGCAAGGTGCTCGGCGGTTCCAGCAGCATCAACGGCATGATCTTCCAGCGCGGCAACCCGATGGACTACGAGCGGTGGGCGGCCGACCCGGGGATGGAAACCTGGGACTACGCCCACTGTCTGCCGTACTTCAAGCGGATGGAGAACTGCCTGGCGGCGGAGCCCGACGACGAGTTCCGCGGCCACGAGGGCCCGCTCGTCCTCGAACGCGGCCCGGCCTCCAGCCCGCTCTTCCCCGCCTTCCTCCAGGCCGTCCAGGAAGCCGGCCACCCCCGCACCGACGACGTCAACGGCTATCGGCAGGAAGGCTTCGCGCCCTTCGACCGCAACGTCCACCGCGGCCGCCGCCTGTCGGCCTCGAAAGCGTACCTGGGGCCCGTGAAGAGGCGGCCGAACCTTGACGTCAGGACACGTGCCCTGGCCACTCGCGTGCTCTTCGAGGGCAAGCGCGCAGTCGGCGTCGAGTACCGGCGCGGCCGCGGCAAGGTGCGGCAGGTGCGCGCCCGCGAGGTCATCCTGTGCGGCGGTGCGATCAACTCCCCGCAGCTGCTGCAGCTCTCCGGCGTCGGAAACGCCGAGGAACTCGAGCCGCTCGGCATCGACGTCGTCCACCACCTGCCGGGGGTGGGTGAGAACCTGCAGGACCATCTGGAGGTCTATGTCCAGCACGCCTGCAAGCAGCCGGTGTCCATGCAGCCGTACCTCGCCAAGTGGCGCGCTCCTCTCATCGGCCTCCAGTGGCTCTTGCGCAAGGGCCCGGCCGCGACCAATCACTTCGAGGCGGGGGGCTTCGTCCGCAGCAACGAGGATGTGGACTACCCCAACCTGATGTTCCACTTCCTGCCCATCGCGGTCCGCTACGACGGGTCCTCGCCCGCCGGCGGGCACGGCTACCAGGTGCACGTCGGACCCATGTACTCCGACGCCCTCGGCTCCGTGAAGATCAAGAGCAAGGACCCGCGCGAGCATCCGGCGCTGCGCTTCAACTACTTGTCCACCGAACAGGACCGACGTGAGTGGGTCGAGGCGATCCGGGTGACCCGCAAGCTCCTCAACCAGCCCGCGCTCGCCCCGTACAACGACGGGGAGATCTCGCCCGGACCCTCCGTGCGGAGCGACGAGGAGATCCTCGCCTGGGTCGCGAAGGAGGGTGAGACCGCCCTGCACCCCTCCTGTACCTGCAAGATGGGCACGGACGAGATGGCCGTCGTAGACCCGGAGAGCATGCGGGTGCACGGCGTGGAGGGGCTGCGCGTTGTGGATGCCTCCGTGATGCCGTACGTCACCAACGGCAACATCTACGCACCCGTGATGATGATCGCGGAGAAGGCCGCCGACCTCATCCTCGGCAAGGAGCCGCTGCCGCCCTCCAAGGCCTCGTACTACCGGCACCGCGACCCGCGGTGAGAGAGCTGCTGAAGAACGTCCGCTACGAGGTCCTGCCGGCGAAGTCCACGCAGGACAAGGTTCTCGCCCATGTGCCGCGCGATGTGGTGGTGACGGTCACGGCGTCGCCGGTGAAGGGCCTGGAGCCGACGCTGGATCTCGCGACCCGGCTGGCGGTGGAGGGGTACGGCGTCGTGCCGCATGTGCCCGCCCGGCTCCTCAGGGACGGCGCCCATGTGGCGGAGGTCGTCGCACGGCTGCGGGAGGCGGGCGTGGACGACGTCTTCGTACCGGCCGGGGACGCGGATCCGCCCGCCGGACCGTACGAGGGGGCGCTGCCCGCGCTGCGGCGGCTGGGCGAGCTGGGCAGCCCCTTCAGCAGGGTTGGCATCACCGGCTACCCGGAGAGCCATCCGCTCATCGACGACGACACCACCATCCAGGCGATGTGGGACAAGCGTGCCCACGCCACGTACATCGTGAGCAACCTGTGCTTCGACCCCCGCGTGCTGGGCGAGTGGGTGACGCGGGTCCGCCGCCGGGATGTCACCCTCCCGGTGCACGTGGGCGTGGCCGGGCCCGTCGAACGTACGAAGCTCCTGGCGATGGCGGCGAAGATCGGTGTGGGGGAGTCGACGCGCTTCCTGGCCCGGCACGCTTCCTGGTTCGTGCGCTTCGCGGCGCCGGGCGGCTATGCGCCGGAGCGGCTGCTGCGGCGCGCCGCGCCCGTGCTGACAGCGCCCTCGGCGGCGGTCGCGGGCCTGCACCTGTTCACCTTCAACCAGATCGCCGAGACCGAGCGCTGGCGACGCGGCATGCTGGAGCGCCTCGACGTCCGGGCCGGACCCGGGGCGTAGCCCCGGTCAGGACAGGGGCGGGGTGGGGGAGACAATCCTGTCCGGCGATCGCGTACCGTTCAGCGGAAGACCACCGTGCGGCTTCCGTCCACCATGACGCGGCTCTCGCTGTGCCACTTGACCGCGTGCGCCAGCACCTGCGCCTCCACGTCCCGCCCGACCGTGACCAGCTCGTCCGGGTCGAGCGAATGATCCACACGGACCACGTCCTGCTCGATGATCTGCCCTTCGTCCAGGTCCGGCGTCACATAGTGCGCCGTGGCGCCGACCAGTTTCACACCGCGCTCGTACGCCTGCTGATACGGGCGCGCGCCCTTGAAACTGGGCAGGAAGGAATGGTGGATGTTGATGGCCCGGCCCTCGAGTTGCTTGCACAGGTCGTCGGAGAGGATCTGCATGTAGCGGGCGAGCACCACCAGGTCGATGTCCAGCTCGCGGACCAGCTCCATGAGGCGTGCCTCGGCGTCGGCCTTGGTGTCCTTGGTCACCGGGATGTGGTGGAAGGGGATGCCGTAGGTCCCGGCCAGTTCCTCGAACTCCCGGTGGTTGGAGACGACGGCCGGGATTTCTATGTTGAGCGCGCCGGTGCGCCGGCGGAAGAGCAGGTCGTTCAGGCAGTGGCCGAACTTCGAGACCATGATGAGCGTACGGGTCGGGGTAGAGGCGTCCCGAAGAGTCCACGAGATCCGAAATGCCTCGGCGACGGGGCCGAATCGGTCACGCAGATTCTTCACGTCGGTGTCCGGGTCCGACACATCGAAGTGGACCCTCATGAAGAAACGGCCCTGAAGCCGCTCGTCGAACTGCTGGCTCTCCAGGATGTTGCCGGAGTTCCTGACCAGATAGCCGCTCACGGCGTGAACCAGTCCGGCCTGGTCCGGGCACGAGAGCGTGAGGACGTATTCACGGCCAGGTTGCGGTCGAGGGGACATGCACGGCCTCCGTTGGTGCGTATTGCACAACAGGGTGAGTGATGCGCAACATGGTCGGCCTGTCGTGGCCCTTGGTCAAGGGAGCCGGGGCAACGGGCTCAGGGGGCGGATCCGCCCGCCGCACCCTCTTGACGAAGGTCACACGGTCGGCCAGGGTGTTCCATCACAAGCAATGCGGTGCATCATGCGCAACGGAACTTCGCTCGAAGGGCTGCGCTCGTGGCAGATCTGTATCTGGACGGAGAATGGTGCGATCCGGTTGCCGGAGGTCACCGGGAGATCCGCTGCCCCGCAGACGGCACGCTGGCCGCGGTCGTGTCCGAGGGGACGCGGTCCGACAGCGGCGCCGCGATCGCCGCGGCCCGCCGGGCATTCGACGACGGCCCCTGGCCGCGCACCCCCGAGCGGGATCGCGGCGCGCTGCTGCTGCGCACCGCCGATCTGATCGCGCGCGACGCCAAGGAGTTCGCCCGCGCCGAATCGCTGGACACCGGCAAGCGGCTGGTGGAGAGCGAGTACGACATCGCCGATGTGGTCTCCTGTTTCCGCTACTACGGCGGGATCGCGGGTACCAGCGCCGGCCGGGTGATCGACACCGGGCGCGACGACGCCGTCAGCCGCGTCACCTACGAGCCCGTCGGTGTCTGTGGGTTGATCACTCCGTGGAACTACCCGCTGCTCCAGGCGTCGTGGAAGGTCGCCCCCGCGCTTCTGGCCGGGAACACGATCGTTCTCAAGCCGAGTGAACTCACTCCCTCCACATCGATCCTGCTGATGCGGGTACTTGAGGAGGCCGGCCTGCCGGCCGGCGCCGCCAACCTCCTGCTGGGCACCGGCCCCGAGGTGGGCGCATCGCTGTCCGAAGACCCCGCCGTCGACATGATCTCCTTCACCGGCGGCCTGGACACCGGCCGAAGGATCATGGCCACGGCCGCCGCGACCGTAAAGAAGGTCGCCCTCGAACTGGGCGGCAAGAACCCCAACGTCGTCTTTGCCGACGCCGATTTCGATACCGCTGTGGACTTCGCTCTCACGGCCGTCTTTCTGCATTCCGGGCAGGTCTGCTCGGCCGGTGCCCGCCTGATCGTGGAGGACTCGCTGCACGACGCCTTCGTCGACGAGGTCGTGCGCCGCGCCGGGCGCATCCGTCTGGGCGGCCCCTTCGATCCCGAGGCCGATACGGGACCGCTGATCTCCGCACAGCATCGGGACAGGGTCGAGGCGTATGTCGCGGCCGGCCTCGCCGAGGGCGCCGTACTGCGATGCGGCGGCAGCCGCCCGGAGGACCCCGCGCTCGCGGAAGGCTACTACTACCCGCCGACCGTGCTCGACGAGTGCAGGCAGGACATGCGCGTGGTGCACGAGGAGTCCTTCGGGCCCGTGCTGACCGTGGAGCGCTTCAGCGGCGAGGACGACGCCGTACGCATCGCCAACGACACCGAGTACGGACTCGCCGGAGCCGTATGGACGCAGGACGCGGGCAAGGCCCAGCGGGTCGCGCGACGGCTGCGCCACGGCACGGTGTGGATCAACGACTACCACCCCTATGTGCCGCAAGCGGAATGGGGTGGCTTCGGACACTCGGGCGTGGGCCGGGAACTGGGACCGACCGGTCTGGACGAATACCGCGAGCCCAAGCACATCTGGCAGAACATCCAACCCCGGCCGCAGCACTGGTTCCGCGGCTGAACGCCGAAGAGAGGTCGATCGTGACCCCCAAGCAGACTGTACTGCCGCAGCGGCGCGGCACGTCCAAGGACCAGGACGCTGCCCCGGTCATTTCCGTGCGCGGGTTGTGGAAGGTGTTCGGGCCCAAGGCCGACCAGGTGCCGGACTCCGAGGAGCTGTGCGGGCTCACGCGCCGTGAGCTCATGGACCGTACGGGATGCACCGCCGCCGTACGGGATGTGAACTTCGAGGTGTCGCCGGGCGAGGTCTTCGTCGTCATGGGCCTGTCCGGCTCCGGCAAGTCCACGCTGGTGCGATGTCTCACCCGGCTGATCGAACCCACCGCGGGGGAAGTCGACTTCGAGGGTGAGGACATCCGTGGCGCCGACGCCAGACGGCTGCGTGAGCTGCGGCGGCGCAAGTTCTCCATGGTCTTCCAGCACTTCGGGCTGCTGCCCCACCGCCGGGTCGTCGACAACGTCGCGTACGGACTGGAGATACGTGGGATGGGCAAGGCCGAGCGTAACCGGCGCGCCCAGGAGGTGGTCGAACTCGTAGGCCTGGCCGGATATGAGAACTCCTACCCCGAGCAGCTGTCCGGCGGCATGCAGCAGCGAGTCGGTCTCGCCCGGGCGCTCGCCGGCGATCCGGACGTGCTCTTCTTCGACGAGCCGTTCTCGGCGCTCGACCCGCTGATCCGCCGCGACATGCAGAACGAGGTCATCCGGCTGCACCACGAGGTCGGCAAGACCATGGTGTTCATCACCCATGACCTGTCCGAGGCGCTCAAGCTCGGCGACCGCATCCTCATCATGCGCGACGGCAAGATGGTTCAGTGCGGCACGGGTGACGAACTGGTCGGCGCGCCCGCCGACGACTACGTCCGGGAATTCGTCCGGGACGTGGCCCGCGCCGAGGTCCTGACCCTGCGCTGGATCATGCGGGCCCCCGAGCCCGGCGACCCCCTCGACGGCCCGGAGCTGGGCCCGGACGTCGTGGTGCGTGAGGCGACGCGGGCGGTGCTCGCCGCCGACAAGCCGGTCAAGGTCGTCGAGGACGGGCGGCTGTTGGGCATCGTCGGGGACGAGGAGATCCTCGCGGTCGTGGCGGGGCAGGAAGGCGGCGCGTGATGGCCGTCGTCGCCGAACCGGCCGTGCGGGTCGCGTCCGTACGCGGGGTCCGCCGCAGCGCCGTGGTGGCCGCGATCCTGGTCGCCTGGCTGGTGCTGTTCGCCGTTCTGCGCGGGCGCCAGACCCTGGCGCTGGCGGCGGCCGACCTGACGGACCTGCACCGCTGGTTCAACTCGGTCAACGACACCATCGGGGCGAACCGCAACAGCAATCCGGTCTTCCTCTACTTCTTCAATGAGATCCGGCTGGTCATCGACACTCTCGTGACCTTCATCCAGTCACTGATCTCCCAGCCGTCGGCCGGGCGTCCGGTCCCTGTCATCGGCTGGCTGGGCGTCGTCGCCCTGGTCGGGTACATCTCCTGGGCCTTCGGGAACATCCGCGTCGCTGCCCTGGCCGTGGCCGGGTTCGTCTTCTTCGGGCTGCAGGGACTGTGGCAGGAGAGCATGGACACCCTGGCCCTGACCCTGTCGGCGGTCTTCGTCTCCCTGCTCATCGGGATCCCGCTCGGTATCTGGGCGGGGCTCTCCGACCGGGTGAACCGCGCCATCGCACCCTTCCTCGACTTCATGCAGACGATGCCGACCTTCGTCTACCTGGCCCCGCTGACGCTGTTCTTCCTCATCGGCCCGGCATCCGCCACGATCGCCACGCTCATCTACGCGGCGCCTCCCGCGATCCGCATCACCGCGCATGCCATCCGCGAGGTGCCCGCCACCACGGTCGAGGCCGCCGAGTCGCTGGGATCCACCCGGCGGCAGACGCTCACCAAGGTGCTGCTGCCCATGTCCAAGCGGACCGTCGTCATGGGCGTGAACCAGACCATCATGGCGGCGCTGTCCATGGTCACCATCGCCGCTCTGATCGACGCGCCCGGCCTGGGCAAGACCGTCGTCAAGGCGCTGCAGACCCTCGACGTGGGCGTCGCCTTCAACGCCGGCCTCGCCATCGTCGTCATGGCCATCGTGCTGGACCGGGTGACGACCGCGGCGGGCGACCGGGTGGAGGCCGCCAGGAAGCGCGGCGCCGGCCGCTTCGGGAAGTGGCGCCGGCCCCTGCTGCCGGCCGGCGGCGCGGCGGCCGCGGTGTGCGTATGGCTGTCCCACACCTATGTGTGGGCGGCCGAGTTTCCCGGCGACGCCGCGGCCGGCGGCGCCATCGCGCGTACGGCGGACTCGGTCAGCCTGTGGACGCAGGACACCTTCGGCGGACTGACCAACGGAGCCAGGGATCTGATCACCACAGCGCTGCTCAACCCTTTCGAGACGCTGCTCACCGAGTCCCCGTGGTGGCTGGTCGGCGCGGTCCTCGTCGCCGTCGGCGCCGTGTTCGGCGGGTGGCGCGCGGGTGTCACGGCCGCGGCCTGCGTAGCCTCGCTCGTCGCGACCGGCGTGTGGTCGGACAGCATGACGACGCTGGCCTCCACGGCGGTGGCGACCCTGATCGTCCTGCTGCTGGGTGTCGTGGTCGGCGTGTGGATGGGGCGCAGTTCCCTGGCCGACCGGATGATCAGACCCAGCCTCGACGCGGGCCAGACCATGCCCTCGTTCGTGTATCTGGTGCCGTTCCTGGCGCTGTTCGGCGCCACGCGCTTCACGGCGATCACCGCCGCGGTCGTCTTCGCCGCCCCGGTGACGATCAAGATCATCGCAGACGGTGTGCGAGCGGTGCCGCAGACCACGGTGGAGGCCGCCACCGCGGCCGGCTCGAGTACCTGGCAGATCATCACCAAGGTCCAGCTCCCCATGTCACGCAGCGCCCTGACGCTCGCGACCAACCAGGGCCTGATCTATGTCCTGTCCATGGTGGTCGTGGGCGGACTGGTCGGTGCGGGCGCCCTGGGCTACGACGTCGTAGCCGGTTTCTCCCAGGGTGAGCTGTACGGCAAGGGCCTGGCGGCAGGCCTGGCCATCGTTCTGCTCGGGGTCATGTTCGACCGCATCACCCAGGCAGCGGCACGGCGGAGGGCGAGGAGGCCCGGCGCCCGCTAGGCCGCCCACATCCCGGCGCTCACAGGAACAAGCACAGGAGGCAGCACAAGATGGGCAACTTCATGACACCATCGCGTCCCGCGAGACGGCGGGCCGCCATGGCCGGTCTCGCGGCGCTGGGCCTGGCCGTCGTCACCGGTTGCGGCGGCGCCAAGGTGGGCGAGTCGGGATCGGGTGCTTCGGGCGGTGTTTCCGGCAAGTGCGGTACGTTCAACCTCGCGGTCAACCCCTGGGTCGGATACGAGGCCAACGCGGCGGTCATCGCGTATGTCGCAGAGAAGGACCTCGGGTGCCAGGTCACCAAGAAGGACCTCAAGGAAGAGGTCGCCTGGCAGGGGTTCGGCACCGGCGAGGTGGACGCCGTCGTCGAGAACTGGGGCCACGACGATCTGAAGAAGAAGTACATCACCGACCAGAAGACCGCTGTAACGGCCGGCACGACCGGCAACAAGGGAGTCATCGGCTGGTTCGTGCCGCCGTGGCTGGCCAAGGAACACCCGGACATCACTGACTGGAAGAACCTCAACAAATACGCCGCCGACTTCAAGACGTCGGAGTCGGGCGACAAGGGTCAGTTCCTCGACGGCGACCCGTCGTTCGTCACGAACGACGCCGCACTGGTGAAGAATCTGGGGCTCGACTACAAGGTTGTCTACGGCGGCAGCGAGGCGGCGCTCATCCAGGCGTTCCGGCAGGCCGAGGCCAAGAAGACCTGGTTGATCGGGTACTTCTACGAACCGCAGTGGTTCCTCTCGGAGATCGACCTGGTCAAGGTGAATCTGCCGGAGTACACGGACGGCTGTGACGCCGTGGCGGAGAAGGTCGCCTGCGACTATCCCGAATACCGGCTGGACAAGATTGTCGGCAAGAAGTTCGCCGACTCGGGGAGCCCCGCCTACGACCTCGTGAAGAACTTCACCTGGACCAACGAGGACCAGAACCTCGTGGCGAAGTACATCGCCGAGGACAAGATGCCGCCGGAGGCGGCGGCCAAGAAGTGGGTGGACGCCAACCGCGACAAGGTCGACGCCTGGCTCAAGAAGAGCTGATCCCCGGGACAGCCGACAAGCCCGTCTGCGGGACGGGCGAACAAGCACAGCCGTGCCCGGCGGGCTGCCGTGACAGCCCGCCGGGCACGGCTGTTTTCCGCCCCGGTCACGGCCGTCCGGGACCCCTTGACACCCATCTCGGCGACCGGCATCGTGAGTTGCGCAACCTGAAGCTTGTTGCGCTGAAAGCAACTGAACTGCTTGAAGGTGGAGGTGCGGCGATGGCGGGACCCCGAGTGGTCATCATCGGAGCAGGCGTCGTGGGAGCGGCGCTCGCCGACGAACTGTCCTTCGCGGGCTGGACCGACATCACGGTCGTCGACCAGGGGCCCCTCCCCGCCACCGGCGGGTCCTCGTCCCATGCGCCCGGGCTGGTCTTCCAGACGAATTCCTCGAAGACCATGACCGAGCTCGCCCGCTACACCGTCGAGAAGTTCCGCAGCCTCGACGTGGACGGGCAGCCCTGCTTCCTGCAGGTCGGGGGTCTTGAGGTGGCCACCACCCCCGAACGGCTGACCGAGCTGCACCGTCGCCATGGCTGGGCCACCGCCTGGGGCATCGAAGGACGGCTGCTCGGCCCCGAAGAGTGCGTCGAACTGCACCCGCTGGTGGATCGCCGGCGCGTCCTCGGCGGACTGCTGGTCCCCACCGACGGACTGGCCAAGGCGGTGCTTGCCGTCGAGGCTCAGATCCGGCGGGCCACCGAGCGCGGCGTCCGCTTCCTCGCCCGCCACGAAGTCCTCGACGTCGTACACGGCGAGGGCAAGGTCAGCGCAGTCGTCACGGACCAGGGAGAGATCCCCGCCGACATCGTCGTGTGCTGCGCCGGCATCTGGGGCCCGAAGATCGCCCGCATGGTCGGCATGAACCTGCCGCTGACCCCGCTCGCCCACCAGCTCGCCTGGACCGGCCCCGTCCCCGCGCTGGAAGGCCAGGCCGAGGAGGCCGTCCGTCCCATCCTGCGCCACCAGGATGGGGACCTCTACTACCGCGACCGTTTCGACCGCATCGGCATCGGCTACTACGGTCACCGGCCCATGCCCGTCGCCCCGGAGGACATCACCCCGGTGGACGAGGCCGAACAGATGCCCTCCGTCCTGAAGTTCACCGAGGACGACTTCGCCGACGCCTGGGCCGAGACGCGGGCGCTGCTGCCCGCGACACGCGATGCCAAGATCGAAGAGGGCATCAACGGCCTCTTCTCCTTCACCACCGACGGACTGCCGCTGCTCGGTGAATCATCTGAGGTCATGGGCTTCTGGGTCGCCGAGGCGGTATGGGTCACCCACTCCGCGGGCGTAGCCCGCGCGGTGGCCGAATGGCTCGTGGACGGTCACTGCTCGTCCTTCGATCTGCACGAGTGCGACGTGAACCGCTTCGAGCCGCACCAGCTCTCCACGGAGTACGTCCTGGCCCGCGACTGCCAGAACTTCGTCGAGGTCTACGACATCCTCCATCCCCTCCAGCCGGCCGGCGCGCCCCGGCCCCTGCGCACCAGCCCCTTCTACGCCCGCCAGCAGGAACTCGGCGCCTTCTTCCTGGAGGCCACCGGCTGGGAGCGGCCCCAGTGGTACGAGGCCAACGCCCCGCTCGTCGAAGGTCGCTCCATCCCCGTCCCCAACGAGTGGGCGGCGCGCTACTGGTCGCCCGTCGTCGGCGCCGAGGCCCAGACCACCCGCGAGACCGTCGCGATGTACGACATGACGGCACTCAAGCGCCTGGAAGTGACCGGTCGCGGCGCCGCCGCCTTTCTCCAGCGGCTGTCCACCGGCAACGTCGACAAGTCGGTGGGCTCGGTGACATACACCCTGCTCCTCGACGAGGACGGCGGCATCCGCAGTGACATCACCGTCGCCCGTCTCGGCCGCGACCACTTCCAGGTCGGCGCCAACGGCAGCCTCGACCTCGACTGGTTCGGCCGACACCTGCCGGCCGACGGATCGGTCGCCGTACGTGACATCACGGCCGGCACCTGCTGCATCGGCCTGTGGGGCCCGCTGGCCCGCGAGGTCCTCCAGCCGCTCGCCGACGCGGACTTCTCCAACGGCGGTCTGAAGTACTTCCGCGCCAAGCGCGCCCACATCGGCTCCGTCCCCGTCACCGCGATGCGCCTGTCGTACGTCGGCGAACGAGGCTGGGAGCTGTACACCACCGCCGACATGGGACTGAAACTGTGGGACACCCTGTGGCAGGCCGCGCAACCCCTCGGCGGCATTGCGGCCGGCCGCGGCGCCTTCAACAGCCTCCGCCTGGAGAAGGGATACCGTTCCTTCGGCACTGACATGACCTATGAGCACGACCCCTACGAGGCGGGGCTCGGCTTCGCCGTCAAACTCGACAAGGAAGACTTCATCGGCAAGGCCGCGCTGGTGCGGCGCAAGGCGGACGTACGGCGCCGACTGACCTGTCTGACCATCGACGACCCGCTAGCCGTGGTCATGGGCAAGGAACCGGTCTACGACGGCGACCGCCCCGTCGGCTACGTCACCAGCGCCGCGTACGGATACACGATCGGCAAGGGCGTCGCGTACGCCTGGCTGCCCGCCGAGCTCGCCACGACCGGCCGGACCGTGCACATCGGCTACTTCGACCAGCGCGTGGCAGCGGTCGTCGCCGAAGAGCCGCTGTTCGACCCCTCCATGTCCCGCCTGCGCGGCTAGTGCTGTGACCGGAAAGCCGGCCGCCAAGCACCCGCTGCACCCGCACCTTTCAGGAGACGCCCGATGACCCCCCGCACCCCGGGCGCCGACCTCCCCGAGCACCCCGACCGGCTGTGGCGCACACCCGAGCCGAAGCGGTCGTACGACGTGGTGATCGTGGGCGGCGGCGGCCACGGTCTCGCGACCGCCCACTACCTGACGAAGAACCACGGCATTGCCAACGTGGCCGTCCTGGAGAAGGGCTGGCTCGCGGGCGGCAACATGGCCCGCAACACCACGATCATCCGTTCCAACTACCTATGGGACGAGAGCGCCGGAATCTACGAGCACGCCCTCAAACTGTGGGAGGGGATGGCGGACGAACTCGACTACCCGATCCTCTTCTCCCAGCGCGGTGTGCTCAACCTCGCCCACAGCCTGCAGGACGTCCGCGAAAGCGTGCGCCGCGTCGAGGCCAACCGGCTCAACGGCGTCGACGCCGAATGGCTGGACCCGGATCAGGTCAAGGACGTCTGCCCGATCGTCAACATCTCGCCCGACGTGCGGTATCCGGTGATGGGCGGCACGTACCAGCCGCGGGCCGGAATCGCCAAGCACGATCACGTCGCGTGGGGGCTGGCCCGCTCCGCCGACGCCGCCGGCGTCGACATCATCCAGAACTGCGAAGTCACCGGCATCGACATCCAGGGCGGACGGGTCGTCGGCGTACAGACCACGCTCGGCCCCATCGCCGCCGGCAAGGTCGCGCTCTGCTCGGCCGGACACACCTCGGTGCTCGCGGCCATGGCGGGCTTCGAGCTGCCGCTGCAGAGCCACCCGCTGCAGGCCCTGGTATCCGAGCTGCTGGAGCCGGTGCACCCCACCGTGGTCATGTCCAACGCCGTGCATGTGTACGTCAGCCAGGCCCACAAGGGCGAGCTGGTGATGGGCGCAGGCATCGACTCGTACAACGCCTACACGCAGCGCGGCGCCTTCCACATCATCGAGCACCAGATGTCCGCCGCCCTGGAACTCTTCCCGGTCTTCGCCCGCGCCCATGTGCTGCGCACCTGGGGCGGCATCGTCGACGTCAGCCCCGACGCCTCGCCGATCATCGGGCTCACCCCGGTCGACAACCTGTACGTCAACTGCGGCTGGGGCACCGGCGGCTTCAAGGCCACCCCCGGCGTCGGCTGGGTCTACGCCCACACCATCGCCCACGATACCCCCCACCCCCTCAACGCCCCCTTCTCGCTCGACCGATTCACCACCGGCGCGCTCGTCGACGAGCACGGCGCGGCCGCGGTCGCCCACTGAGGAGCCGAATCGATGCTGCTCATCCCATGCCCCTGGTGCGGGCCCCGTGACGAGGCCGAGTTCCACTACGGCGGTCAGGCCCACGTGCCCTATCCCGAGAACCCCGCCGCCCTGACCGACCAGGAGTGGTCCCGCTACCTCTTCTTCCGCGACAACCCCAAGGGCCCGTTCGCGGAGCGCTGGAGCCACACCACCGGCTGCCGCCGGTGGTTCAACGCGGTGCGCGACACGGCGACGAACGAGATCCTGGCGGTGTACCGAACGGACGAACCACGCCCGGACCCGGGTCGTGGGCAGTCGTTCCGCGAGGGCGAGCGCAGCGCCATGGGGGTGCCCCCACGCGGAGCTGTGGGGGCAGGTGGGCACAACCCGCCCACCGTGCCGCACCCGGCGAGGGAGCCCGAGGGGTCCGGGGTCAAGCCCCCGGCCCCGGGAAGGGGCGGGGTGGCGGAGAACCCTGCGGCCACCGAGCCGCAGACGAGCACGTACCCCGAGTCCCAGCGCGGCCCCCAGCCGTTCCGCCTGAGCACCGGCGGCCGCATCCGCCGCGATCAGCGGCTCGGCTTCGTCTTCGACGGCACCACATACGAGGGCTTTCGTGGCGACACCCTCGCCTCCGCCCTCCTCGCCAACGGCGTCATCCAGACCGGCACCGGCATCAAGCTCGGCCGCCCGCGCGGCATCTTCTCCGCCGGAGTCGAGGAACCCAACGCCGTCGTACAGATCGAGGAGCCCTTCCCGGAGCCCATGCTGCCGACGACGGCAGTGGAGCTGTACGACGGGCTCGTCGCGAGCAGCCTGCCCGGGCAGGGACGGCTTGCCACCGCGCCCGACCCCGCGCGCTACGACGCCGTCCACGCCCACTGCGACCTGCTCGTCGTCGGCGCGGGACCGGCCGGACTCGCGGCCGCGTCCGCCGCCGCAGGCAGCGGCGCGCGCGTCATCCTCGCCGACGACCAGCCCGAACCGGGCGGCAGTCTCCTCGGGACAGGACAGCTCCTGGACTGGGCAGGCGAGACAGTCGCGCGGCTCGCGGCCGAGGTCGAGGTGCGCATACTGCGCCGCACCACCGTCTTCGGCTACTACGACGACAACCACGTCCTCGCCGTCGAGCGCCGCACCAACCACCTCGGCGGCGCAGCCCCCGGGCATGTCTCCCGCGAGCGTGTCTGGCGCATCCGCGCCCGTCGAGTCGTCCTGGCCACCGGAGCCCACGAGCGCTCGCTGGCGTTCGCCGACAACGACCGCCCCGGCGTGATGCTGGCGGCCTCGGCCCGTACGTACGCCCAGCGCTACGGCGTTCTGCCCGGCCGCCGCGCCGTCGTCTTCACCACCAACGACAGCGCCTACGCGGCCGCGCTCGACCTGGCGGCGGTGGGCGTGGACATCGCGGCGGTCGTCGACACCCGCCCCGAGCCCGGGGAGTGGGCGCGCCGCGCCCAGGACGCCGGGATCGAGGTGCTGACCGGCCACGCAGTGGTGGGCACCGAGGGCGGCCCGCGCCTCACGGCGGTGGCCGTCGCCCCGTACGGAGAAGTGGCGGGGCGCCGCGAATTCGCTGCCGACCTGTTGCTTGTCTCGGGCGGCTGGAACCCGGTGGCGCACCTGTTCAGCCAGGCGGGCGGCAAGCTGCGATACGACGAGGCACTCGGATCGTTCGTGCCCGACGGCTGCCGCCAGGCCGTCGAGGTCGCAGGCTCGGCGAACGGTGTCCTGGACCTGCCCGGCGTCCTCGCCGAGGGCGCCGCCGCCGGTGGCCGCGCGATCGAGGCCGAGGGCTACGCGGCCGGCACGCCCCGACTCCCCGCCGCCGCCGACGGACCGCACTCCCCGGCCATGCAGGTCTTCGTCGTCCCCGGCGTCCTCGGCGCGCCCCGCTTCGTCGACCTCCAGCGTGATGTCACCGTCGAAGACCTCGCCCGTGCGACCGGTGCCGGTATGCGCTCGGTCGAGCACACCAAGCGCTACACAACCGCCGGCACCGCCAGCGACCAGGGCAAGACCTCCGGGGTCCTGGCCAGCGGCACCGTCGCCCACCTGCTGGGCGTGGACATCTCCGCCCTCGGCACGACGACCTTCCGCCCTCCCTACACCCCCGTCTCCTTCGCCGCCCTCGCCGGTCGCGACCGCGGCGCGCTCCACGACCCCGTCCGCGTCACCGCCCTGCACGACTGGCACGCCGACCACGGCGCCCTGTTCGAGAACGTCGGTCAGTGGAAGCGACCCTGGTACTACCCCCAGGACGGCGAGGACATGAAGGCCGCCGTGCTCCGTGAGTGCCGCGCCGCCCGCGAGGGCGTCGCGTTCATGGACGCCTCCACCCTGGGCAAGATCGACGTGCAGGGGCCGGACGCCGCCGTCTTCATCGACCGGCTCTACACCAACATGATGAGCACCCTCAAAGTCGGCATGATCCGCTACGGCGTCATGTGCCGCCTCGACGGCATGGTCCTCGACGACGGTACCGTCATCCGCCTTGCCGAGGAGCGTTTCCTGGTCACGACCACGACCGGCAACGCGGCCGCCGTGCTGGACTGGATGGAGGAATGGCTGCAGACCGAGTGGCCCGATCTGCGCGTCCACTGCACCTCCGTTACGGAGCAGTGGGCCACAGTGGCCCTCGTAGGCCCCCGCTCCCGAGAGCTTCTGGCCTCCCTGGCCCCTGAACTGGCCGTCGCGAACGACGACTTCCCCTTCATGGCGTGGCGAGACACGACTGTCGCGGACGCCCCGGCCCGGGTCTGCCGGATCAGCTTCTCCGGCGAACTGGCCTACGAGATCAACGTGTCGCCGTGGGACGCCCGCGCGCTGTGGGAGGCGCTGTACGAGGCAGGGGGCCCGTTGGGCATCACCCCGTACGGTACCGAGACCATGCACGTCCTGCGCGCCGAGAAGGGCTATCCGATCATCGGCCAGGACACCGACGGCACGGTCACCCCGCAGGATCTCGGCATGAGCTGGGCGGTGTCCAAGAAGAAGCCCGATTTCGTGGGCAAGCGCTCCCACGCACGCGCCGACACCACACGTCCCGACCGCAAGCACCTCGTCGGCCTGCTCCCCGAAGACCCGGACGCCTTCCTCCCCGAGGGCACCCACCTGGTCGCCGACAGTGTGCTTCCCGCGCCGCCGGTGCCGATGCTCGGCCACGTCACCTCCAGCTACCACAGCGCGGCGCTTGGCCGGACCTTCGCACTCGCCCTGATCAAGGGGGGCCGGGACCGCATCGGCGAGCTGCTGTACGCGCCGGTGGGCGACCGCCTTGTTCCGGTGACGGTCGCGAGTCCCGTCCTCTACGACCCCGAGGGAGCCCGCCGCGATGGCTGACACCGCAATCCGCCACAGTCCCCTGGGGCACGCCGCCGATCGCTTCGCCGCTGCCACCCGTGCCTCGGGCGGCGACCTGCGCCTGGCAGAACTGCCCTTCCTCGGCCAGGTGAACGTCCGGCTCGACCCCAAGGGCCCGGCTGCCGACGCCATCGAGCTTGCTCTGGGGCTCCGACTGCCCCGCGAGCCCAACACCGTCGTGCACGCCGGTGACCGCTCCGCCCTCTGGCTCGGCCCCGACGAATGGCTCGTCGTGGGCCCGCCCGGCAGCCGCGCCGACCTGGCTCACCGGATCCGCGACGCCGCGGGCGAGGGGCCCGCCGCCGTCACGGACGTCTCCGCACAGCGCACCACCGTGCTCGTTACGGGCCGCCGCGCTCGCGACCTGCTGGCGCACGGCTGCCCGTTGGACCTGCACCCGCGTGCCTTCGGCCCCGGGCGCTGCGCCCAGACCACCCTGGCCCGCGCGCAGGTGGTGCTGGTCCCACGGGGCGAGCCCAGAGCGGGGTTCTGGCTGCTGGTCCGGTCGTCCTTCGCCGGATACCTGGCGGACTGGTTGCTGGACGCAGCATCGGAGTACGTGTGACACGTAGCGTCCACTCACGGCCCCCGGGCAGATGGACCTCTTCAGCGATGCGGTGGGGGTTCCGGTCAGCGCCGCGTTCGCCGGGCGCTGCCGGGCCGGGCGATCGACGACGCTCGGGCAGTGCGGCTGAGCCGCTGGACCGGACTGAAGGTGCGTCAGAAAAGTAAGCGTTCGGTCAGCATCAGTCCTGAAGGACCGTCCGCCTGCCGGAGGCGGCGCCGCGTTGCTGCGGGTGGTGCGCGCGCTCTCCCACACCCTGAAACAGGAACGAGGCGGCATCACCATCGACGACGCGACCATGTTCCTCATCGAGTGGCGCGGGGGCGACGCCGATCATCTCGCCACCCTTGAGTGAGCCGTAGGCAGCTGGAACCGGGCGCCCGGTCCCAGCGGGAACCGCGGGCGGCCTTCTGGCTGGTCGCGGGGGAAAACGTCCGTTCACGGAGGGGAGACCAGCGTGCTGTGGTGGAAGCCGAGTCGAGGGTCGTGCCACCAGGAGAGGCCGTCGACGTACTGCCGCAGCTGTGGCATGCGCACCCGCTGGCGGACCGTGTTGGCGGGGTAGTCGTAGACGGTGATGGTGTTGAGCCCGCGGTTGGCGGTGAACAGCAGGGTCTGGTCGGCCGACAGCTGGCAGGCGTACACCGAATCGAGCAGGGTTCCGCGCGAGACCCGCAGGGCGGAGAGGAAGTGCCTGCTGCTCGCGGCCGGAGACCCGCGGGTGAAGGCGTCGGTCACCTGGTGGAGTGATTGGCGTCCGGCGAGCAGTTGTTCGGGCAGGCCGGGGCGTTCGTCGATGATGCGGTGGGTGGAGAAGTCGTCCAGGTCGATCATGACGATGGTGCCGCTGCCGCCGTTGCAGTAGATCAGTTCACGGTCGGAGACGCAGACGTCCGAGTTCATGTGTGCCGGGGTCTCACGGGGGGCCGTCCAGTGGCGCAGGACCTGCGCGTGTTCGGCGTCGATCTCGAAGACGTATTCCTTGAGGTAGGCCATGGCCCATTCGTGCCAGTCGTGTCCTTCCTGGGGCAGGACGCGGAAGGAGAGGGCGTAGAAACGGTCTTCGCGGGGGTGGACGGCCACGTGCCAGCAGGTGGCGGGCAGTTCGACGCGGCGTGCGCTGCCGGTCTGCAGGTCGAAGATGCCGACCTCGCGGGCCTCGCCGCGGCCGGGGTGGTCCATGCCGCCGTAGACGAGGTAGCGGCCCGACGCCGTGGCCTTCATGGCGTGGGGCAGCTTGAGGCCGTGCGGGCCCAGGCGTTCGGGAGCATCGAGCTTGTCGATGTCGAACCGCCACAGGTGCTCGCCGATCGCGCCGACGATCTCCCGGTCACCCAGCCAGGCGATGTGCGTGGTGCCTTTGACGGACGAGTCGGTCGGTTCGATCCGCAGGGTGGACAGGCGGTCGGCCTCGTCGAGGGTGGCGGTGTCGTAGAAGAGCAGGTGCTGGCCGGTGTTGCCGAGGAAGCCGAGCGTGTGGTCCGGGCTGACGCTGACGGCATGGCCGCCGGCGATGCCGTCGTAGTAGTGGAGCTTGTACGCGTACCGGCCGGTGGCCGGGTCGTAGCGGAAGACGCACACTCCCGCCCGGCCTTCGAGTCCGTTGAGACCGTTGCCGTCGAGGGCGATGTGGAAGGCGTACGGGTACGCGTGCGGGGGAGTGGCGGGCGGCGTCAACGGGGCTGCCTCTCGGGCCTGAAGTGGCGAAAGCCGGAACTGTCGGTGAGATCGGGCCGGGCCGGTTGCCTCAGGGCCGACAGGGTCCATGGGCTCAACGGCTCGGCCAACCGGGCGAGGGCGTCCCAGAGCGAGAAGGCGGCACCAGCCGGCTCCTCCACCGGCGCGGCACCGCTGCCCTGCCCGCGTGCGGCGATGGTTCTCAGGGTGATGTGAAAGGACCTGCGGTAGGCGTCCTCTACCAGAGCGCGCCGGACCACTGGCCATAGCGCGGGGGTGATCGCCTGCCACAACGGGGGGAGGGCGAACTCCTGATGGGTGCAGATGGTCACTCTGGTGCCCTTCGGGGTCCGGGCGAAGGACACCGAGCCGTCGTCCTGAAGGGCGGAGGCGTTCGCGCTGTGGACCTGCCGCCAACGCAGCAGCTGATCGTCCGGGCCGTAGTCGATGGTCTCCAGCTTGCAGACGTCGAGTACATCGGCGCCGGACAGCGCGAGGTAAGCGGGCTGGGCCCGGCTGATGCTGCGCTCCAGCTGCCAGATGGGCCTTCCGTCCGCATCGCGTGCCCGGACATCCGTACGGCCGGCCAGGTAGCCGGTGGTCAGACCGATCACCCGGCTGATGTCCAGGCGTGCGGTGAACTCATCGAACAGCGTGGGTACTTCCGCCTCGCATCGGAACAGGACGGCTTCGTCCAGGTAGCGCCACCGCATTCCGTCGGCATCGGGCGGGACGGCTGCGATCAGTTGGTCCAGCGGTTCCAGATGGCGGGCCACCGCCTTGAAGTCGGCAGGCTCGAAGGCCAGTACGTCGACGCCGAGCGATGTCGCCGCCGTGCGGGCCGTGGCGTCATTCGGGCGCATCCGGAGGGCGGCCGCCACCTCTGTAGCCAACTCCGCCGTCTGGTCGACGACCGTCAGCACCCTTCGCAGGGCCGCTCCGGCCAGGGGGATATCGGGCATGATCCCGCCCTACCCGGCGTCGTCACCTCCCACACCGGCCGTCCCCGTCAGGGATGAAGGGTTTCCGCCACGGGTGACGCACGGCGGAAGACGACTCCTGAGGCGGGCCAGGGCGGCATGATGCACGCTTCTGGGCAGCCCTCTGGCCGTCCGTACGAGACCTCGGGCCGGACTTCAGCGACCAGGGCCTTGAGCCAGCGGGAACGACCTGGCTGTCAGCGGGTCGGTCGGGGCCCGGGTGCTGCGGGCCGGGCCCCGAGCGCGTGTTCAGAGTCCTTGCGTCAGGAAGACGGCGTCCGGGACCTGGACGGTCTCGGGGGCGGTGCGGGGGAGGAGACCGAGGATCTGAGCGACGACGTACTGTGCCGACATCATGGCTCCTTCCTGCCAGCCGGGCAGCGGTGATGCCTGGTCGCCGACGACGTAGAAGCGGCCGTCGCCCTCGGGCTGCAGGAGCTGCTTGTAGGCGATTTGGTGGTCGGGGTCGGCCGGGTCCCAGTCGGCCCAGCCGCCGAGCTGGTGGGGCACCTTGTGCCAGGCGATGGTCACCCCCAGGTCCTGGGGCACGGTGGTCTTCTCCCGGAACTCGGGGTGCATCTGTGCGGCGCCGTCCCGGGCCAGGCGCAGCCGGTCGGCCGGCGCGAGTTTGCCCATGTCCTCGGCGTGGTCGCCGAAGTTGTACGCCCCGGTGAGGGTGCCCGTCTTGGAGAAGTAGTCGTTGGACGGGTACCAGAACTGGGTGATGGGGTGGTCGGTCCAGCTGATGCCTCCGTAGATCTGGTTGTGGTCGTCCTCCCAGAACCGCCGGTTGGCCTGCCAGCCGACCTTGCATGTCGGCGCGAAGTCCACCGCTTGCACGGCGTTCCGGAACCCCGTGGAGAAGCCGGTCAGCGTGAGCTGCTTCAGGACCGGCAGAGGGATGTTGCTCACGCAGTAGTCGGCCGTCGTCGTCAGTTCCTGTCCGCCCGTGCGGTAGGTGACGCTGACTGCGTCGCCCGTCAGGTCGATCGAGGTGACCTCGGCCTCGAGTTCGACGGTCACGTCGTATTCGGAGGTGATCCGCTCGGTGAGGGCGTGGACGATCTTGTCCATGCCGCCGACCGGCTGGAACATCGTGGCCTGCCACAGGTAGTCCACCGGCTGGTAGAACCTGCGCTTCCAGAACTCCGACTGAATCAGTTCGGAGAGGGGCAGCGGGGGCGCGGGCCGGGGGAATTCGTGGACGTCGAGGGGCTCGTCGTAGCCGGAGCGGGTGGAGCCGTGGTACTCGCCTTCCTCGTCCAGGTCGCCGAACTTGCGCAGCAGGTCCCGCAGCAGGCCGGTGAACTCGTCGCTCTCGGTCAGGGTGGCGGACAGGAGCGCGGCGAGGTGGCCGCGGGTGTCGTTGGCGATCCGCCGGTTGCGCCAGGGCTGGCCGGGCGGGGTGTGTCCCGCGCTGTGCAGGACGTTCGCCGTCGTCTCCATGATGTACGGCTCCAGAGGCACCCCGAGGTCGGTGCAGTATGTGAGGACTCGGCGGTGGTGGTACGGGATGCGGCCGGGGCCGAGGTTGAGGTACAGGCCCTTGTCGAACGCGCAGGTGTGGGTCAGCACCGGGCTGTTGCCCACGCCGTCGATTTCGTACAGCGTGTCGCCCTTGCGGGCGGTGCGGTTGCGGCCGCCGGTGCGGGTCTGGGGCTCCAGGACCGTGCACCGGTACCCGAGCCTGCCCAGTTCGTAGGCGGCGGTGAGTCCGCCGACGCCTGCGCCGAGGATGAGTACCGACGGCTCCTCGCCGGCCGCCGCGCGTGGTGCGGCGGCGAAGTCCGGCGCGGTGCCTTCGCCGGAGCTCAGCGGGCCGGCGAGGCCGGACATGGCGTGGTAGAGCGACTGTGCGGATTCGGACGGGGTGGCGGACGTGCGGGTACTCATGGCTCACCTCTCGGGTCGGACGGGACGGTGCCAATCCCGGTTCGTCTGGCTCCTGTGGCTTGTGCGGTGAAGAAGCCCGTGGGACCGGCCGCGGGATGGCCCCGAAGGAGACGAGACCTGGCCATGAAGTGCCGCGCGAAGTACGAGTTCGGCCTGCGCAAGGGGTCCTTCCCGGTCTGTCGAGAGCGGACGCCGACCGTCCGGGTGAGCACACGGAGCGGAAGCTGACGCACGCCGGCGTGCGCCCGCGCTTGCCGGCCCGCGGCGGACAACCTTCAAGAAGCCGTGTGCGGCCGGAGGAGGTGACTGCGGTGCCGGGCACGGCCAGGAGCAGTCCGGAACCCCGGCCTGACGCTTCAGAGAGCCCCTGCATGTCACCTGTGGCTGCCGGCAAACGATCCGGGTTCGGCGTCAGAGGACACACGCACCTGGTGTCACGTCAGGCCGAACTGAGAGGTCTATGAGGCTCACAGCCCATTCCCCCAGGTAGTAGACGAGGCATCCTGACCGCCATGCCCGGGCCGGGGTCGGTCTCCCGACTTCGGCCCGGAGTCGCACCGTGCCGGGGCACCAGCCCGTGACGGCACAGCGGTGGTGTCCCGGGGGGAGCCCGCGGGCGGGATCCAGGTCACGTTGTTCCCCGAGGTGGAGGCCATCGACCCGGAGGAAAGGTGACGGGGCGGTGATCTGCCGCTGCTACCGCCTGTCAGTGGGCTGCGTACGCTCGCTGGCCCGGCCGCTGGCCGCGACCAGCGGGAGTACGGCGAGTACGGCGAGGAGGATGAGGACGAGCAGCAGGACGGTGAGTTCGGTCGGGTGGTTCCACAGTGCGAATACCAGGGCCACTACGAACAGCACCCCGATGGTGATCCAGCGCCGGCGGGCTTCCGCCCGGACGCCGACGCGCCCGGTGTGCACTCCGTGGGCGGCGCCCCAGCGTGCGGCGGAGTCGGCGGTGCGTTCGGCCGTACCGCGTACACCGCGCGGCAGTCGGCCGGCTCCGGACAGGTAGGCGCCGAGGGCGACGATGATCCCGAGGACGATCTCGGTGCGGATGCTGAGCCGCAGGAACCGCACCAGGGTGTCGAAGACGTCTGCTGCCGCACTCGGTGACTGGACCTGCTCGGGCGGGGAGGTTGTCGAGGTAGTGGCTGCGGGGCGATGGCCAGGCCGATGGCGAGGATCAGGCAGGCGGCTGCCGCGCACAGCATGGTGGCCACCGGGGCCCTGCGTCGGCGCCGGGCGAGCAGCACTCCGGCCGCCCCGAGGAGCACGGTCAGTACGGGCAGCCGGTTGCCGAGGACTGCCTGCCGGTGCCGGGCTGCCATCGTGGTGCCCTGCTTCAAGCGTGCGCCGCGGCTGAGCCCGCCGCACTCCCGGCAGTTCGAGATGCGCCCGGGCCCTCCGCAGCTCTCTGGGCGGGCCCGGCGAGGGATGGTGGACCGAGAGCCGTCGCCGTCATGGCCAGGTCTACGTCGAGAGGACAGGGCCCGCCGGTCCGCGCCGGGGCGCATCTGCGCCTCCATCGAACCGGCGAGGGCCGTGTCATCAGCAGCGCGTTGCCGTGAACACGGGCGGACTGAGCAGGCGTAGTGAGGGCATCGGCATGCTCGGTGTGCCGGGCGCCGCCAACCGCGCAACGGTCAGGCTGTGGGGAGTTCCTCCGCAGGTATCCGGCCTGCGCGTATTGCGTCGACCAGGGCTTGATGGTCGCGTTCGTTCTGGTCGGCATAGGCTTCGGCGAAGCCGACGAGCGCGCGGTCGAACGCCTTCCCGCGGCCCAGGTACGCGCCGATCGCAACCCGGTCGCCCGACCGTGCGTGCGCACGGGCCAGGGTGATGCCGCACAACTCGCCGAACGTCTCCATCTGTCCGGGCGGCATCGTCTCCGGCATGGCGATGCCCTTCCAGTCGCGCAGCTGGCGGATGTAGAAGTCGCGCCGCTTGCCGTCGATCCCGTCCACCCGTTCCCAGCCGAGGAAGATGTCGCTCGCCGCCTGCATCAACCGCTGTCCCGAGACCACACGTTCGCCCTGGTTGCGGTACCGGCTCGCGCCGACGTGCTCGGCGAGTACGGAGGTGTCTGCTTCCTTGGCCTGGAGGAAGAGCGGGTCCTGGCCGTCGCGGCCGAGGAGCAGGAAGATCCAGCAGCGGGTGCCGACGCTGCCGACGCCGACCACCTTGCGGGCCACATCCGCGAGTTGGTAGTCCTCCAGGAGTGTCCGCCGGTCGGTTGCCAGTGTGAGGCTGTAGCGCTCGACCAGACGACGGAACTGACGTCCGAGCTCAGTGCGTTCGACGTCCGGCAGCAGGTCGGCGAGCGGCACCAGCAACGGGGGGTCCGCCGCGATCCTGGGCCGGCCGTCGACCAGCTCCGTGAGTTTGTCGAAGACCTGCAGGGTGTCATGCGTGCGGGCCTTCGCCATGGAACGGGACAGCTTCTTCCGTCCGCCCTTGTCGAGCTGACCCGCGGTGAGGTCCTCCAGGCGGTCCGCGTCGATCTTCGAATACCAGACGTCGAGGTTGCCCATGCCGGCGAAGCCGCGCATCGCCTCGCGGTACGCACGCACGGCGGATCTCACGATGCGTGCGCGCTCCCCGTCGTCGAAGCCGTTCGCGCGGGCGGCGATGACGAGACTCGTGGACAGTCGTTTGACGTCCCATTCCCAGGGACCGGGCAGCGTCTCGTCGAAGTCGTTGATGTCGAACATCAGCCGCCGCTCCGGAGAGGCCAGCAGCCGGAAGTTCAGCAGGTGCGCGTCCCCGCACAGCTGGGCCGTGATCCCCGAGTCGGGACTGCCTGCCAGGTCGGACGCCATGATCGCGGCGGCTCCCCGGTAGAATCGGAAAGGGGACTCCGACATCCTGCTGTAGCGGATCGGGACCAGCTCGGGCACCCGCGCCGCGGACTGTGCCTCAAGGATCGCCAGTGGGTCCGGTCGGTCCGGAGACGGCCGGTAGACGGCGTGCGACGACCTTGGCGAGCGGCTCCGGGCCTCCTTGCCCTGGGCCGCGCGTTCCTGGGGCGTGCTGTAGGGCACCGCGCGCATCGCGGCGGCCGCGCTTTCGGACATCAATGCACTCCTGCCTGACCCTGCGGTCCTCACGATGGGGAACGGCGCCTTGCTCTGCGCGCCGTGTCCAGTGGTGCCATGGGTCGTCTGCGTCAGCCTTGGGCGCCGATCTCGGCCTCGGCGACGGCGATGGCGATGCCGAGTGCCGCGGTGATGTTGCCGGCCGCCGTCATGACCCGGGCGGTGCCCACGATGGGGGCGATGGCGACCAGCACGTCCTGCAACTGCGCGGCGGTCAGACCGGCTCGGAGGGCGGGATCGATGTGGGCGGCGTAGGAGATCGGCGGGGCGTCCGATGCCGCGAGGGCCGCGATACGGGTCATCAGGAGCATGTCCGGGGCCAACCCGCACCGCTCGAGCGAGTCGACCGTCATGGCGGCGAGCGTATCCAGAACAGGGGTTTCAGATGCAGTGGACATGACGCATGTCCTCCAGGGGTGTCCGGGGTGTCGTCGCGCCCGCTCCGAGCACGCGCGAACGACGTGAGAGGAGCGGAGGCCCGCAGACCACCGGTGTCCCCTTCCTCCCACCCTAGAACCCCTCCCGATCCTGCGCGCGGGGTAGCCGTGCCCATCATCTGAGAGCGGTGTGGCCATCGAGGCGGTGGCCTCGTCCGGCTTCAGGATCAGGGGCTGCAGCATCAGCGCTGAGTACTCGATCTTGAGTGCGCTGCGCCCCTGTTCGTCCGGCGGTTACCAAGCTCCCCGCCTTGATGGAACGACGCCCTTTGAGGGAGGCGCGGTCCCTTCAGCGTGGCGCGTCCTTGTGGGCGAGTGCGTTCTCCCGCAGGTTCGGTTCCACGCGCAGTGTCCTGGTGAACCATTCGCCGTAGCGGTTTCCCAGGAAGGGAGCGGAGGCCCCGTGCAGGAGGATGCGCAGGCCCACGGTCACAGCGATGACCTCGCTCAGCAAGGCCCCCCCGGGCAGGTGCTCCTCGAGGGCGAGCAGGCCGAACACCAGGGAAGCGAGCCCACGTGGGCCGAACCAGCCGATGTAGGCCACGGAGGCGGCGCGCAGCCCGGTGCCGGCCAGCGCGAGCGCGACCGGCAGCATCCGCAGGATGGTCAGGCTGAGCAGCGCGTAGACGACCGTCCGCCACGTCAGGTGCTGGAGCGTCGGTCCCAGGATGACCGCGCCGAAGACGAGGAAGCTCAGTGAGGCGAGCAGGAGACCGAGTCGTTCGGTGAATCTCGCGTTCTGCGCCGGATCCGAGTCCTGGGTACGGATGCCTCGGTCGGCGGCGGTCCGGCGCAGGTGGATGCCGAACGCGAGGCCGGCGGTCCAGGCGCCGATGAAGCCGCTGCCTTCGGTCGTGACACACAGCGCGTAGGTGATCACGGGAACGGCGAACACCAGGAACGGGCGCCAGTCGGGGCTGCTCCATCCTCGGGCGAGCGACCAGCGCAGCAGGCTTGCCCCGCTCCAGCCGGCGGCGAGTCCGATCGCGCCGCTCAGCAACAGTGCGCGCAGGAACGTCTCGGCGATGCCCGGATGGCCGTGGCCCTCACCGGCGGCAGCCAGTGCCAGCACGAAGAAGGGAAGCGCCAGACCGTCGTTCAGACCGGATTCGACGGACAGGCCGCCGCGGACCAGGGCCGGCACCTTCTTGTTGGATACGGCCTGCTGGCCGAGCGCGGCGTCCGTGGGTGCCAGGATGATGCCGGCCAGGGCCAGCTCCCACAGACTCAGGCCGGGCAGTAGTGGCCAGGCCGCCAGCCATCCCAGAGCCATGGTGGCCGGCAGGCCCAGCGCAAGCAGGCGCAGCGGCAGGAACTCCTCCCGGCGCAGGTCCCGGGCCCTGATCTTTGCCGCGTCCGCGAACAGCAGGAGCACCAGCGCGCTCTCCAGCAGCGTCCGCGTGATCTCGGGATCTTTCTCACGGTCCAGCAGGTCCAGGCCCAGAGGGCCGATCGTGAGCCCGAACAGCATGAACACCAACGGTCCCGAGAGCACCGTGGTCGACAGGCGCCGCGAGAGCATCCCGTAGCCGACGACCACACCCCCAGCGATCACGATGGCCCATTCCCTCATCCGTACTCCTCGCACTGGGCATCCGTCGTCGCCGGGGCGGCTGCGTCACCGGCAGCGTGCCAGGTGTCCCAGGCACGCCACATCACCTCACGCAGGGACACGAAGCCTGACCCTACGGCGTTGCCGGCCATGCCCTGCGGAACCGTGCTCCGACCACACCCACCCGGCCCGATCGGCTCAATGAGCGGCGGCCACAAGGAGCTGAACGGGGTTGGCAGGTGTTGCGGCGCTGCGCATGGCCATACGCCCGGAGACACGGCCGCCGTCCACGTCATGGGATCGACGGAGAATGGAAGGCGCTGGGCTGCCCGCACGGGGTTTCACTCGCCCAAGTGCGCAGGGCCTGACACCGACGTCCACGGGCGCTCCTCGCCGGAAAGCAGCCCGAGCATGTCGAGCAGCATCTCGCACTCCGCGGGGCTTTCGGCATGAGCGGCCACCGCACGGCGCGCCGCAACACGGTCGGCGGGAGCACGCCTTGATCCATCCGTCGGCACGCGATTCACGGAGTGATGGCTCCTGCGGTGATCAGGGCCGCGACCGCCGGCAGGCCGGCCTCGGCCAGGGCGCGGCGCTGGCCGTCGGCCGACGTTCCCTGCTGGAGGAGCCGATGAACAAGTGAGGTCACCTCGCGGTGGTCACCATTCTCTTCGAGGGCGGGACCGATGTGCTGGAGGAGCGCGTACAGCACGTCCCCGCTGCTCCGCAGTCGGCCTTTCGAGTCCATGAGCGTGGTGGTGATCCCGTGCCGGGCCGCATGCCGCGTCGCGGCTTGCAGGAGCTCCGGGCGGCATGGTGCGGGAGCGACGCCGGCCTTCTCCTCGGCGATCGCGGTGGCGGCGAGCCCGCGGACGACGCCGGCGAGTATCACCGCGTCGTCCGCCTCCAGCTGCACGTCACAGCAGCGCACCTCGACCGTCGGATAGCGCTCGGAGAGCCGGGCGTGCCAGTACAGCTGCCCCGGTCCGGGATCACCCCGGGTCCCACCAGCGCATCGGCTCGCGCCTCGTAGTCCGCGAGCCCCGCGAAATGCGGGGGCGGGCCGCTGACCGG